>JANOHI010000296.1:0-30040 GCA_031406385.1 Acidimicrobiia bacterium
CTCCTCGTCACCAGCCAGTTGCGCGACGAGCAGCCAGGTTCCCGGCCCGTCGGTGAACTGGGTGGGACCGCTCAAGCCGTCGACGACGACGCTGGGTTCGGCGACGGCTGAGGGTGGGTCGGTGGTCGTGTCGGACGAAGCCGTGCATCCGGCGAGGCTGAGAATGCTCAGCCCGACGGCGGCCACGATGCGACGTCGTCGAGGTGGTCGGCTCCGTCGCATCGGCAAACCCTACCGACGTTGTGCCTTTGGGAGTGAACGCCCAGGTCGCAGGGTGGGGTGGCGTTGGACGGGCGAGAGCGTCGATGGACAGCTACTGGCCGGCCGTCGCCTGCGGCGACGATGAGTCGCCCGCAGCGATGCGCGACTGGGCCGTCAAGCTGGAAGCAAAGCCGAAGTACGTCGTATCGTCGACTCGAGGGGACTTCCCGTGGAACAACAGCCACCGCATCGCTGGCGACGGCCCGACCCTCTACCAGGGCGGGTTGCGCGGCACACGGCGGCTCGAGCTTGTCTCGGCGACGCCGTTCCGCAACGGTGCAGTCGCGATGCACTACCGGCGTGCGACCAGCTGGCAGGTAGCGTAGGGGTGGCGTGCGATTGCTGAGGGACGGCGGGTGTCGTAGAGGGGCCGGAGCCGGCCGGCCGGTGACGAGCTGGGGGTATCAGCCGGCTGCTTCGAGGATGGCGATGATCTTGGTGTAGCCCCGCGACTTCGCGTGGTCGAGGGGTGTGACCCCGTTGCCGTCGGCGATGTCGACGTCGGCGCCCGCCTTCACCAACGTTGAGACGACGGCGGTGTGTCTCGGCCCGCCGTCGCCCAGGATGATGGCTTCGAGCAGCGCGGTCCACTCCAGGTTGTTGACGTGGTCGAGCGGCGCGCCGGCACCGACGAGCACACGCACGGATTCGAGGTTGCCGAGGTGCGACGCGGCGATCAGCGCGGTACCGACGTATCGGCTCGTGATGTTGGTCGCCTTTCCGCCGTATCGCAGCGCCACCTTGATGGTCTCGGGGTCGTTGGCCACGGCAGCGATCGTGATGACGTCGTAGAGGTCACGCTCGAGGCGGTTCGGGTCGGCCCCCTTCTGCAACAGCAGCGCGAGGGTCGGTCGTCGTTTGAAGTGAGCGGCGATGTGGGCGGGGGTCCGCCCATAGGAGTCGGTGAGGTTGGGGTTCGCGCCTCGCTCGAGGAGTCGCCTCGTCGACGAGAGATCTCCCGACGCCGCGGCCGCGAAGAGTCCGCGGTACGCCTTCACTTCCGTCGACGAAGGTGCGATCTGCGCGTTGGCCGGCATCGACGGTCCGACGCCGGAAGCGGCAAGAAGAATCGCGCCGACGATCCCCGCGACGAGGCGCCGTCCCGTCCGCCGGGCGCCGCGTTGCGTCATATGCATGCGTTGGGTGCTGGTCACGTTCATCATCGTGCGACATCGTCGGCATGAATGGCGAAATGCACCACGTTGTTCGCTGACCGAAGGGAGGGTTCCATGTCGTCAGGGTACGCGACGAAGCGGTTGGGTGCTCAGGCGAAACGCTGAAACACCGGGAACATTGTCGCGAGTTTGCTTGCCTTCTCCGATTGGTCTGCTACACTCGAACACATGTTCGCAATCAACGACCATGGGGAAGCCCCGTCGCCCTCAGAAGAGGCCGTGTGGTCCGATGCCGACGCCGAATGGTTTGCTCAGGCGACCCACACGTCCGCGGTCGACGAACGCGATCTCGTCCACCACACGTGGTTCCGGGCGCAGGTCGCCCATCTCGACCTGGTCGATGCGCTCATCGACTTCGACCGCGTTGATGCTCATTCGGTCGACGGTGCGCGCACCGTGGTGGCATGGCTCCGCTCCCAACTTTGCATCTCCCACGGCCACGCCGTTCGCCTGCTTGCTCAGGCGCGCGGGCTGAGAGACATTGCGCAACTCCGTGCGGCTCTGCTGTTCGGAGCGATCACGTTCGACCACGCCGACCATCTGATCCGCGTGTTCACTCCGGCCCGCGCCACCTTCACCGAACGCGACGTCGAGTTGCTGATCGATCAGGTTCGTGCCCTGTCGGTCGACCACGCTCGCATCCTGGCCAACAACTGGGCGCTGCGCGTCGATGCCGAACTCGGCTCGGCGCAGGGTGACGACGATCCGTCCCCGACGTGCGACGACACGGTGTCGGAACTTCACCTGGGAACGATCCTCGACGGAGACCTCGCGCTCCAGGGAACGTTCAATCCCCACGACGCTGCCGTCATCAGTGCGGCGATCGCTGCCGCTCACAAACTGAGTCTCCCGACGTCGATCGATGCGGGAGGCGTCGACCACGAGACCCTCGAAGACGATGTTGCGCATTCAGGCGAGGGGAATGAGCGGCGGGCAAAGCCGGTCGACTCGCGAACCCCGGCCCAGCAGCGCGCCGACGCCTTCACTGCCATCGCCCAGTTCTTCCTCGACCACCACGCGAACGTGACCGGCACCGCAACCGCCCGGCCCCACCTGCATGTCGCAGTCGACCTCGACACGCTCACCGCAGCACACCTGAGTCCGACGAGCACGGCCCCCAGCGGTGGGCTGAACCTGGCCGATGTCCTTCACGCGGCATGCGACTGCTCCGTGACCCGAATACTCACGTCCGGTCCGTCCATCGTGCTCGACATCGGTCGAGAGTCCCGTGTCGTCCCGCCGGCGTTGCGCAAGGCTGTCTCGCATCGAGATCGAACGTGTCGCCACCCGGCGTGCGACATGCCTGCGGCATTCACCGACGTGCATCACATCAAGCACTGGACCAACGGCGGCCCCACCACCCGGGCCAATTGCTGCCTTCTGTGTCGCCATCACCACACCGCGGTTCACAAGCGTGGCTGGTCCATCACCGGCGACCCGAACGATACGCTGTGGTTCACCTCTCCCAAAGGAACCAGCTACCCGAGCCGGGCACCCAACCTCACCCCGCAGCTCCGACTGCCGAGCTGACGGTCGGCGATGGCAGAGTGGTGTCATGACGAACGACATGATGATCCGGCCGGTGGCGCCCGCATGTGGCGCAGAGGTCCTCGGGGCTGACATCGCCGGGTTGTCCGACGAGTCGTTCGGGCGGCTGCGCGGTGCTCTCGCCGAGCACGGCGTGCTGTTCATCCGCGATCAGCACCTCACTCCGGAACAGCAGCTCGATGTCACCCGTCGCTTCGGTCCCATTCTTCGTGTGCCCTACATCAAGCACCTCGACGAGTATCCCGACATCATCGCCGTTCTGAAGGAAGCCGACGAGAAGAAGATCTCGACCTTCGGCGGCACGTGGCACTCCGACTTCTCGTTTCTCCCGGAACCACCGAGCCTCACGCTGCTCTATGCGATCGAACTGCCCGACGTCGGAGGCGACACGCTGTGGGCAAGTCAGTATGCGGCGTACGACGCGCTGTCGGACGGGATGAAGGCGCTGATCGATCCGCTTAGGGCAATCCAAACCGCGTGGCCGCACGGCACGAAAGGGCCAGGCACCAACGCCGCCACGAGCAAGTCGATCGGTATGGTGCGCAACGACCCGTCGGCCGATCGAGAGATTTCCCAGCCGGTCGTCCGGGTGCACCCGGTCACCGGCCGTAAGGCGCTGTTCGTCAACCCGGTCTACACCCAGCACTTCGAATCGATGACCGAGGAGGAGTCGCGGCCGCTGCTTCACTTCCTGTTCGCGCACGCCACGAAAGCGGAGTTCACCTGCCGCCTCCGGTGGGAGCCGGGAACGCTGGCGATCTGGGACAACCGGTGCTTGCTGCACCTGGCCATCAACGACTACGACGGAAGCCGTCGGCTGCTGCACCGCACCACGGTGGCCGGTGAGCGGCCGCTCGGCGAAGTCGTAGTTGGCGCGTGAGCGGTCGGCGCGTCAGCGGCTGCCTCACACCGATTGCATCGTGCGCACGGCAGAAAGCGGGAGCTTGAGCGTGGCGATGGAGACGACGAACTGGGCAAGGGCCGGATCGTTGGCGGATGCGGCGGAGAGCTCCCCGAGACGAATGAGATCGGGGAGGTCGTCCATCGGAAAGTCGCCCGTGCACGCCGGGTTCTCGAAGTCACTCACGGCGGCGAGAATCCAGGGCCCACGGACCCAATCGGCGGCAATGGGAAAGAACTCTTTGGCCAGGCCGTCGAGGTTGCGTCCGGCGACCGCTCGGTCGTTGAGGAGCTGTTCGAGACCCTTGCACTGACCGGCGGCCGACGACATTCCCTGCCCGTGGGTCGGGTTGAAGAAGCAGATCGAGTCGCCGATGGGGAGTAAACCCTCGGGGTAGTGATCGAGTTGTTCGTAGTGTCGGCGAACCGCCCTTGGCAGGTGGTACGTCTTGATCGATTCGAGCGGCGTGCACGTTGCGACGAGCTCGTCCCAGACTGCGTAGGGCAGAGTTTTCCCGAACTCCCGGAACGCGTCCCAATTGGTCGGCGGCGCGTCGCCGTATCGGCCACCCAATGCGATCAGCCATCGGCCGCCGTCGATTTTGACCACGGCGGCGGTGCGCGAACCGTGCTCGCCTTGTCCCGACGGTGTCACGAAGAACACGACCTCGTTGAAGGCGTCCCAGTTCTCCGGCGTGACCGTCACGGACGCGTAGTGCACGTCGCAGTTCACATACGTCTCCGGCGCTGACGGATAGCCGAGGTCACCCAACCATCGTGCCGACACGCTGTTTCGTCCGCTCGCGTCGACGACAAGGTCGGCGACAAGCGGCGTGTCGTTCCGGATTTTCACACCGGTGACCCGCCTGCCCTCATGTACGGGACCGTCGACGATCGAGTCGTGCCGGAACCGGATGTTGGGAACCGTTCGGACTCGGGTGCGAACGCAGTGTTCGAGCAAAGGCCGAGTCTGGACGTACATCAGTCCGTAGTCGGCCGGTTCCGTGACGTGCGATTGCAGACTGTAGGACCGGCCCAACGGGGTGTACACAACGAAGTCGCGACCGACCGTCATTGGAATCGAGCCTGCATTTACGAGATCGTCGGTGAAGCCGGGGAACCAACTGCCCATGGCGTCGAGCCCGCCCGGAAGCAGGGCGTGGAAATGGTTTCCCTGGGGAACGGTAGGTCTGGGCTTCGCCCCAACCGGTTCACTGTCACGGTCGACGATGAGCACATCGTCGAAATGCTCTGAAAGAACGCGGGCGGCGAACAGGCCGGCCATTCCTCCACCGATGACGACTGCATTCGACTGTGTGGTCATGGTCGTTTCCGTTCCGTGGGTAGCTGTGGCAAATGAGCAGCGCTCGCGGTTCGTTGCGTTGCCCGCTCTTCACTCTCCGGCGTTCTGGCCACGACGTCTGTGATTTCGATCACGTTGCGGCCGGCTTTTCGGTCGGCGTTTTGTCGGTTCGAAGACGTGGCCTCCCGGCTCTGGCAGAGTGTCGACCATGCCGGGTCCAATTCCACCGCAGGCCGATCGCTTCTCCGGTTTCGCCGACCTCTATGACGCCAGCCGTCCGAGCCCGCCAGTCGGCCTCGGACCGCTGCTCTGCTCGTACGCGCGCGTATCGTCCCCTGTCGTTGTCGACCTTGGTAGCGGAACCGGGCTGTCGTCGCGCTGGGCTCGCGGGTGGGCGCGTTCGGTGACCGGGATCGAGCCGAGCGACGACATGCGCCGACGCGCGACCGAACGGGGCGGTGGCAACATCACGTACGTCGCTGGCACCTCGGACCGAACGGGTCTCGACGACTGCTGTGCCGACATCGTGCTCGCCGTGCAGGCGATGCATTGGATGGAGCCAGTGTCCACACTCCGCGAGGTGGCGCGGCTGCTTCGACCGGGTGGGGTATTCGCCACTGTCGACGCCGACTGGCCGCCGGTATCGGGCGTGGTCGAGGCCGAAGCGGCGTGGGCGGTCGTGCACAAGCGGATCCGGGTGTTCGAGGCCCGTCTCGCGGCGGGTGAGGAACACACAGAGCTGCGCCGTCCCGTCGATGACGATGATCCGGCACTGGTGGACGAGGACCTCGTTGACCCGCACCGCAACCGGGCGATGCCGGGTGCCATGAGATCGTGGTCGAAGACCGAGCACCTGAGCCGGATGGTGGCCAGCGGACACTTCTCCTACACCCGCGAGTTGGTGTTCGACGAGCCGTTGCCCGGCGAGCGCTCCGCCGAACGATTCGTCGCGCTGCTCCGCAGCCAGGGGAGCTATCAGGCGCTCGTCAAGGCTGGCCTGAGCGACGCCGAGATCGGTGCGGATGCCTACTCACGTGGCGTCAACGCCGGCTTCGCCGCTTCTATGGCCGCGGGAAATGCCCCCCGGATCTCCTTCAGCTGGCGCGTTCGCCTCGGCGTCGTGAGCTGACCGGGCGGAGCCGGGTGCTGAGGAGCACGAGTGCTCCGGCGATGATCGCCCAGAAGGCTGCGCCGATCCCGGCCAAGCTCACGCCAGAGAGCGCTATGAGGAAGGTGATGACGGCCGCCTCGCGTTGCGCGGGGTCGCTCACGGCTGAGGTGAGGCCGTTCGTGACCGTCGGGATGAGGGCGAACCCGGCAACGGCGAGAATCAGGGCTCTGGGGAGCACGCCGAGAACGCTGGCCACGGAGCCGCCGATCAGGCCGACCCCGACGTAGAGCGCTCCAGCAAACATCGCGGCGGGATAGCGGCGATCGCGATTCGGATGGATTTCCGGACCCATGACCATCGACGCCGTGATTGCGGCGAGGTTGATGCCGAAGGACCCGAACGGGGCCATGATGAGTCCGGCGATGCCGCTTGCCGTTATGGCCGGCGACGCGCGAACGTCGTATCCGTGCGCCCGGAGCGCAGCGACGCCAGGGACGTTCTGCGCCGCCATGGTCACGATGTAGAGCGGCACGCCGAGCCCCAGCAGAACTCCGAACGAGAACGACGGTCGGACGAATTGCGGATCGACGAGGCCGAGATGAACGCCTCTCGTGCTCAGCGATCCTTGGGCGAGCGCCACGATTAGGCCAACGCCCAAGACAAGAAGCGCGCTGAACTTTGGCAGGAGCCGTCGAGAGAGCACGAACGCGGCGAACATCGAGATCACGAGTGCAGGCTCGGCCGTGGCAGAAGCGAACCCGTCGATGGCGAAGCGCACCAGTACACCGGCGAGAAGTGCCGATGCGAGCGGAAGCGGGATGTTGTCGATGACGCGATCGAAAGCACCGGTGACGCCGGTGATGAGCAGAAGCAGCGCCGAGAACACGAACGCCCCGATCGCTTCGCGCATACTGACGCCGTCGAGCCCGGTGGCGAGGAGCGCGGCAGCGGGTGTCGACCACGCCAGCAGTATCGGTGTGCGGTAGCGGCGCGAGAGATAGATCGCGCTGAGGCCTTTGCCGATACAGAGAGCGCCGATCCAGGAGCCCGTCTGAGCCGGGGTCGCACCCGTGGCGTTCGCCGCGGCGAAGACCAACGCGACCGAACTCGTAACACCGACGAGGACGGCGATGAGCGCCGCAGTGAACGCCGGGAGGAGGGGAGAGGAATCAGTTGTGGTGTCGCTCATAGACGGGCGGTCACCGTAGCCGCCGAGACCTCGCGGGCAGCGGGAACAGCGTGTGCAATCGCCGACCTTCTGGATCCGAACACGGCGATGAGAACGACGAGCGCAACGGCGATGAGCAGAGCGTCGATGTCCTCGTGCAGGAACAGCCCGGCCCAGGTGAGTGAGAGGATCGGCTGCAACAACTGGATCTGGCTCACCCGGGCCACGCCGCCCACGGCAAGCCCGGCATACCAGGCGAAGAACCCGAGGTACATCGAGACCACGGAGAGGTACGCGAAACCAAGCCAGGCGGTTCGGGGATCAGCGGTCGAGACGGGCCCGAGGCCGAGCAGGGTGAGCGGCACCGTGAGCGGAAGGGCGATCACGACAGCCCATGAGATCGTCTGCCACCCGCCAAGCTCGCGGCTCACGACGGCGCCCTCGGCGTAGCCGAACGACGCTGAAATCACGGCGCCGAGCAGGAGCAGATCGCCGACGGCGAGGTCCTTCGTGTTCGATTTCGTCACCGCCAGCGTCGTCACCGCAGCAACGCCAAGGGCGGCGAAGAACCAGTAGCGCCTCGAGGGGCGATCACCGATGCGCAGCAGCGCCCACCCGGCCGTGGCGGCAGGGAGCAAGCCGATGACGACCGCTCCGTGACCGGCTGGTGCGTGCCGAAGGGCAACACCGGTGAAAGCCGGGAAGCCGAGCACGACGCCGCCGACGGTTCCGAGAAGCGGCCTCCAATGGTGACGTTGCGGCCGCTTGGCCCTCGTGACCACCAAAACGGCTGTGGCAAGGAGACCGGCCACGACGGCACGTCCGAACGACACGAACACCCAGCCGAGCTCGCGAACGGCGACGCGGGTCGCCGGAAGGGAAACGCTGAAGCACAAGACACCCACGAAGCCGAGCAGCAGCCCGCGGGTTTCTCGCTGCTCGTGGGTAGCGTCACGACGCAGGGTCATCTCGGTCACTCGCCGAACAACCCGAGTCGGCTGACCGCGCCGAAGACCAGTGTCGGTCCTCCGTCGTCCGCTGCTCGCGCAAGATCGACCGTGCCGACGAATCGCCAGTCGCCATCGCCCTCCGGGTCGCAGAGACGCTGCGTCACTGTCCACGTGCCGGCCACCGAATCATCGATGGAGAAGAACGCCGCCGACCGTGCTTCGGTCGTTGTCTCGATGGAGGGGTGTTCGGCCCAATACTCGGCGAGCATGTTCTCGAGATCCCATGGTGTGGGCGCACCCTCGATGCGTTCGGAGAACGACGGATACGCCTTGCGGGCCAGCAGCTCGACCCAGCCGAACGCTGCCGTGCGAATGCTCGTCCGCCATGCAGGTGGTGGTCCGATGATGACGACGGGCGAGGCACCGACGTGATGTTCGGGGACTTCGCCGCCCGACAGCTTGGTCCACTCGTCGAGGAGACTGGCGTCGGTGGCGCTGAGCAGGAGACGGAGCCACTCGATCACGTCTTCGAGAGGATCGGTGTACGAATCATTGGCAAGGGATCGGTCGAGGGTGCGCCATGCATCGGTGAGGTAGCGCAGTAGCAGCCCCTCGCTGCGTTCGAGCTTGTAACGCTTGATGAACCCGTTGAAGGTTTCGCCGGTCTCGAGCATCTCGCGAAGGATTGACTTCGGCTCCGGGTCCTCCCACACCCACGGATGGCTGCGCCGGTAGAGCTCGATGCACGAATCGAGGATCTCGGCGAGCGGCTTCGTCCACGTGATCCCGTCGAGGTTCTCGATGCGCTCCTCATACGGAACGCCGGCGGCCTTCATCCGGGCGATCTCCATCGATCGCGCCGCCTTCTCCTGGGCGATCACGATGGCCCGCGGGTTTTCGATGATCGACTCGACGACGCTGACCACGTCGAGCACGTAGGACGGATCGTTGCGATCAAAGGAGGCGAGGACTTCGAGGGCAAAGGGGCCGAGGGGAGAGGCGAAGCGCACATCGACGCGATCGTCCGTGCCATCGTCGACGAGGGAGCCGACACGAACCCCGGTGCACGTGCCATCGTCTGCGCGCAGACGTTCGGCAACGCCCGCTGCCTCCAGTGATCGGTACACATGGATGGCCCGCTTCTTGTGCGCCCGCTTCTGCGTCGGTGTGTCGTGGTTGGTGAGCATCAGTCCCTTCAGGACCGCGGGTCCGTCGGGTCGGGCCAAGACACTCGACACCAGATTCGGGCTCACGCGAAAGCGCGACACCAGCGGTTCCGGCGACGCCGCGAGCAATCGATTGAAGGTGTTCTCGTCGAAATGCACGAACCCCTTCGGAGGTGGCGAGCGCTTGACCTTGCGCTGCGCTTTCGGATCATCGCCGGCACGTGCCAGTGCACGGTTCGTCTCGATCACGTGCTCCGGCGCCTGGGCCCACACGTGCCCGTCGGGATCGAAGCCGGGCCGCCCGGCGCGTCCGGCGAGCTGATGGAACTCGCGAGCTCGGAGGACGCGGACCTTCTGTCCGTCGAACTTCGTAAGTGCACTGAACAGAACGGTGCGTATCGGAATGTTGATTCCGACGCCGAGCGTGTCGGTGCCGCAGATCACTGCGAGGAGCCCCTCGCCGGCGAGACGCTCCACGAGCCGACGGTAGCGGGGGAGCATGCCGGCGTGATGCACGCCGACACCGTTACGGAGATAACGGGCAAGGGTCTGGCCGAAGCCCGTGGTGAGTCGCTCACCCTTCACTGCTGCCGCGATCGCTTCGCGCTGTTCTCGCGTGGTGAGGGGCAGCGACACGAGTGACTGGGCCTGCTCGACCGCCGCCGATTGCGTGGAGTGGACGAGGTAGACGGGATAGAGGCCGCGCTCCACGGCATCGACGATGCTCTCGGCGAGCGGTGTGGCGCGCCATTCCGGGTAGAGCGGAATCGGACGGTTCACACTCGTGATGTTCTCAACCGGGGTCGAGGTTCGTGTTTCGAGATCCGCGATGATCGGCGAGACATCGCCGAGGGTCGCCGAGGCGAGGAGGAACTGGGTGTCGTTGGGGAGGAGCAGTGGAACCTGCCAGGCCCAGCCGCGATCGGTGTCGCCGTAGTAGTGGAACTCGTCGAGGCACGCAAAGCCCGGCGCCGCGTGGTGGAGGAACGCGTCGCCGAGGGCGAGGTTGGCAAGGACTTCCGCCGTGCAGACGAGCACCGGGGCGTCGCGGTTGATCGACGCGTCGCCAATGGCCAGTCCGACCTCGTTGGCACCGAGCAGATCGACGAGCTCAAAGAACTTCTCGGCCACCAGCGCCTTGATGGGCGCCGTCCAGACGGAACGGCGGCCCGCGTTGCGGGCCAGCACGATCCCGGCGATGGCGGCCATCGACTTGCCAGATCCGGTGGGCGTGGCCAGGACGACATGCGACCCGGAAGCCAACGCGATGGCGGCGTCCTCCTGGTGGGGATAAAGCGGACGACCAGTCTCCGCCGCCCACGCCGAGTACCCGTCGATCACATCACTCGGGTCCGAGCCGATCGGCGGTAGGCGGTCAAGCAGACGGGGAAGTGGACTCGACATGGCATCGATCATCCTCTCAGGGTGGGAGACCGGAGCGACGCGTTCAGCACGCCGGGTCACGCACAGTTCGCTTGTTTTCGAGCACAACTCGGCGAATCTGACGCGCACCTCCGGCCGTTTTGCGGTGCTGGGCGGCGATTTTCATCGAGGTGTGAGTGGGATCGACCGATCTGCGCGTGGGACGGCCGCGTCTGCACGTGCGATGTCGAGCGGGCGCCAGGCAATGGCCGGAAGCGCGGGTCGGGAGCGCGTTGCTGGGCGGCTCCGGTACGGTCGTCGGTGTGACGCCAGCGAGCAACGACCCGCCCGAAAGTGACTGTCCCGAAACGGATACCGAGTTGGCGGCGCGGGTGGCGTGGCTGGCGGGTCGCCTGCTGCGGACGATCCGTCGGACCGAGGGGGCCTTCGACGATCCGGACGGGCTCGGTGACCGGGGCGACCGGGAGGCCAACAAACTGATCCTGGCGGAGCTGGCGGCGGCGAGACCCGGTGACTCGGTGCTGTCGGAAGAGTCTGGGGACGATCTTGGTCGGCTCGACGCCGACCGGGTGTGGATCATCGACCCCCTCGACGGAACCCGTCAATACAAGACCGAAGGCCGCCCGGATTGGGCCGTGCACATCGCGCTGTGGGAACGCTCCTCCGATGGACTGACCGCTGCGGCCGTGGCCATGCCCGAGCTTGGCTCGGTGTTCACGACCGAGGTGGCGCTCGATGGCGAGGCGTTCGATCCCGAGGGATTGGTGCGGCTCGAACCGATCGTGTTGGTGAGCGACAGCCGACCGCCCGACGTACGCGATGCGGTCGCTGCCATCGATGGTGTGGTCGCGCAGATGGGATCGGCCGGGGCAAAGATTCTCGCCGTAGTGCGTGGTGATGCCGATGCCTACATCCACTCCGGTGGCCAGTATCAGTGGGACTCCGCCGCCCCGGTTGCGGTTGCCCTAGCCCACGGGTTCCACGCCTCGCGGCTCGATGGTTCGGCGTTGGTCTACAACCAACGCGACACATCTCTCCCCGACCTCGTGGTGTGCCGACCAGACCTTGCAGAACCATTACTACGCGCGCTTTCGACCGCAATCAAATAGACGGCTGACCCATGCCTGAGCTCCAACTCGATGCCGCCGGGGTTTCGGCCTACCTCGCAACAGTGTGGCCGCAGGCCGCGGAGCGCTACGGCCCCAAGGGGTTGATCCACCTCGATGCGACGCGAGCCCGGATGCGCATGGTCACCGGCGAAACCGAACTCCGTCCCGGAGGAACGGTGTCGGGCCCCACGATGATGCAGCTCGCTGACTCGGTCAGCTACGCGCTCGTGCTCGGGCTTCTCGGTGACGCCGCGCTCGCCGTCACCACGCACCTCTCGATCGACTTCGTGAGGCGACCGGTTCCCGGCGACTTGATCGCCGACGCCCACCTGAAGAAGCTCGGACGCTCTCTCATCGTGATGACTGTCGAGATCTATTCGGTCGCACCGGGACAGAATCCCGACATCTCTCGGCCGGTCGCCCTGGCGAACGTCACTTACTCGCGTTCACTCGTTGCGGAGTGACCCGTCAGTTCTGGGGAAATTGCCGATCTTGCGGGTAGCTGATGGGTAACTGAACGACGTCGCGACCGATCGGCAGGTCCCCCGTCTAAGATCGGTTCCTTCGTTCTCAAGGAGTCGTTGACCGATGCTCACTCGTCGTTCCCTGCGTCGTAGCGCGTTCGCGCTCACGGCCGTCGTTGCCGCAGCTGGTTTCACATTTGCGCCGTCGGCCCAGGCACAGTCCAACCCGCAGATCACGATTGCCGTTCCGGCATACTTCAAAGACGGTGCCGAATGGGCCCGGGTGCTCGACACCCCGGCCGTCGGTTGGGTCGTCGGCCACCCCGACACCCCGGCCGACGGGAACTATAAGAACGAGAAGGAACTCTCCGACCGTCTCGCTGCGGCCAAGGCCAAGGGCAAGAAGACCCTGGTCTATGTGACTGCCGGCTACGAGAAGGTTTCGGCCGCAACGGTGGCCGACCGGGTCGACTCGGCGCTCGCCGCCTATCCGGGTGTCGACGGTGTGTTCCTCGACGAGATCCTCTACAACGAGTGCGACAAGTACAAGGCGCTTTCCGTCGGCAGCGGAACCCTCAAGGGCATCAAGGCCCGCAACCCGGGCAAGCTCGTCGTGTTGAACCCCGGCGCTCCGATGCTTGCCTGCTACAAGGGCTTGGCCGATGGCTATCTGAACCTCGAGCGGGCCGACGCCAACGTGAAGGAATGGCTCGAGAACGTGAACCTGGCGGGGAACTACTCGGAATACAACTGGATGTTCGGTTCCGACGTCCGTTCGCAGATGTGGCAGATGGTTCACTCGGTGCCCGCTGACCGGATGGCCGCCGCCGCCGACGATGCCGTGTCGCGCAATGCCAGCGTGCTGTTTCTCACGCCAGAACTGATGCCGAACCCCTACGACAACCTTCCGTCGGCGAGCGCGTGGACCGCGTTCGTGAACCGGGTGAACGATTACAACGCCGGCAAGGTCGCCCTACCGAAGGTGCTCACCCTCAAGGCCCCGGCGTTGGCCGCCGCAGCGGCACCAACGACCAAGAAGGTCGCCACCGTCGTGAAGAAGACGGTGAAGAAGACCACCAAGAAGCGGTAGCGACCTGCTCCGCTGAACGTGCGCGAGTTCGTTGAGGCGCCCGAACCTTGGATGCGCGCCCACGGGTGGTGTGGAGGGTGGCGGCGAATTCTTCGGGTGTCGATCCGGTAGAGGCGGCGGCTTCGATGAGTTCGGTTGCGGCGTCGGTCAAGCCGGCTTTGACGTGTCCTTGGAGGGTGGCGAGGACCTTGGCGAAGACGTCGACGTGTTCACCGCTGAGCTGGCCGGTCTCGAGGGCGGTGGTGAGCGACGGTGTGTCGGTGAGGGTGGCGGCGCGGGCGAGGACGTTGGTGCCGTGGCGGTTGGATCGTTGGGCGGAGGTCGCTATGTCGCGTTCGGGAGTTGGTGAGGTGGTCTTGAGTCGTTGCGGTGGTCAGGTCGACGCGGCGGAACCCGTGCATGAGTTCGGTGGGGTCAACAACGTTTACGCGTACAAGTGTACGAAGGGGGTGTGACGGCCATGATGAACCGGGGGGTAGGCGGGAACTTTCAGCGAAAATTCCGAAGAGTTCTCTACCGAACTCCGATGATGTCCAGAAAAAGCATCACTGGTCGGGCTCGGAGCGTCCGGGGAAGTGCGGAAGCTCGGTCCTCCCGGAACAGGCATTGTCGAGGGGTGCCCGGTAGGTTCTGAGGCACACGAACACCTGGAGGAACGACCATGGCTGATCTCATTATTCGCAACGGATCCGTCGTCGATGGTACCGGAGCGGCGCCGGTGCGCGCTGATGTCGCCATCACCGACGGACGGATCACCGAAATCGCCGCGAAGGCCGACGGACGCGGGCATCGGGAAATCGACGCCGACGGCATGATCGTCACCCCCGGCTTCGTCGACATCCACACCCACTTCGACGGCCAAGCCACATGGGACGGCGATCTGGCGCCGTCGTCGAACCATGGCGTCACGTCGATCGTGATGGGCAACTGCGGCGTGGGGTTCGCCCCCGCGAAGCCGACCGAGGCCGAGCACAACTGGCTGATCGGCCTCCTCGAAGGCGTCGAGGACATCCCCGGCACCGCACTCGCCGAAGGTCTGCCGTGGGACTGGGAGACCTTTCCCGAGTACCTCGACGCCCTCGGACGCCGGTCCTATGTGGTCGACGTCGGCACGCAGGTGGCGCACGCTCCTCTGCGCGCCTACGTGATGGGGGAGCGCGGTGCCGATCACGAAGAGTCGCCGTCCGTTGATGAGCTCACGACCATGGCCCGCCTCACCCGCGAAGCGATCGACGCCGGCGCGCTCGGGTTCACGACGAGTCGCACCTACATCCACCGCACCAAGGCAGGCAAGTTCCTCGGCACCAGGTTCTCCAGCGCCGACGAACTCCACGCATTGGTCGGCGCACTTGCGGAGGCGGGCACCGGAGTGATCCAGCTGATCTCCGACGCCCACCAGTCGACCGACGAGGACTACGTGGACGCCGAACTGGCCCTCATGCGCTCGCTCGTTGAGGTCAGCGGACGTCCCCTCTCGACCACCGTGCAACAGCCCTTTGCCACTCCGGATCGCTGGCGCAAGATATTCGGTGTGCTCGGCAACGCGCAGCAGGCAGGTCTGTCGATGCGGGCCCAGGTTGCACCGCGGCCGATCGGGGTGCTGCATGGTCTCGAGGCCAGCGTCAACCCGTTCATCCTCTGCCCGGGCTACCGAGAGATCGCCACCCTGCCGACAGCCGAGCGGGTGCGGGCCATGGGGGATCCCGAACGGAAGGCGCGAATCATCGCCGAGCACGAGGCGCTCGGCGCCCGCGACGGGATCCTCAACGACCTCGTCCACGGTCTCGCCAACCTCTTCCCGATGAGTGACCCGGTGGACTACGAGCCGGCGCCGGAGCACTCGATTGCCCGCCGCGGTGCGGCTGCCGGTGTGAGTGCGGTGGCATTCCTCTACGACACCCTGCTCGAAGACGACGGGCGACGACTTCTCTACATGCCGCTGTTCAACTACGTCGCCGGTGACCTTTCCGAAGTGCGAGAGATGCTCAGCTCGCCCGTGGCCATGATCGGGTTGTCCGACGCCGGAGCGCACTGCGGCGCGATCTGCGACGCTTCGTTCCCCACAACTGCACTCGGGCTCTGGACTCACCGGCGACGCGGTGAAGGACTGCCGGTCGAGGCAATGGTGCACCATCTCACCCAACGCACCGCCGCCCATGTCGGCTGGCAGGACCGCGGCGTCCTCGCCGTCGGCCGTCTCGCCGACGTGAACGTGATCGATCTTGATGCCCTGAGCGCCGCTCCTCCGCGCATCGTGAAGGACCTCCCGGCCGGCGGGCGCCGTCTCAATCAGAGCGCAACCGGGTACCGGGCAACCATCAAGTCCGGCGTTGTGACCTTCGAGGACGGCGTGCCGACCGGCGCGCATCCGGGTCGACTCGTGCGCGGTCCGCAACCCGCCTCGCTGTAGCGCACGGGCTGGCGTGGGCCAGCCGGTCACGGGTCGTAGCATCATCGTGTTATGGCACTGAACTTCGTCATCATCGGCGGTGGCCCTGCGGGGAACCAGGCGGCCACGTACGCCGCCCGCCTCGGCGCAACCGTCACGATGATCGAACGAGACGTGATCGGCGGCGCCGCGCATCTCTGGGACTGCATTCCCTCCAAGACGATGATCGCCACCGGTGGAGCCATGAGCTTCGCCCGCCGCATTGAGGGCATGGGTCTCGACGTGATGCAGCCCCACATCGATCGAGAAGCGCTCCGCGAACGCGTCGTCGGTATCGAGGACCGCCTCTCGTCGTCGATCACCCAGCAACTCGGCAGCCAGGGTGTGCGGCTCATCAAGGGCACTGCGACGCTGGACGGGCCGAACACCGTGGTGTCGGTATCAGCCGACGGTGGGACGGAACGCCACCATGCCGACGCCATCCTCATCGCCACCGGCACGAGGCCGAGAATCCCCGACTGGTGCCAGCCCGATGGCGAACGCATCCTCACCACCCGCGACTGCTATCCGCCCAAGGAGATCCCCGAGCATCTGATCGTGATCGGGTCCGGAGTGACCGGTGTGGAGTTCGTCCACATGTTCTCCTCGCTCGGTTCGAAGGTCACGCTCGTGGTGAGCCGCCAGCAGGTGTTGCCGCAGAAGGACCCTGAGGTTGCCGCAGTGCTCGAGGACGACTTCCTCCGTCGTGGCGTGTCCCTCCTGAAGGGCGCCCGGGCCACGGCGATCGGGCGCGAAGGCGATGAAGTCGTCGTTCGCTGCGACGACGGACGCGTGGTGCGGGGGACCCATGCGGTGCTCGCCATCGGCTCCGTCGCCAACACCGACGGCCTGCAGCTTGAGAGCGCTGGCATAGTCACCGACAAGAGCGGCTACATCACCATCGGCCATCATTGCCAATCCAACATCTCGCATATTTATGCAGCGGGCGACGTGTCGGGCAAGCTCCCGCTCTCCAGCGTCGCCTCCATGCAGGGACGCAAGGTCGCCGAACATGCGATGGGTCTGCACACTCGTCAGCACCGCCACCTCGACTACGACAAGGCCGCCAGCGCGATTTTCACCGAGCCCGAGATCGCCGACGTGGGCCTCGCCGAAGCCGACGCGTTCGCCATGGGCCGCAAGATGCGGGTCACCAAGGTGCCGTTCTCGGCATCGCCAAAGGCACTGATCAACAACGACGCCCGCGGGTTCGTCAAGATCATCAGTGACCCGCTTACCGGCGTGGTCCTCGGAGGGTCCATCGTCGGCCGCCACGCTGCGGAACTCATCAGCGTGATCGCCCTAGCGGTGACCGCAGGGCTCAAGGTCAGCGACATCGCCGAATCCATGCTCGTGCACCCGGCGCTGTCCGAGGCACTGGCTGAAGCGGCGGAGTAGTTCCTCGGCGAGAGTTTCGTTCGCCCGGTTGCTCGGGGAGCGACCAGGGCAACTATTCCCGGCCGGAGTTCACTCCGGTTTCGTTGCCGTTACTGCGACGAAGAGCGCCGCAGGCTGAACGACCACGTCGACGAAACCGGCTCTCGTGGCGAAGGCCCGCAGCTCCTGGGGCGTGGACGACTTGGAGATGTTGGCCGGTCGATGTACGGGGTCGATCTCGGACATCTCAAGGAAGAACGACCAGCCCTCCTCGGAGAGGAGGTTGTAGTTGTCGATGTACATGCGCCCACCGGGCTTGAGGACCCGGAGCATCTCGCGCACGTAGCGGTAGCGATCCCACTCGTCGAGGTGCATGAACACCACCGTGCAGTAGATCGCGTCGAGTGATCCGTCCGGCACGGCCCGAAGATCGGATCCGGCGAGCTCGACGAACGAGACGTTGGCGACACCGGCCAAGGCGTCAGCGGCATGAGCGAGCATGTTCTTCGACACGTCGCCGCCGATCCACCGCTTCACGTGCGGCGCAAGATGGTGGGCGATGCGTCCGGCTCCGCAGCCGATCTCCATCACGGTGTCGTCGGGCCCGATGCGCAGCTCGCGTCGCAACAGCTCGGCGCTCTCGATGCCGGTGCGTTCCCACTCGTTGTCATCGGTGTAGCCCGCCACCGAGATCCGGGCGTCGTCGATCGAGCGGGACACGCCGTCCCATACCGACCGGTAGTCACCGCGGGCACGCTCCAGATCCGGTGTCCGAACCCACTCGAGCGAGGCTTCACCGAGACGCTTCGTGAGGCCGCTTGCGGATCGCACGTCGACGACTAGCGCGAACTCGTCTTCCGCCGTCGTTTCGGCACCATCGACGAGATCCCGAGTGAGTGTGTGACGGAATCCCGACATCACCGCCTGGGGGACTCCGAACGCCTCGGACACGTCTTCCCGTAGGCTGTTCGGGGCGAACTGGAACAACACGCGGCCGTCGAGCGACAGCGTGATCTCCACCTCACTGGCGTCGGTGGCGAAGGTCCAGCCGACTACCTCCACGGTCTCCGCGAAGCGGATCCAACCGATCGGTGCGTCGAGGTGGCCAAGAATCTGAGCTTCAGGCATGTCCATGTCGGCGGGGACCATATCGGACTGGCACGGGCCTCGCCGATCGGTAGCGCTGAACTCGTCGCTGGACCGTGCGCTCTAGATTCGGTCACCATCCCCTCAGCTCAATGGAGGACTGCCACGGCGATCGCCACGCAGTTGTCGGGCCCGAAGCCACCTGCTCGTTCTTCCACGCCAACGAACTGCGCCCCGAGATGATGGGTCACGTGCGCGGGGCCGTGGCGTGTCCGCTCCCTGCTGGCGGTGCCTCCGTCGAACCGGCTACGGCTGCTCAGCGGAACCAACCGGCGGCGTGGGCCGCGAGTGTCGCGGCCCCCATCACCGGCTCGACGTCAAGTTCCACCGCCGTCAGGCCACGGCTGCGGAGCCGTTCAAGCAGGGCGGCTGCGAGACGGCCCTCGCGCAACAAGCCGCCGGAAAGCACGATCGGCTCGTACGTGACCGGTCGAAGGGCGAGGACGGATCGTTCGAGCTCGGCGGCCGCGTCGTCGACCAACGCACGCGCCGCTTCATCGTCCCTGGAAAGAGCGATCCCGGCGAACGCTGCAATCTCGCTCGGATGCATGTGCAGGGTGGCCCGGATGATCCGCCAGCGGGCATCGCCCGTCTCCCCGGCGCTTTCCGCCCCTGGCGCGTGACGCCCGGGGCGAGGGGCGATGTGGTCGAGCACAGCTGCAGTCATCGCGGTCGGCGGTCGGCGGCCGTCCAGCGCTTCCAGGACTCGTCGGAGCACCTCGGCCCCGAGCCAGTAACCCGAACCCGCATCGCCGAGTTGCCAGCCGTGTCCGTCGACGGTGGCGACCTCGTTCCGATTGCGGATGCGCGCAGCAATCGCTCCGGTACCGGCGATCACGACCAGACCGTCGGGTGACGCACTCCCGGCAGCAAACGCGATCTCGGCGTCGGATCGGAGCAGTGGTTCCGCGTCGACGCCACGTGATCGCGCCGCCGTCCGAATCGTTCCCTCGAGTTCGGATCGGCGTGCTTCGTCGAGACCCGCCAGGCCGACGACGATGGCGACGACACTCGGGCGATGCCATCCAGCGAGGGCGGCGTCCATGGCCGAGCCGACCGCAGCCGCGATCTCTTCGGTTCGACGTGTCGAGGGGTTGCCGCCGGTGGATCTGCCGATCGGCGCGGCGACTCCGTTTCGGTCGATGGCGACGGCACGCGTCGACGACCCGCCGATGTCGACGCCCATCACCACCTCCTGGCCTCCACCGGAATGGTCTCGAAGTTCTCCCGGAAACGGGTCGGTCATGCCCTCTCCTCGTACCCAACATGGTCACATCGACGGACCACCGAACCTACGCTTCGTTGCTGTGATCTCGCCGGACATCTTCGTCTCCACGTCGCTCGGAGCGCTACGCTCGATCGCCGAAGACAACCGCGAGCGGATCGACGAGGCGGCGGGGCTGCTCCATCCGGTGATCGCCTCCGGCGGCATCATCCACGCGTTCGGAACGGGGCACTCACGGGCCGCCGCCATGGAGATGGCCGGGCGGGCCGGTGGTCTCATCCCGACCAACCAGATTTCCCTCGGCGACCTTGTCCTTCGCGGGGGAGAGGGTCCCGAGGTACTCGACGATCCGCTCCTCGAACGGCGCAGCGACATGATCCCGCGCCTCATGCGACTCGCCGATGTGCGCGTCGGTGACGGCTTTGTCATCATCTCGAACTCGGGTGTCAACGCGTCGATCGTCGAGATGGCGAGCGCAGTGGGCGCCCTTGGACTGCCCGTCATCGCCGTGACCTCCACGGCCCACTCGAGCGCAGTGCCCAGCCGCCACCCGTCGGGTCGGCGTCTGCTCGACCTCGCCGACGTCGTGCTCGATAACGGAGCCCCGCTGGGCGACGCGATTCTGGGTGACGAAAACGGTATGCGCGCATGTGGGATTTCGTCGATGAGCTCGGCGCTGCTCATTCAGATGCTCACCGCCGAGATCATCTCCCGCATCTCCAGCACCGGGGCCGACGCTCCCGTGTACGTCTCGGCGAACATGCCCGGCGGACACGAGCGCAACCTCGGAATCGAAGCCGAATATGCAGGTCGGCTCTACCGGATCGCTGGCTGACCCATGGACGCGCCTGTTTCCCTGCTCCCTGCCGTCCGCCGTCTCGACAAAGCCGGTGGACGGTTCTCGATCAACCAGTCGACGTCGCTCGACACCAGAGGTCTCGCGCCACACGAACATGCCCGGATCGAGCGCCTTCTCCGGTTCCTGCCGTTCAACCTGATCGGACCCGTTGACCCGTCGACCGACGGACCACGCGCAGGAGGCACCATCAGATTCACCGTCGACAGCGCGAGTGAGGCGGTCGAGGGCTACCACATCGTGGTCGGCCCCCACGGGGTCGACGTGACGGCAGGGAGCATCGACGCGTGCTCTCTAGCGATCGCCACGCTTCGCCAACTCCTTCCGGTCGGCAGCTACCGGCATCACCCATCCCCGAGCACGGCATGGGATCTGCCCTGCTGCTCCATCGCCGATGCGCCGACGCTCGCCTGGCGGGGCCTGCTGCTCGACGTCAGCCGCCATTTCCTTCCAAAGCATGGGGTGCTCCGCGTGCTCGAGCGCATGGCGGACCTGCGGCTCAACCGACTCCAGCTGCACCTGTCCGACGACCAGGGATGGCGATTCGAGAGCAGACGTTTCCCGCTACTCCACGAACGAGGCTCGCACCGGACCCGTTCCCAGCTCAGCCACTTCAACGAGCCGCCGGTCTTCGACGAGACACCGCACGGTGGCTACTACTCGCAGGACGACCTTCGGGAGATCGTCGCGTTCGCCGCGGATCGCGCCATCGTCGTGGTGCCAGAGTTCGATCTGCCCGGCCACACCGGTGCGCTCGTCGCCGCCTATCCGGAGCTCGGTGTCCCCCGACGCGGGCAGAACGAAGTCGGAGGTGAGTGGGGGATCAGCCGCTCCCTCATTTCCCCCACTCCAGAGGCGTTCTCGTTTCTCGGTGGGCTCTTCGACGAGATCGTCGACGTGTTTCCCTCCCCCTGGATCCACGTGGGCGGAGACGAATCGCGGCTCAGCGTCTGGCAGGACGACGACGAAACGATGGCGTACGCATCGTCGATCGGCGTCGGATCAGCGCGTGAGCTCTTTGCGAAATTCCTGACCGGCCTTTCCGTGGTCGTTCGAGATCGCGGCCGAACCATGATCACCTGGGACGACGCGTTCGCGGCTGCGCCCGAGGCGGGTGCCGGTGCCGTCGTCATGGCGTGGCGCGGGCTCGGCATTGCCCAGCGGGCAGCGAGCGCTGGACGCGACGTGGTCCTTGCCCCCGTGGTCCCGCTCTACTTCGATTACTCCCAGGCCGACGACGAACGCGAACCCCTTGCCATCGGTGGCCCGATCTCGGTCGACGACGTGGCCCGCTTCGATCCGTCGGGTGCCGGCTGGACCGACGCCCAACGCCACCGCGTGCTCGGCGCGCAGGCCCAGCTGTGGACCGAGTGGGTGGCGAGCGAGCGGGAAATCGACTTCGCCCTCTTCCCGAGGCTGTGCGCGTTCGCCGAGATCGCGTGGACCGGCGCTCCAGCCGCGTCCGGATTCTCCGGTCGGCTAACGGCACACCTCCATCGCCTCGATGCCGCTGGCGTCGAATACCGCCCGCTCGACGGACCCCGCCCTTGGCAACAGGGTGGAACAGGTCGCCGAGCGCATCGGAGCCCCTGGCCGCTCCACGACATGCTCGCCCGTCTCGAACGGGCTGCGCTCACCGGGACCGTCGCGTTCGGTGGGGACGACTGATGCGACTGCTTCGCAACGGCATCGTGCACCGCTGGCCCGCTCCGCCGGTTCGGGCCGACGTGCTGATCGATACCCGGATCCGCCGGATCGCACCGTGGATCGAACCGGAAGACGGTTGGGACGTCATCGATCTGGAGGGGTGCTATCTCGCTCCGGGGTTCATCGATGTCCAGATCAACGGAGGCTTCGGATACGACGTGACGTCGGATCCCTCGACGATTCCCGCACTCGCTTCGCACTTGGCGGCCCATGGCGTCACGGCGTTCCTCCCCACGATCATCAGCTCGCCGCCGTCGTCCGTGGCTGCCGCTCTCGACATCGTTCGCAGACCCACATCTCGCGTGCCTGGTGCGGCGGTCGTGCTCGGCCTGCACCTGGAAGGACCGTTCCTGTCGCCCGATCGCATCGGGGCCCACGAGTTGGCGCACCTCCGGCCACCAGATCCCGCCCTCACCAATAGGTGGTCTCGCGGGGGTGGTGTCCGTCTCGTGACGCTCGCTCCGGAGCTCTCCGGTTCCCTCGGTCTAGTGCGCGTACTCGTGTCCCGGGGAGTCGCAATTTCTGCCGGGCACTCGTCGGCGTCGTATCGCGAGCTCGGTGAAGCCGTCGACGCAGGTGTACGCGCGGTCACCCACCTCTTCAACGCGATGGGACCGTTCCACCATCGCGAGCCCGGCATCATCGGGCGCGCGTTCACCGATGATCGGCTCGTCGCGTCGATCATCGTGGACGGCCACCACGTGCATCCCGCCGCCGTTCGCACGGCGTGGACGATGCTGGGTCCCGGTCGACTCATGCTCATCACCGATGCCATCGCCGGACTGGGGATGGGCGAGGGATCGTTCGATCTCGCGGGTGCGCCCGTGCTGGTGAGCGGCGGCGCTGCTCGCACCGCTGACGGCGTGCTCGCCGGGAGTGTGCTGTCCATGGACACGGCCGTGCGAAATCTCATCGAGATCACGGGCTGCTCCGCATCGGAAGCGTTCGCCAGCGCGTCGACCACACCCGCCCGGCTACTGGGCGAGACGGACCGCGGAGTCCTCGGGGAAGGTATGCGCGCGGATCTTATTGTTCTGGACGAAGACCTGTCGGTGATGACAACCATCATCGATGGGGAGATCGCGTTTCGGCGACACGTCGACGGCGTCGCGAACGGCTGAGATCCGGTGCAGTGCTGAGGGTTGAGTCCTTTCTCTCCGAAACCTGAGGAATGATCCGCGCGACCTATGGGAAGCCGTCGACTGCCGTGCGACGATGGGTGCCACGAGGTCGCAGGGAACGCTCCTCAGCAGTAGGGATTGCAGAACGGGTGGAACACGAGGCGCTCACGAGCGCCTCGTGCCGCGTTCGGGGTCTTCCCTGCAGCCAACGCCACCCGGCTGACGGCGCGTTGCAACTCCATCCGGCCGTCGCGGACGATGCGGCGCTGGGAAGCGGCTCCCGACCACGGGTACGCTCAGCCCATGGCTCCGACGCAGAGAAAACCACGGCCTCGGCGAGCGGTCGATGGTGACCGAGCCCAACTGCTCACCCCGTCCGGGATCGAAGCGTTCGAGGTCGCCGAGAAGACCGAGGGCGCGAGGTCCGCGATGCTCGAATCCGTTCGCGACATCCTCCTTGGCGCTAGCGGCCAGGATCGGGCCACGATCGCCAGTTGGCTGGCAGCTGTCGTCAAGGGATCTTCGGCCGACGACGCGGCCGAGCTGCGAGAAGCGATGGTCCAGCCGGACGAGTCTGCGTATGGGTCGCCTCCGGTGCACCCCGATGACGAGCTCGTTCCGAATCGGACCGCCGGCACCTACCCGTACGTGAACCTCATGTCGCGCAAGAGCTACGAAAAGGAGAAGTACCGACTCCAGGTGGAGCTCTTGAAACTGCAGGCCTGGGTGAAGGACTCCGGAGAACGTGTTGTCGTCCTGTTCGAAGGGCGTGATGCGGCAGGCAAGGGCGGGACGATCCGGCGCTTCATGGAGCACCTCAATCCCCGAGGAGCCCGCGTGGTCGCGTTGGAGAAGCCGAGCGAGATCGAGCGTGGGCAGTGGTACTTCCAGCGCTACGTCCAGCATCTGCCGACCCGGGGAGAGATCGTCCTGTTCGATCGATCCTGGTACAACCGTGCCGGGGTCGAGCGGGTGATGGGGTTCTGCTCGCAACAGGAGCACCTCGAGTTCCTCCGTCAAGCCCCGGAATTCGAGCGCAACCTCGTCCGCAGCGGTACCCATCTTGTCAAGTTCTGGTTCTCTGTCAGCCAGGCCGAGCAACACCGTCGGTTCACGGAGCGACGTCAGCATCCGCTGAAACAGTGGAAACTGTCGCCCGTCGATCTCGCCTCGCTGCACAAATGGGACGAGTACACCGAGGCGAAGGAGACGATGTTCTTCCACACCGACACCTCGGATGCTCCGTGGATCGTGGTGAAGTCCGACTGCAAGAAACGGGCGCGCCTCAACGCCATGAGGTACGTGCTCCACACGCTTCCCTACACCGACAAGAACACCGCAGGCATCGGAAAGCTCGACCCGCTCATCGTCGGACGGGCTATCGCCCTCTATGAGACCGGCGAGCTCCGGCGGCAATCCGCGACCTGACCGGTTCGGGTTGGAGAATGCGGTCGCGCGAGGGGCGACCGTCGATCACCCGTTCGGCGAGAGCAGCCTGGAGCGGTGCGCCGGGTCGGTCGCCAGATCGACGCACGTGAGGGCCATTGCGAGCGCTCCGTCACGCACCGCCAGGTCGGCCGAGGCCTCGGCGCACGCCGCAGTGAAGCCCGGCTGATGGTTCGACGATCCGCGGGCGTCGATGCCGAGCATTGGATGGATCGACGGTATCCGTAGGCTCACGTTCGCCATGTCTGTGGATGCGCTGAACGCGTGCTCACCGTCGTGGGGTTGGCCGACGGGGCGTCGCTTCTGCGGTGCCGGGAAGCGGCGGCCCAGGGACTCGGCGTTGGCCCGGTAGAGCGCCAGCGTGTCCTCGTCGTCGAGGAACTCCGAATAGGGCGGAGAGAAGTGGGTGATCTCGTGCGTACAGCCGGTGGCCAGCGCTCCCGCGGCGAAGACGTTCTCAATCTTCGGCATCAGCTCGTCGAGCTCAGCAATCGTACGCGCACGGACGTATGCCTTGTAGATGGTGTGGTCCGGCACGATGTTCGGCGCATCACCGCCTTTGGTGACGATGCCGTGGATCCGGTCGGTCGCCCTGATGTGCTGGCGCAGCAATCCGAGGCCGACCTGAGCAACCGTGATGGCGTCGGCGGCGTTGATGCCGTCCTGCGGGAACGCGCTCGCATGCGCTGTCTTGCCCCGATAAGCCACGTCAAAGTGGTTCACCGACAGACAGTGCATGCGGTCGGCCTCAGCAGGAGACGGGTGCACCATCATCGATGCGTGCATGCCGTCGAAGAGTCCGGCTTCGAGCATGCGGATCTTCCCGCCGCCGCCCTCCTCCGCCGGGCATCCGTGCACGAACACCGAGATGCCGAGTTCGTCGGCGAACTGCGAAAGAACGAGCCCGGCACCGACGGCGGATGCCGCAATGACGTTGTGCCCACACGCGTGGCCGATCCCGGGAAGAGCGTCGTATTCGGCGCAGATACTCAGATGCAGCGGCCCAGAGCCGGCCCGTGCCACGAACGCGGTTTCCAGACCGGCGGCCCCGAAGGAAATCGTGAAACGGGGGTCGGTCGCCAACAGGTCCGCGACCATGACCGACGACCGATGTTCCTCGTAACAGGTCTCCGGGGTGGCGTGAACCTGGTGAGACAATCCGATCAGCCGGTCGGCAATCGCGTCAACCGCCGCGCTTGTTCGGTCTTTCACGATGCTCGGATGCCCCATCACCCGAGATTACGACCAACTCCCGCAATGACGTCACGTTCCGCGCGGGCGACCCCGACCTTCTGGATGATGCCGACGACGGCAAGCGCACCGAGACCAACCACGATCAGCGCCAGCGACACGTAGACGCCAACCGGCATGTGCGACCCGACGACGGCGATGTAGAGCTCCGGTGCGATGTGTGTCGCGGCGAGGAGCATGCCCCAACGGAATGCGCCGTGCGGATCGCGGTCGACAAGGTTCGTGACGACGCGGGCTGCGCCGAGCGCGTGGGGCCACGCCACGAGGATCTCGATGAAAGCGAAGACCGTGATGTTTACCCCATAGCGCTCCACTGTGGCTTTGGCGACGAACACCCGTCCAACGGCCCAGGCGACGCCGAGAACGATCCAGATGCGCTCATAAATCCGTCGCCGGGCGACCTGACGGGCGGACGGGACGAGCACGCCACGAACGCCGGTAACCCCTGCGCCATTGCCAATCACTTGCGCTTCCATGCGCACCACCATCGGCACGCGTTGCCCGTGGCTGCGCGCAGCAAGGCGAAATCAGGCCTGGAGACCCAGCCCGACAACTTCGGCCATAGGTCGGGTGAGCGTTGCTACCGAGTGCGGTGAGTCTTTCGACTCACGGCGTTACTCGATGACCACGACGACGTCACCGGCTCCGACGGTATCGCCGGCCTTCACCTTGACTTCTTTCACCGTGCCGGACTTCTCCGCAGCGATGTTGTTCTCCATCTTCATGGCTTCGAGCACAATCACTGCCTGACCGGCCTCGACCGCCTGTCCGACCTCGACAAGGACCTTGACCACGGTGCCCTGCATAGGCACCGAGACGGCCCCCGATCCGCCCCCGGCCGGTCCGCCGGTCGCGGCCGAGCGCCGGGGCTTGGCCGATGCGGCTCCTGCGGCCATCCCGATGACGGCGGGCGCAACGTCGGGGACCCATGCCTTGACCGAGAACCGCTTGCCATTGACCTCGACGTCCATGTCGCGGCGAACGCGGGGCACCTCGCCTTCGGCGACCGGTGCGCCAACCTCGTCACCCTTCGACGACGTGAGAGCGCTCAGGTCGAGGGAGTCCTCGACCCATTTCGTCGAGTGCTTCGCGTCGCGGAAGTCGGGGTGGCGCAGAATGGCCAGGTCGGCCGGGATCGTGGTGTGGATACCGGTGATCTTCGTTTCCTCGAGCGCCCGGATCGTGCGGGCGATCGCCGTGCTCCGGTCCTTGCCCCACACCACGAGCTTGCCGACCAGATTGTCGTAGTACTGGCTGATCGCATCGCCCGGCTCGTAGCCGGCGTCAACACGGACACCGAATCCGTCGGGACGCACGAACGTCGTGATCGGGCCGGGCGAGGGCAGGAACTTGCCGCCGGCCGGGTTCTCGGCGTTGAGCCGCACTTCAATGGCGTGGCCGCGGCGCGAGGCATTGACCTGCTCCTGCGTCCACGGGAGTTTCTCGCCGCTGGCCGCAAGGATCATCCACTCGACGAGGTCGATACCGGTGATCATCTCGGTGACCGGATGCTCAACCTGGAGGCGGGTGTTCATCTCGAGGAAGAAGAACTGCCCTTCCTGGTAGATGAACTCGACCGTACCGGCGCTGAAGTAGCCGACGGCCTTGGCCAGCTTGACGGACGCGGCACCCATTGCCTGGCGGAGTTCCTCGGAGAAGTCCGGAGCTGGAGTCTCCTCGATGAGCTTCTGATGCCGACGCTGGGCCGAGCAGTCGCGTTCACCGATCCACAGCACATTGCCGTGCTGATCACCGACGATTTGCATCTCGACGTGTCGCGGCCAGGTCAGGTAGCGCTCGATGTAGGCCTCATCACGGCCGAAGGCCGCCTTTGCTTCACGCTGCGATGCGGACAGTTGCGACTCGACTTCGGCCTCGGCCCGCACGACCTTCATGCCACGGCCACCGCCGCCGTAGGCCGCCTTGATCACGATCGGGTAGCCGAACTCCTTGCCGAATGCCTTGATCTCTTCGGGTCCCTTGAGGAACTCCATGGTGCCCGGCACCATCGCCACTCCGGCGGCCTCGGCGGCCTTGCGGGAGGACACCTTGTCACCCATGATCTGGATGGCGTGAGGAGGCGGACCGATGAACGCCACACCCCGATCGGTGATGGCCTGGGCGAAGTCGGCGTTCTCACTGAAGAAGCCGTAGCCCGGATGCACGCCATCGGCTCCGGACCTGTCGATGGCGTCGAGAATCGCCGCGGTGTTCAGATAGGACTCCGCGCTCGTGTTCCCGCCTAAGGCGAACGCCTCGTCGGCAAGGCGCACGTGCAGGGCGTTTCGATCGGCGTCGGAGTACACCGCCACCGTCTTGATGCCCATCTCACGAGCGGTACGGATGACGCGGACGGCAATTTCGCCGCGGTTGGCGATCAGGATCTTCTTCAGCATGAGGCCGACAGTCTCGTCGACCGCCGGGCGCACTGCCACACGGGCTACCGCTTCTTCTTCACCGTGGTTGGGGAAGCGGCTGCTGTCGTCGGCGTCTCGAGGGCGATGGTCGTCGTCGACAGCAGTAGCGAACGCGGGCAGGTCTTTACCGCGTGGCGGGTGACGGCGGTCAGGGCATCGCCGATCTTGGGGATCAGTGCTTCCAGCGCAGCCGACTGTGCGGCGTTGTTCAACGGCTTGTCGGCCATGGCAAGGGTGGTGGTGAAGTAGTCGGCCATCACCGCAACCTGGGGCCGAAGGTCCTTCGGGGCCAGCCCGACCAGCGCCCGGTAGCGCTCCGCCTGCAATCGGAGCACGGCGATGCCGGTCAGCCCGGTGCTGCGGACCGCCCGGACCTGCGCCCACCCCTCACAGAATGTCTTCGCCGCCGGTTCTGTCGTCGTCGTGGTCGCCTTTGGTTTCTTGGTTGCACCAGTGGCCGGCAGAGCCGTGCCGAGACCGGCCGAGGAAAGGAATGCGCCCAGCGTGATCAGCGCCAGAACGCGGAAAAACCCGGGCCGCGGGCGCACGCCATGGAACGCGCGGGCTTGCGACTCGGGTTCCCCTGACACGCCGTTCAGGCGTCGAGGTTGATGCCGCAGTTCTTCTTGGCCCACGCCGTGACCTTGTCGCCGGAGAGGGAGAACGCCTTATCGTTCGAGATCTTGTCCATGTCCTTCTGGAGCGCAGGAAGCTTCTTCGCCACCTCCGACGCCTTCAGGTTGATCATCTTGTTGGTCAGATCAGCGAGCGAGCCGATGCCCTTGGTCATCTTCGACCAATCCGTCTTGATCGCCGAAGGTGCCTTCCCCTCGATCGATTTCATCGAGTCGGCCACCTCTTTGAGCTGCTTGACCATCGCGTTCGGGTCAGCCGCCGGCGCGTCCATCTTGTTGATCTTGGCGGCAACCCCCTTCAGTGGGGTGCACCATTTGTCCTTGGCCGAAGCTGGGGAAGCACTGAGCACCGGCGCCGCAAGGACGACAAGCATCGTGGTGGTGGCGAGGACAGAACGAATGCGCACAGGTTGGCCTTTTCGGAACGGTTCGGTGTGGAGCGCCAATGCTGACCACGATCCGTGGAGCAGCCTCGGCGTGGAGTGGCTGGAAAGACGACCACGCTAGCCACGTTCAGTGCCGCGGCTGGGTGAACGGCGGTTTGTTTTCCTCTTCGTCGGCGGTTCGGCGGAGCAACCCGAGCGCTAACCTCACTCGCCCATGAAGGGGATCATCCTCGCCGGCGGCAGCGGCACCCGGCTCCACCCGATCACCCGGGTTGTCTCCAAGCAACTGCTGCCGGTGTACGACAAGCCGATGATCTACTACCCGCTGTCGGTGCTGATGCTGGCGGGCCGAGCGTCAGCAGGAGTCGTCCGTCCGGCGTGAACTTGCGGACCGTGTGGTCGAAATCGTCGGTGCAG
>JANOHI010000318.1:0-1758 GCA_031406385.1 Acidimicrobiia bacterium
CTCCTCGGGGGATCGCGACCCGCCGGCGGCCAGCATTCGGAGGTACTTGTCGGCGAACGCCGGTCCGCCGTCGAGCGATCGTTGGTAGACGGAAAGCGCCAGCAGCTGCCCATAGGCATACGCGTAGACGTACCCCGGCACGTGGACGAAGTGCGGAATGTAGCTCCACCATGCGTCGTAGCCAGTCACGTCGACCGTGTCGCCGAACAGCTCGAGTTGCGAGTTCATCCACAGCTCGTTCAAGCGGTCGACGGACAACTCGCCTTCATTTCGGCGGGCGTTGTGGGCGCTGTCCTCGAAGCGCCACATCGACACTTGGCGGAAGACCGTCGCGACGGAGTCGTCGACGCTGCCAGCGAGCAGCGACATGCGCCGTCTCGGATCGCTCTCGGCATCGAGCAGACGTCCGAAGGTGACCGCCTCCCCGAAAACCGACGCGGTTTCGGCGAGCGTCAACGGGGTCACATGTTCGAACAGGCTCTGGTCCTTGGCGAGGAGGAAGTGGAGCCCGTGACCGAGTTCGTGGGCGAGGGTCAGCACGTCACGGCGAGTGCCGGTGTAGTTGATCAAAACGTATGGGTGCAGCCCCGGCGTCATCGGAGCACAGAACGCCCCACCCTGCTTCGCCGGACGGATCGGAGCGTCGATCCATTTCTCGTCGAAGAAGCGCGCTGCGCCCGCCGCAAGAACGGGGGAGTACGACGCGTAGGCGTCGAGAACGATCGCTTTCGCGTCTTCCCACGGGATGGATTCGTCGGAGTCGCCGGTGGCGAGCGACGCGTTGCGGTCGTAGTGGGCCAGCTTGTCGAGCCCGAGCATCTGGGCTTTCAGCCGATACCAGCGTTGCACCAGTCCGAACCGCGAGACGACAGCCTCGATGAGCGCACGTATGGAGTCGTCCGATGCCTGGTTCGACAGATTTCGCGAGGAGATCCACGAGTCATACGCGCGCAGACGATCGTCGGTGGCTTTGTCGGCCAAGAGTGTGTTGTAGATGTAGGCGCGCGTACGAAGTCCTGGCGTGAGTGAACCGGTGATCCCGGTGGCCGCCTCGGCCCGGGTTGCTCGATCAGATGACTGGAGCCGACTCCCGGCTTCTTCGAAGGAGATCTCTCCCGACGGCAGAGATACGCGGATCCCCGCGACCAACTCATCGAACAACCGCGACCATGCGGAGGAACCAGTAAGGCTTTTCTCGGCAAGGACCTTCTCCTCGGACTCCGAGAGCAGATGGGGACGCTGCGCCCGAACCACTCGAAGATGATGCTTCCAACGCGCCAACGCCGGGTCGTCCAGTGCCGCGTCGACAACGGAGTCGTCGAGGTCAGCCCATTCGAGCTCCACCCACACCAGGGTCGTCCCGATGGCGGTGGCGCGCTCCTGCATCGCCATCATCAGCGCACCGTTGGCGGGATCAGCGGTATCGGTGCTGAACCGAAGCTGAGCGAAGTTGCCAGCGAGAGCCAGAGGCGTCGACGCCTCTTCCACACTGCGCCAGAACTCGCCGAGCTCGACCGGGGTCAACGTCGCAAGCCGCCCCCGATACTGCTGAAGCCCCTTAGCGTGGGTTGCGGCGACGTCGAGGAGAACGTGCATCGAGGCGGGGTCGTCGGAACCGGTGATATCGGCCAGGCGCCAGGAAACGTCTTCGGCGAGCACACGGGCATCTGCGTTCATACCTCCACCCTATGGAGGCGGTCAGGCCGTTCGGTGGACGGCGCGTCGCGTGGGCCGAGAATGCGGCAGAACACCTCCCAG
>JANOHI010000331.1:0-3542 GCA_031406385.1 Acidimicrobiia bacterium
CGGTCTCAAGCAGCGTGTCGCCATCGCCCGGGCGTTCGCCGGGAACCCCCGGCTCGTGGTGTGCGACGAACCGACTTCGGCGCTCGACGTCTCGGTGCAGGCGGCGATCCTCAACCTTCTCGTCGATCTCCAGCGCACCGAGAATGTCAGCTACCTGTTCATCTCCCACGACCTCGGCGTCGTTCGGTACCTGTCCGATCGCATCGCCGTCCTCTATCTCGGACGCATCATGGAGCTCGGTCCGGCCGACAAGGTGTTTACCGGCCCTCACCACCCCTACACGGAGGCGCTGGTGTCGTCGCTGCCGAGCGTCGACGGTGAGGCGACAAATCGCGTCCGTCTGGTCGGCGAGGTGCCCAGCGTGGCCAAGCCGCCGAGTGGATGTGTCCTACATACCCGCTGCCCGCGTCGGGAAGGCAGCGGCGTCGAGCAACTGTGCGACACCGTGGAGCCGGACCTTCTCGAGGTCGAGCCGGGCCACTACCTGCGCTGTCACCTCTCCATCGAGCAACTCCGCAAGATGCAGGTCAACCTGGAGGCCGCGTCCGTCTGACGCCGGGATCGGGCAGTCGGCTCGCCCGATCCCTCCGTTCCGACCGGTGATATATTTCGGGAGCGCGACGACCCGAGGGTCACTGTCGATGCCCGCTCTCGCCCATGTCGGCGGGCTGCTGACTGCTGCAGAGGACGCACACGATGGCTAGCGAAACGATGCAGATGTCCGGTCGTATGCGCGCTGACGGCCGAGCGAAGGTCACCGGTACCGGGCGCTACGTGGCCGACCTCACCGTGGCCGGCATGGTGCATGGTGCGTTCCGTTTCGCCGGCGTGCCCCACGCCCGGATCACGCGCATCGACACGACGGCGGCGCGGGCGCTGCCTGGTGTGTTTGCGGTGATCACGTCCGCTGAGGTCGGTACCCGGCGGCACGGCATCTACGTGCAGGACCGGTCCCTGTTCGCCCACGAGGTGGTGCGGTGGGAGGGCGAGGCGATCGCCGCCGTCGCCGCACGAACGCCGGCGCTGGCCCGACAGGCGGCGGCGTTGATCGAGGTCGACTTCGAATTGCTCCCGGCGGTCGTCGACCTGGAGGAAGCGCTTCTCGCCGATAGCGCGCTCGTCCACGAGGACTGGGCTTCCTACACCGTGAGCGGCGATATCGTTCGTGACCGCAACGAGGCGACGCGGTGCGCGATCGTGAAGGGCGATGTCGATGCCGCGTTTGCCGGTGCCGATCATGTGGTGCGCAGCCGCTATGTTGCCGATGGTTCGCAGCCGACACCCATGGAGCCCCGGGCGATCCTCGCCGAATGGTCGGGGCGTGAGGTCACGATCCACTCGTCCACGCAGGTGCCGTTCCCGGCGCGTTCGCACGTGGCGGCCTCGCTCGGCATCCCCGAGTCCACCGTTCGTGTGATCGTGCCGCTGCTCGGTGGCGGTTTCGGCGGCAAGTGCGAGCCGCACTTCGAGCCGCACGTCGCTGCCCTCGCCCGCGCTGCGGGTCGTCCGGTGAAGGTTGTGTTCAATCGGGAAGAGGAGTTCCTTGCGCCGGACCACCGGCGTGAGCGCATGGTGCTCGAGTTCGAGACTGGTGTGGCGGGCGACGGAACGCTGCTTGCCCGACGGGCCAAGGTGCTCATCGAGAACGGCGCATACTCGGCGGACGAACCGGTCTCGACGCAGCTCGCCGCCCACTTCGCTGTCGGTCCCTATCGCATCCTCAACGTCGACGTCTGGACGCACCTCGTGTACACCAATACCCAGCCCACCGGCTCGGTCCGTGCTCCCGCCGCGCCGACCGTGTGCTGGGGTCTCGAGCAGCATCTCGACGAGGTGGCGGCCGCAGTCGGTCTCGATCCGGTCGAGTTCCGCCGCCGCAATCTTGTCCACGCCGGCGACACGACCGCTACGAGCCAGGTGTTCGATGAGATCGGCGCGCTCCAATGCCTCGACCGCGCGACCGAGTTGATCGGATACGGACGCCAACTCCCTGCCGATGAGGCCATCGGCGTCTCGTGCGCGTTCTGGCCGTCGTTCCCCATGGCATCGGGTGCTTACATGAAGCTGAACGGCGACGGATCCGGCACCATCATCACCGGAGCACAGGAGAACGGGTCAGGCTCCGTCATGGCCCTGCCGCTCCTCGCTGCGCGCGTACTTGGTATGCGCGCTGAAGATTTCTCTCTGGTGTACCAAGACACGTCGGCGGCGCCGTGGGACTTCGGCTCCGCCGGAAGCCAGACGATCTTCAACAACGGACGCGCGGTCGTCGCTGCGGCCGAGGAAATTGCGGTGCAGCTCCGTGAGCTCGCCGCAGATCAGCTGGAAGCGGCACCCGAGGATCTCGAGCTCGTCGACGGTCACGCCCGGGTGAAGGGCACTCCGACGCGAACGATCGCGATAGCTGACCTCGCCGCCACGGCCCAGGGCGCCAACCTCATGCTCGGGCGCGGATCCGGCGACCCTGCCCCGATACCGGAGAGCGATGCCTCAGGTTGCATCGGCCGCCTCGGCGCCGAGTCGTTCACGGCACCCACGTTTGCGACCCATGCCGTCCGCGTGAAGGTCGACCGCGACACCGGAGTGGTCCGAGTGCTCGAAGTGGCGGCGGTGCAGGAATCCGGCCACATTCTCGATCCCGACGGCGCGATCGGCCAGGTGCGTGGCGGCGTGCTCATGGGGATCGGACAGGCGATCTCCGAAGCCATGGTCGACGGCGCCGACGGTGCGCGTCGCAACGCCCATCTCCTCGACTACAAGCTGCAGACAGCGAGCGACACTCCGGTGATGCACGTCGATTTCGTCGACCTGCCCACGCCAAACGCCGGGCCGTTCGGGTCGAAGGGTGTCGGCGAGCCATGCACGGTGCCGACTCCGGGTGCGATCGCCAACGCGATCGCCATCGCCATCGGCAAGCGGGTCCACCAGCTTCCCGCCACGCCGGAACGGGTGTGGTCGGTGGCCAACGGAGTCGAGCTATGAGCGCAACTGCCCCTCAACGGTTGCAGCAAGCGCGCAGTGGCACGGAGCGTCCATCGGCTCAATTCAGCGCTCCGACCTCTCTGGCCGAAGTGCTCGACGCGTTGGCGGCTGGCGCCCTTCCCCTCGCCGGCGGAACCGACCTGGTTGTCGGTCATCGCCAGGGCAAGCGCCCGTTGCCCGACGCCCTCGTGAACCTCGACCACGTCGCGGACCTGCGCGGGATCGTCGAGGCTGATGATGGGTCGCTTTTCATAGGCGCGCTGACCAATCACGAGGCGATCATCACCGACGAGCGCGTGCGGGCGAACTACCCGGCCCTGGCCGACGCCAGCTCGATCGTTGGATCCACCGCGACCCGGGCCACCGGCACGATCGGCGGGAACGTTATGAATGCGTCTCCCGCCGCCGACACGATCGCTCCGTTGCTCTGCCACGATGCGATCGCCGTGTTGCGAAGCAAATCGGGCGAGCGGCGTGTCCCATTCGCGGAGCTCTTCGTGGGGCCGGGTCGGACCACCGCAGTGGCCGGCGAACTTCTGGTGGGAATCGAACTTGCGCCG
>JANOHI010000387.1:0-3504 GCA_031406385.1 Acidimicrobiia bacterium
GACATCACGTGCCCCGAAATCACCGGCCCCAACGACGATCGTCCCGTCGACCGTGGTCGCCACAGCAATTCCGACGACCACTCGGCAGGCGGTGACCCTCCCGCCAGGAGTAACCGAGGCGGACCGCATCGCCGCGGAGGAAGCAGCCATCGGCTGGTGGGAGGAGTTCTACGCGCAGCTTGACTTACTGCCCGAACTGAACCCGAATGCGTTCCTGAAAAGAACTGTCACGGGGCGCCCGGCCGGACCGGCAATGATCGCTGAATTCACCAAGTTCCATTCGAAGGGATTGGTCGTCCGAAAGGGAAGGGTTCGAAGCATCGTCGTCTTAGGCACAAGATTTCTGTCCCCGACCACAGCGGAAGTTGAGGTCTGCGCCGCGGATGACGGTGCTTTCCTCAACAAGTCCACCGGCTCGACAGAGTCCGAAGGGCTTGGGCGGGCGTACTTCTTGAACGTGGTTGAGAGGACAGCAGACGGATGGACAATCGCCGACTACGGAAGTAGTCGCCCTTCCGAGAAAGGCAAGACGTGCGTTTGAGACGCTTGCCGCTTGCGATTGTCGTCGCGAGCTTGGCCTGCGGGCCTGGGCGGGCCGCCGCCTCGAACGTCGCCAGTATCGACGGCAAGAAGCTCAAACCCATCATCTACACCCCCGGGACACCTGGGACACCTGGGCGGGGGCCGACGAAGGTTGCGAGGCGGGTTGTCGTCACGTGTGTGGACCTCGGTGATGCGAGCTCGTACCTCACGGTCACCTCGCGCTACGGCTGCGACAACGGGATCCTCGGGTTCCGGGGGTGCTACGGCGCCTGTGTGCCGCCACCGCCGGGGACTCCTCCCCCGCCTCGCCCGAACGCCCGGGCGATGATCGACTCGGCGATCGGAAACGTGCCCGACCCGGAGCCGGTCACGTCACCTCCGCTGACCGATGATGACGACGTCAGCGTGGTCGGCATCCCGTTCTTCTTCTCGGTCCCCGCCGAACAGTGGACGACGATCTCCCCGACGGCGACCCAGGGTGCGTACTACCTGACCATCAACGCCACGCCCTCGACGTTGACCTTCGATCCCGGCACCGCGGGGCCCCGGGCGCAGTGCGACAACCCCGGGCGGATCGTCCGCAACCAGCGCCAGGCCCGCTCGGCCAAGTCACTCGGCTGCTTCCACACGTATCAAAACGCGCCGAAGGGCACTACGAGCTTTCCGGCGAAGCTGTCGATCACGTGGGATCTCAGCGTCACCACGAACCTCGAGCCGGGCGAGTACGTGAACCTCGTGCCCGCCACGATGACCACCACCACAGCGTTCGATGTGCCGGTGATCGAACTCCAACCGGTCCTCGTCACGCCCTCGGACTGAACTCCCTCGGCGCTCCACAGGAGCAGCACGCGAAGGGCGCAAAACGTTCACCACCAGTTGGAGAGCTGAAAACCCGGCCCACCGGAACAGCACCCGCAGAGCGTCAGACACCCACGACCACGTGCATGCAAAAACCCGCGCTACCGGAACAGCACGCGCAGACCTTCAGACGTTCACGACAAGGTTGGCGACGAAGCCCTTCTTGGCGTCACCGGTGACCGTCGGCATCTGGGTCGCCCACCCGTCACGGAACACACCATCGCGGGCGAGCGAGGTTGCGCTGAGGCTGCCGGCACTCCCGTCGTAACCGGACTCGGCGTAAACCAGCTTGCTCGTCGCCTCGGGCAGCGCGAGTTGCGACGTCCTGATGGCGTTGCGACCGGACGTCGCTGAAGCGAGGTCGGTGTACACCTGGAAGTGCACGTGCGGCCAGCGACCCGGATAGGCACCCGGGAATGACGTAAGAAACGAAAGCGCCCCTTCGAATCGGCAACCTGTACGCCGCGCAGGTAGTTCTCGGTCTCGATCGAATAGAGCGAGTACTGGCCGATGGCGTCACAGTGCCAGATGTAGACCGCGGCATTCGGAAAGGCCGCACAATCGCTCGACGCCCTCCGCAGCACGAGGTTAATCGTGAGAGGCACACCAGCTGCGGTGCCGGTCATGGAGCCGAACGACGAACGGATGTCGCGGCGAACGATGCCCTTTTCGGTGAGCACGTTGACGCCGTTCGTGCCATTGCCGGGGAACGGGCCTCCGGTCGAGCTGACGATCTGCACACATGCGGCGGCCTTCGCCGCGGCCTTTTTCGTGGTCTTCCTCGTCGCCGCCAACGCAGTGTCGACGGCGAAGCCGCTGAGCAGTGCGCCCGCGCCGAGCGCACCGGCGGCATGGAGTATCCGACGGCGGGTCATGGCCACCTCGACGGGGTCGGTGGCGGCGAAGTCGTCAGGGCTGGAGACCGTTGTCATGCAGCTCAGTGTTCCCGGGGCGCGTGAGCGCACGGTGAGAGCCGCCGAAGGGCCAGGTGAGAACTCAGACGACGATGTCGACCGGCGACCGAGTCAACGCGATCGGCCCCTCGGCTGTCACCACGTAGAGATCCTCGATCCGCACCCCTCCGGAACCCGGAAGGTACACGCCCGGTTCGATGGTCACCAGGTCACCCTCGCAAATGGCGTTGCGAGACGTGGTGCCGAGCCACGGGAGCTCGTGGATCACCAGACCGGTTCCATGACCGAGACCATGGACGAAACGGTCGCCCCAGCCGGCCGCCTCGCACACGTCACGAGCGATCCGGTCGAGAGCGACGCACGAGATTCCCGGCGTGATCGCCGCCGCGGCTTCGTCGTGTGCCATTCGCACGACGGCGAAGTGCCGCTGCTGCGCCTTTGACGGTTCACCGACGTAGATCGTGCGGGTCATGTCGGAGTGGTAACCCTCCACCAGCGCACCGAAGTCGCAAATGACCTCGTCGCCTTCGGCGATCACGCGCCCACCCGTCTCGTGATGAGGGCGACTGGCGTTGGGTCCGGAGGCGACGATCGTGTCAAATGACACGGCGTCGGCTCCGAGGGCGATCATGGCGCTGTCGAGGGCGCGTTGGAACGTCCGCTCGGTGACCACGCCGCTCAGCATCGGCGCCACCTGGGCAAGCGCAGCGTCGGCGATGGCCGCCGCGCGCGCTGTGCGGGCGATCTCGCCGAGTGACTTCGTTCGTCGGAGCCGCTCGACGAGGTTCGAGACCGCCACCCACGAAACTTCCGGTGCATCGGCGACCAGAGCATCGTGGGCCGCCCAGGACAACGACACCGCTTCGAGGCCGATCTTCCCGGAACCGGAGGCCACGACATGCTCTCGCAGCCACGCCTGCTGGTCGGACTGGTTGCGACGGACAACAATGTCGATCGATGCGCCTGATGCGGCGATCTCCTCTTCAGCGCGCTCTTCGTAGCGGGCGTCGGTGAGCAAAAAGGCGTCATCCGACGAAACCAGTAGGCGCGCAGATGACCCGGTAAAACCACTAAGCGCACGTATGTTGTCGAGGTCCGTGACGAGAACGGCGTCGAGCGAGTCGTTGTGGCCGACGAGCGCCTGCAGCGCCGACAATCGAGCCGACGACGAAACCGGTGGAAGATCGCC
>JANOHI010000415.1:0-3255 GCA_031406385.1 Acidimicrobiia bacterium
ACGAATGACATGCCTGTCATTTTGTCTCACCCCTCCCATACAGTGAGCCCCATGAAAACGTTCCCCGCACGCGAAGCCAGAGACGCCGGAAAAGATATGAACGGCAAGAAAGCCCTAGGAGCAGAAATGGATCGAGCAAAGGCACTCGAGATGGCCCTCGGCCAGATCGACAAGCAGTTCGGCAAGGGGTCGATCATGCGACTCGGCGAGAACACTCACATGAAGATCGAGGCGGTATCCACTGGCTCGTTGGCCGTCGACCTCGCCCTCGGCATCGGCGGCCTGCCCCGAGGTCGCATCTGTGAGATCTACGGGCCGGAGTCATCGGGCAAGTCCACCCTGGCGATGCATGTCGTCGCCGAGGCCCAGCGCAATGGTGGCACGTGTGCCTACATCGACGCCGAGCACGCCATGGACCCGGTCTACGCGAGCGCCATCGGCGTCGACATCGACAATCTCCTGATCTCCCAGCCCGACACCGGTGAGCAGGCACTCGAGATCTGCGACATGCTCGTGCGTTCCGGAGCCATCGATGTCGTGGTGATCGACTCGGTCGCTGCGCTCACCCCGAAGGCGGAAATCGAGGGCGAAATGGGTGACACGTTCGTCGGACTCCAGGCTCGCTTGATGAGCCAGGCGCTCCGCAAGCTCACCGCCTCGATCAGCCGTACCAACACGGTCGTGATCTTCATCAATCAGTTGCGGGAGAAGATCGGCGTGATGTTCGGCTCGCCCGAGACCACGCCGGGTGGACGCGCGCTGAAGTTCTACTCGTCGGTCCGCATCGACATCCGCCGCATCGAGTCGATCAAGGACGGTGCCGACGTCACCGGTAACCGCACCCGCGTGAAGATCGTGAAGAACAAGGTCGCCCCGCCGTTCAAGCAGGCGGAGTTCGACATCATGTACGGCAAGGGCATCAGCCGCGAGGGATCGGTGCTCGATGTCGGCGTCGAGTGTGCGGTCATCAAGAAGTCCGGCGCGTGGTTCACCTACGAGGGTGAGCAACTCGGCCAAGGTCGGGAGAACGCCAAGAACTTCCTGTCCGAGAACGCCGAGCTGATGATGGAGATCACCGAGAAGATTCGCCAGAAGGTCGGCATCGTCGAAGGCACCGGCGACGCGTTGGACGACCTCGAGGATGATGACGAGCCGATTTCGCTCGACTGAGTCTCACCGGGTCGGGCGCACCACCCCGGCGGTCAGCGTGGGTCGAACGACTCGTTTGCCGGTCAACGTCTCAAGCTGCGCACATAGCTCGACGATTGCTGTTGTGTGTGGTGGCGGACTCGGCCGCATCGCTTGGGAAACCAAGTGATGCGGCCAGTCTCCGTTTCCGGCCGTGTTTGCCGCCCTAGACGTCCGCTCAGCTGTCCTGAACCAGCAGCGTTTCGCCGATGCGTTCCAGCTCGGTTTCCGTTGCCCCGCCATCGATGGCATAGGCACGGGCTCCTCCGCCCGCGTCCCAGTAGGCGAGCACTCCGGCCAGGGGTCGACGGCTGACGCCAAGGATCGGCAGCGCGTCGGTCACCGACAAGCCTCGGGTGGCAAAGCCGTCGCGGAGGTCATCGACCCGATGAGCAGTGCGATACAGATTGGTGAGCAGGAAATCGTCCATGATGTCGTCGTCTCCAACGCCGAGGAGGCGATGGAGCAGCGCCGTCGACACTCCGGTTCGGTCCTTTCCTCCGGTGCAGTGATGCAGCGCCGGTAGGGCGTCGGGTTGGGCGATGGAGCGGAGGTAGCCAACGAGCATTCTTTGCGAACCTCGCACCATGTCGAGGTAGTTGGCTTCCCAGAAGTCCGGTTCCGGGAGGGGACGGGAGCCGTCGAGGATGTCGCGGATCACGTCGATCACGCTCTCGTCGAGCGAGGAGAAGTCGGAGGTACCGAGCAGCACAATCTCGGCAGCGTTGGGCCCCGTCGGCAGACGGCTCGGTTGGCGCTCGCGTTCTGAGGCCAGCCGGAAGTCGTGGACCCGTCGCAGCCCCAGTGACGCCACCGTTGCCACGTCGTCGTCAGTGAGCGCAGCGAGATGGTCACTGCGGAAGACCGACCCCCGGCGCATGAACCGGCCGTCGGCGGCCGCGTAGCCGCCGGCATCGCGGAAGTTGTAGTTGCCGGCGAGTTCGATACGCCGCTCGAACGAAGGTGCACCGGTCGGAAGGTCCGATCGGGGGATGCCACGAGAGGTGGCGTACGCAAGGCGCTCGGCGAAGTTCATGAGGGCGCCGAGCATGGCACGTCGATGTCGCCATGAGATCATTTCGGGCCCCGACGCGCCTCGGGGCGGATCGGCCGGGTGGGCCGATCCGCCCCGAAGGCGGGGGAGTGGGGTGTTGAATTGTTCCGGTTGTGAACCGGAAGGGTTGTGGTCCTCAGGAGGCGGGGACCGGCACCACGGTCACCGGGACCGTGGTCACCGAGGCCTTGGCTGCGTCGATTGCCGCCTTGTTGGCCGCCCGGGTCTGATCCCAAGCGGTCTTGTTGGCGGCGCGGGTGGCGTCACGGCTGGCCTCGTTCTGCGTGCGGGTCTGGTCCCACGCACCCTTGTTGGCAACCTTGGTGTTGTCGCGGGCGGTCTTGCAGGCGGCCTAGGCGGCCTCGCGGGCTTCCTTGGTGGTCGCCGCCGCGGCGCCGGTCAGACAGCTTTGAAAGGTGGCATCCCGGCGGGCAGAGTTCGCCGAGTACGTGGCGTCGCGCCGGGACGAGTTCTCGGTGTACCGGGCGTCGCGGCGAACCTTGTTGGCATCGTAGGTGGCCTGGCTGCGAGCACGATTCTCGGCACGGGCGGCGGCGACGGCATCGGACTTCGGGGTGGAGAACGCCGGGGCCGAGACGCCGACGACGGCGGCAGCGGCGATGGTGATCGAGGTGATGAAGCGGGTTGAGCGGTTCATGATGGTTCCTTTGAGGAGAGTGGGTTCGAGGTCCTGCAGGCGGTGGTGTCGTTGGCCGTCTCGGTGGTTGTTCGAGCCAGAAAGAGCATCGACTCGGCCCGTGATGGAATTGTTGGCATTCAGTTGAGATCTCGCCAGCTCATGTGAACATCGTTCGGTTCGTCGTTGCCACCGCAGCCGGTCCGCTTGGCACCACTGCGACTGGTCCAACGCACAGAACGCGTTCGGCAGGGCCGGGCGCGGGTCACGCGAGCTCAGAGGTACCCGTAGACTCGCTGGTCGTGTCGTTGCCGGAAGCAGGATTGAAGCGCTACGTGATTCACACGTATGGCTGTCAGATGAACGAGCACGACTC
>JANOHI010000433.1:0-5630 GCA_031406385.1 Acidimicrobiia bacterium
CCGCCGCGAGGCGCTGCACCGTCGACGACATCCTCGTCTGCATCTCGGCGAACGATTCGCCACCCGGGAAACGGAACCCGGATGGGTAACGCTGCACCGTCGCCCACTCCGGCTTCTTCATCAGATCCTTCAGTTCGGCGCCGGTCCACTCACCGAACTCGCACTCAAGCAGGCCGCGATCGATCTTCACCGACAACGATCGCGCCTTGGCGAGCGGCGCCGCGGTTTCGCGCGCCCGTTCGAGTGGCGACGAATAAATCGCATCGAGACGTTTCAGAACGCTGAGTCTCTCGGCGACATTGCGGGCTTGGCCGTGTCCCGTCTCGGCGAGGTGCAGTCCTTTGGCCCGGCCTGGGAGGGTCTTTCCGGTCGTCGGCGTCTGGCCGTGACGGATCAGCAAGACCAGTGTGGTCGTCGGGGTCGGATGCTTGGAAGATGCTCCCGCCTTCGGGCGGGAAGTGGCGTTCGACATGGGCGGGCGTCAGTCGTTGTCGAGGTTGGCCGAGGTCGACACATTGTCGAGCGTCTCCTCGGGTCGAAGCCATTGGCCACTGCCACGTTCACGGCGGTCTCGGGAATCGCCGCCGAACGATCGAGGTCCCCGATCCCGGTTTCCGTTCTCACGCAGGGCTCGGTCACTGTTGCCCTTCACCATCACATCTATGCGATGGGCGACGACGCGCAATTCGTCATACTCTTCGCCGTCCTCGGTCCAGATGCGAAGCTCGATCCGCCCTCGAATGCCGATCAGATCACCCTGCCACAGGCGCATCGCGCGTTCCGCAACAGCACCGAAGCAATGCAGTTCAATTCGATCCGACTTCGACGGGTTCTCGCCGTCGACTTCGAGCTTCACCACGACCCGGTCACCGTTTCCGGGACGAAACGGTCGGTCAGCGACCCGACCAGCAAGCACGACGACGTTCACAACAACCCTCTTCCTTCCGGCCGGAACTCCCGGCCACCACGCACGAAAAGTCTTACATGACCCGGTAGGTTGATGGTGAAAACCCTGTTCGAGGGTCAGCACCTCTCGGACGAGAGTTCTGCGTTTGCAGGGGTCGCCGCCGCCCGCGCGCGATGGTTCGTCACCGTCTTCGTCTTCGCCCCTGCACACTTAGATGGGCTCACCATGACCTCTTGGATCGTTCTCCCCCAATATGGCTGATTCCCTCGGCCACCTCGCCCGGGACATCTCGGCGTGCCGGCGTTGCCCGCGTCTCGTCGACTGGCGCGAGCTCGTTGCCGAAGAAAAGCGCGCGGCGTATCGAGACGAGACGTACTGGGGGCGAGGCGTGCCAGGGTTCGGAGATCCTGCTGCCTCGGTCCTGGTTCTCGGGCTCGCCCCCGCCGCCCATGGAGCGAACCGAACGGGCCGGGTCTTCACCGGAGATCGCTCCGGCGACTGGCTCTTCCGGGCACTGCACCGCGCTGGCGCGGCCAACCAAGCGTCATCGACTTCCGTCGGCGACGGTCTCACCCTGTCTGGCGTCTGGGTCGCCGCGGTCGTCCGCTGCGCGCCGCCGGCCAACAAGCCTGAGCCCGGTGAGCGGCAAGCCTGTCTCCCGTTCCTCCACCGCGAGCTGGCACTTCTCGGTGGACTCCGCTCGATTCTGGTGCTGGGGCACTTCGCCTATGACGTGGTACGAAAGGAACTGTCGACGCCCGTCCCGGGACCGGCGGGAGGTCCTGCCGTCGCGCCCCGGCTCCCGAAGTTCGGCCACGGCGTGGAGGCCGAGGTGGTGCGTACCGACGGACGATCGATTCATGTGGTGTGTTCGTACCATCCGAGTCAACAGAACACCTTCACCGGCAGGCTGACGGAGCCGATGTTCGACACCGTCGTTGCGCGCGCTCTCTCCGTTGGGGCCCCGATGGCGTAGCTCTTCTCGGAAGCGCGGTGACGTCAGACACGTAATCCCACGCTTTCATGGGACTCTTATGTCGGATTCGGCACACTCGGACCCATGGAGCATGAATCTATTTTTTCGGCACCCGATTCTGACCCGTCTGCCGTTCCCCCGTCGGTTCCGACGGTCGAGGAGCCGACACCTGCCGCACCCCCGGTGGTCGCTGCGGCTCGACCGCCGTGGGCGAAGGCGGCGTTCGCCGGTGGCCTCGTGGGCGCCCTCTTCACCTCGGCGACGATCGGCGGGGTGATCCTCGCCACTCGCGACACGGGCGAAACGAAAGCGACCGCACCGGTCGCTCAGTCAGTTGCTGCGAAGGGAACGGCGAAGCCGACGCTGAACTTCGCTGGAGGGGCGATGTCGGTCTCTGATGTGCTCAAAGCGGTCGAACCGGCCGTTGTCGCCCTGAGCACGCAGCAACAGATCGATTCGAACTCGTTTTTCGGCATTGACCCGTCGCAAGGAGCCGGTACCGGGATCGTCCTCACGAACGATGGCTACATCCTGACCAACGCCCACGTGATCGAGGGCGCCGCGACCATCAAGGTGACTTTCAGCGACCGCAAAGTCCGGTCGGCAACGGTCGTCGGCCGCGACCGGGAGCGCGACATCGCCCTTGTCAAGGTCGACGGTGCGAAGAACCTCCCGACGGCGAGGTTGGGAAGTTCCAAAGCGAGCGCAGTCGGAGACCAGGTGTTGGCCATCGGCAACGCCCTCGCCCTACCTGGAGGCCCGACCGTGACCACCGGCATTGTGTCGGCAATCGATAGAGACATCGAAGCCGACAACGGGACGTTGGAGGGACTGATCCAGACAGACGCCGCGATCAACCCCGGCAATTCCGGTGGCCCGCTGGTTAACGCCCGCGGTGAAGTCATTGGCATGAACACTGCGATTCTTCGGAATACCAACAACATCGGGTTCTCCATTGCCATCGATCGCATCAAACCGATCGTCGACAAATTGCGGAAAGGCGAAAAGGACAACGGCCCGCGAACGTTCCTCGGGGTGAAGACCCAGACGATGGACGAGACGATCCGTCAGCAGTTCAATCTCTCCGTCGCCAAGGGAGCCCTGGTCGTCGAAGTCACGGTCGGTTCGCCGGCCGACAATCTCGGCTTGCGTCCCGGTGACGTGATCACCAAGTTCGGCGGCGAGAAGATCGCGAAGTCCGAGCGTCTGGGCGAACTGGTCCGCGGTAACAAGCCGGGCGTGGAGGTGCGTGTTGAGTGGGTCCGCGATAGCCGGACGCTGAGCGGCGCCGTCGCCCTCGGCTCCGCCCGCCTGGAAGTCTGATTCCCAGCTCCGGATCGGCGTCGAAACCCCCAATCCGAGCAATCGATCCCGATCGCCGCCTCCAACCACCACGGAGGCGGCGATCGGTGCTTCGGGAACTTCGGGAAGGTGATCAGCGAGTGGATCGGTCACGTGCCGGACGGGAGCTGAACCGTGACCACGGCGCCGCCCAACGGGCCGCCGTTCGCCGCTGATACCGAACCGCCCGCGGCATCGGCCAGGGCGTGAACGATGGCGAGGTCGAGGCCGGTACCTGAGCCGGTCCGGCTCGTCGATCCGACGACGAATCGCTCGAATGCGCGATCGAGGACGTCGGGGGCGAAACCGGGACCGTCGTCGGCGACCGTGATGATCGTGAGAGCAGCATCGGTGCTCAGACCGACCTGCACGGTTGACGAGGCGGCGCGGGCGGCGTTCGTGACGAGGTTGGTGAGGATCCGTTCAAGATCGCCGTGCCGGATCGCTGCGGGGGGACCGGCGGTACCCGTGGCGAGGGATCGCTCGACGCAGAGATCGGGCCGCAGCTGCGGCCGAAGCCGAAGGAGAAGCGAATCCGTGACCGCTCCGGCGTCGATCACACTTCGCGGTGAACGGTCGACGCCGGCCCGCGCCAGAACGAGGAGATCCTCGGCCAACGCACCTAAGCGGGTTACCTGCTGGAGTGACGACTGCAGTGTCGACCGTGTCTCGTCGGCGTCACCCGGATGAAGTAGTGCGAGCTCCAGTTCGCCTCGCACAATCGCCAACGGCGTTCGCAGCTCGTGGCTCGCGTCGTCGACGAATGCCCGCTCCCGGCGAAATGAGTCGTCGAGTCGTCCGAGCATGTCGTCGAGCGTGCTTGCCAAGTGGGCCAGCTCCGCCGGCATGGCCTTGCGTCGCGCCTTGGTGTCGACGTCCGCCGGACCGAGGACGCGCTGGCCGAGGTCTGCCGCGGAGATCTCGGTCGCCTGGTCAGCCATGCGCCGAACCGGACGCAGTGCCGCACCAGCGAGGATCCAGCCGCCGAGGCCGAGGAGTGCGACCAACGCGATTCCAGCGAATACGAGAGTGGTCACCAGCCGGCGTGTCGCTGCGGAGGCCTGGTCGCGCGGGGCGCCGACGATGATGATGTAGGCCGAACCCGACGCCACCCGGCTCTCGGCGAGCAGGGTCGAACGACCGCCGAGGGCTCGGACCTCCTTGTCGATCCTGAGGCGTCCCTGCTCAGCGACGAAGTTCAGTTGGCCGATGCTCAACAGCAACTCGTCCTTGCCGATGGCGGGTGACAGATCCTTGACACGACCGAATCGATCGACAACCTGCGCGTAGCTCTCGGTGAGTGGCAGCTTGTTTGCCGGGTTCAGGGCCAACGCATCGACGATGTTGTCGATGCGCTTGCGCAGGCTTTTCTCCAAAGCGTTCTCGGCGCTGCGATTCTGGAGCGAGACGATCAGGAAGCCGGCGCCGAGCATGAGCACCGCGAGCGCCAAGACGAAGAGCGCGGTGAGTCGGCCGCGCAGCGTCCGCCGCGACCGAGACCGATGAGATCGCGCCGACGAGGAGTCCGGCCGTGTCTTCTGCCCAGCGAGTGTGTCGAGCGATCGCTCGGTCACGAACGAGTCGTGCCCGGCGTCGTCGTTGGGGCAAGCGTCTCGGCGTCGTCGGCGTCCTCGGCGTCAGCGACATCATCGCCGGCGCGGTAGGTGTCGTTCTCCGGAGAGCGGAGAACGTAGCCGGCACCGCGAACGGTTTCAATACTGCCGCGGCCGAATGGGCGGTCGATCTTCTCGCGCAGGTACCGGACGTAGACATCGACCACGTTGGACGTGCCGTCATACGCGAAGTCCCACACATGCTCGAGGATGTTCGAGCGCGACAACACCCGGTCAGGGTGGCGGAGGAAATGCTCAAGCAGGCTGTATTCGGTGGGGGAAAGGTCGACGACGGTGTCGTTGCGGCGCACCACGCGGCTGGCGGGATCAAGGCTTATGTCGCCGACGCGTAGGACCGATGGTCGGGCCACCGGCTCTCGTCGCGTGATCGATCGCACACGAGCGAACAGTTCAGGGAACGCGAACGGTTTCACCAGGTAGTCGTCGGCCCCGGCGTCGAGGCCCCGTACCCGGTCGTCGACGGCGTCTCGCGCAGTGAGAAGAAGCACCGGGGTCCAGCGCTCTCGGCGCCGGAGTTCACGGCACACGGCGAGGCCATCGGGTGCGGGGATCATCACGTCGAGCACGATGGCGTCGTACTCGACTTCGGTTGCGGACCAGAGCGCGTCTTCACCGTTCACGGCGACATCGACGGCATAGCCCTCCCGCTGAAGACCACGCTTCAGAAGGTCAGCCATGTTCGGTTCGTCTTCGACCACGAGCAGTCGCATGAACCAACGCTACTGAGTGCGTACTGAGCGCGAGATGAGAACCGAAAACGCCGCGTCGAGCA
>JANOHI010000451.1:0-6077 GCA_031406385.1 Acidimicrobiia bacterium
CACGTTGCTGCCTCACGCGTGAGTGGCCAATCGAGCTCGCGGGCCAGAGCATGGACGACAACCGCGGTCGCCGCAGCACGGGTGTCGACCACATTGATCGACCCGTAGCGATCGTTAGTGGCGTGATGGTCCAAGACAATGAGTTCGCCGTGGTCACGTGCGAAGGCCGCGGGCACGCCGAGCTCGACGAGCCGGCCAAGGGAGCCGCAGTCGAACGTGACGACCGTGGTGGGCTTCTCCGGAAAACTCGACGATGCACTCAGCAACTCGAGACCCGGGACCGATCGATAGTGCGCCGCCACCGTGAACGGATTCGGGAACGAAGCGACAGTGTCGACGCCCTGGCTTCGGGCGAGATGGTGAAGTGCCAGCATCGAACCAAGCGCATCACCATCGGGAGAGACATGGCACATCAGCGCCAGCGTGCCTCCGGCCCCAACACATGCCCGGATGGCGTCGGCGGCGTCGCTCACGGCACCGTGGGCGTCGGCGTTCACCCGTCGGTCCCGTCGGTCACATCCACGCCGGCAACCCGAGCGATACCGTCCTCGTCGACGCCGTAATCGATGCCTTCGGGAGACCTCGGCATCGTGCTGATGATCGACTCGATCTTGGCCCCGTTGGCTACACCCGAATCCGGAAGGAAGGTGAGCAGAGGGGTCCGCTTCAGAATCAGCTCGCGGCCGATGGCCTTCTGCAGCAGCACACGGTGGTCCTCGAGCGCCTGACGGGTTTGCGCAGCGCGGTCCGATGCCGTGGGATCCATCACCGAGAAGAACACCGTGGCATGGCGAAGGTCGGGGTCGACCGCAACACCGGTGACCGTGCACAGGAAAAGGCGATCATCGTCGATCCCCTCGATCTCTTCCGCAATCACCTCGCGCAGGCTCTCGTTCACCCGAGCGACCCGCGGATACTTTCGCGACCCCCCGCCCGCCCTTCCACCTGATCCTCTGCGCTGCACCATTGGACCAGTCTTCCACGCGCCCCGGCACGGCCGTCTCCCAGCGTGGTCAGTCCAGCCAGGACCGCTCCGCGGACAGGACGTCGAACTCCGGGAAGCTCCACACGAAGCGCTCGCAGTCGTCGAGAACGCCGACCACGAGGCCGACCGACGAACCAACCACGGCTACGCCGACCGATGCCCGCTGCCATTTCTCGGTGTCGCCGACCTCGGCCACCGACACCGAAAACCGGTTCCGCAAGCCCTCGACGACGGGACGAAGCAGCGCTCGGCGCTCCTTCAGCGAATGCGCGTGCGGAAAGAACAACTCGATCCGCAATGCGCAGACGTACATGAGTGTCGAGGGATTGACGATCGAACGGTCGAGCTACGTGGATTGCCAGCGGTAAGAGCACATGCGGCGCCAGCCCCGGCGGAGCTAGACGCGGGCGATCTCTCGCTCTTCGTAGGTCTCGATGATGTCGCCCGGCTTCAGGTCCTTGAAGTCGGTGAGACCGATACCGCACTCGAATCCGGTTGCGACCTCGCGCACGTCGTCCTTGAAGCGACGCAACGACGCAATCGCACCGGTCCAGATGACGACCCCATCGCGGAGGAAGCGAACCTTCGATCCGCGGATGATGGAACCGTTGAGGACGTAGCAACCGGCGATCGCACCGATCTTCGGCACGCTGAATACCTCGCGCACCTCGGCGTCGCCCATGACCACTTCTTCGATCTCCGGCTTGAGCATGCCGACGAGCGCCTTCTGCATGTCTTCGATTACCTGATAGATGATCTGGTACGTACGGATCTGCACGCCGGTCTCTTCCGCCAGCCTGCGACTCTCGCGACCCGGACGAACGTTGAACCCGATGATCGTGGAGCCTGTCGTTGCCGCCAACTGCACGTCGTTCTCGGTGATCGCGCCCACGGCACGGTGCACGAACCCGATCTTGACCTCGGGACGCTCGAGCTTCTTCAAGCTCTCGGTGAGTGCCTCGAGCGAGCCCTGCACGTCGGCCTTGATGAGCAGGTTGAGCGTTGCTTGCTCGCCTTTCTGGATCTGCTCGAACAGATCTTCGAGCTTCACACCGCCACCGATGGCCGACGAGGTACCGCGAAGCCCGGCAAACCGGAAGCGCTGCTCGCGGGCCTCGGCAACGGTCTTGGCCGTTTTCAGGGCAGGCGCGCCACGCAACTCATCGCCAGCACCTGGAACCTGAGAGAGTCCGAGCACCTGCACCGGCATCGACGGCCCCGCTTCTTTGATCTGCTCGCCCTTGTCGTTGAGAAGCGCGCGTACCGTTCCCCAGGCAGCACCGGCAACGATGGGATCGCCAACACGAAGTGTGCCGCGCTCGATCAGCACGGTGGCCACCGGACCACGACCGATGTCGAGGTTCGCCTCGAGCACCACGCCACGTGCCGTGCCGTCGGGGACGGCCTTGAGGTCTTCGACGTCGGCGACCAACAGCACCTGCTCCAACAAATCGTCGAGTCCGAGGCGCTGCAACGCAGAAACCTCGACCATGATCGTGTCGCCACCCCACGCCTCAGGCACCAACTCATACTCCGTAAGCTGCTGCATGACCCGGTTCGGATCCGAATCGGGAATGTCGATCTTGTTGATCGCCACGATGATCGGCACATCGGCCGCCTTGGCGTGATTCAACGCTTCGATCGTCTGCGGCATGACGCCGTCGTTGGCCGCCACAACCAGAATCACGATGTCGGTCGCCCCGGCACCGCGAGCACGCATGGCGGTGAACGCCTCGTGGCCCGGAGTGTCGATGAAGGTAATCAATCGACCGTCTTTTTCGATCTGATAGGCACCGATGTGCTGGGTGATGCCACCAGCCTCACCGGCGATGACGTTCGTTTCGCGGAACCGGTCAAGCAACAGGGTCTTGCCGTGGTCGACGTGGCCCATGACGGTGATGATCGGGGGACGGCTGACCTCGTCGGCCGGATCGTCATCATCATCGTCGAGCATCTGCAGGAGCCCGGCTTCTTGTTCCTGACCCGGATCGACCAACAGCAGCTGACCGCCGACCTCGAGCGCGAACAGCTCCATGGCGTCGTCGGTGAGACTCTGCGTGGCCGTGACCATCTCGCCTTGCTGCATGAGGAACCGAACGACGTCGGCGGCCGTGCGGTTGAGCTTCGGACCAAGCTCCTGTGCCGAGCTCCCGCGCTCAACGATGATCTCGCCACTGGGGACGGGAGCATCGCTCTTGGAGTAGCGGGTCATCGCCGTAGGGGCGAGCTCCTCGAAGGCGCGACGACGCTTGCTCTTCGACTGGCGCTGCGGACGAGCCTGGCCACGACCGGCGCCGGGGCCACCACGACCCGGGCCGCCGCCACCTGGGCCACCCGAACCGCCGCCGGGACCGCCGGGACCACTGGGACCGCCGGGACCGCCCGGGCGCACACCCGCACCCGGAACCGACTGACGCGGATAGTTGCCGCCTCCCGGTCGACTCGGCATGTAGGGGCGCGGGGCACCGCCCGGACCTGTTGCCGTGCGTGGACCACCGGGGCCACCCGGAGCGCCGCCCGGACCGCCCGGACCGCGAGCACCCGGTCCACCCGGACCGCGAGCGCCCGGTCCACCCGGACCGGGGCGAGGACCCGCACCGCGAGCCTGACCCGGAGGGGGCGGGATTGGGCGACCTGTCAACGAACGGGGCTGACCCGGAGGGGGCGGGATTGGGCGACCTGTTGGCGAACGAGGCGCGCCACCGGCGTCGGCTCGAGCGCCAGAGGCATCGGCGACCGGCATCATCGGTCGAGGCGGGACGGCGGGGCGGGGCGTGGACACAGCGCTGCCCGGTCGGTTGCTCGACGAGATGATTCGCGAGCCGGGCGGAGTGACTCCGGGCATCGGCGGGCGAGGTCCAGGAACGGCTGCCGGCGCCGGATCATCGTTCACGGCGTTGGGTTCAACGGCGCCGACCGGCGGCGGCGGCGCTACCTCGGCGGCAACCAACGGGGCGATGTCCTGGACGTGTTCAGCCGGGGCCGAAGCCGGCGCAGGTGTTTCCGCTACCACCGGAGCCGCCACGTCGACGTCGACCGGCGCCTCCTTTGCCATTACCGGCACGGCACTCGGAGCCTGAACCGCGGGCGTCGGCTCGGCGGCAACCTCGACAACCGGCACCGGCACCGGCGCAACCACCGTTTCGACGGCTTCTTCAGCTGCTGCGTCGTCGGCAGATGCTGTCGCCTTCTTCTTACCCTTTGCGGGCGGTTCTTCCGGCTGGACGTCACGCTTGAGTCCTTCACGCTCCGCCTTGCGGCGCACGCGATCAGCCTGGGCGTCCTCGATGCTCGACGAGTGTGTTTTGACCCCGATGCCGAGGACGACACACAGATCAAGCGTCTCTTTGTTGGTGAGTCCGAGCTCTTTGGCGAGCAGGGACAGGCGAATCTTTGCGGGCACGGGTTCCTGATCGGTTTCGCAGTGAGTGACGGACGAGCAGCGGAGCCAGGTGGTTCGCCCATGAATGATGGGCGCGCCACGCGGGAAAGCCGCAAGACCGGGTGGACATGCTATCGGCTGGGCGACGAAGCCCAGACCTGTTCAGTTTCGGCCAGCCGCCCTGACCCGAAACGCACGAGCGAACGCCTTACGGCGCAACGCCTCCCCAAGGCACGACTCTGATGCGAGCGAGCCCCCATCGGTTCGACACAACCAGGCGCCACGCCCCGGCAGCGACCTGCCGATCAGGTACCCCGGCGACTCGTCGGAAGCAACGATTCGCACCAGCGTCTCGGATGCGCCTCGACGGCGGCATCCGATGCACGTACGAATTGGGCCAGACGAAACGTCGAGATTTGCCGCCCGCTGATCAGGCTGGGGGCGTCGGCTCCGCACCATCGACGCCCTCGACCGCCGCCGCCTGGGCGGCAGTGGCCTCGGCGCTCCACTCCTCGGCGGTGAGCGCCTCGCCTCCATCGGCGGGGACCCAGACCTGGTCGCCTGTCTCCGGGTCGATAACCCATTCGCCTTCGGCATAGTCCTCGTCGACGAGGCCGCCACCGGCTTCCTCCTCGGCAAACTGCGTCTCACCCTTGATGTCGACGCGCCAGCCCGTGAGCCGTGCGGCGAGGCGCGCATTCTGCCCCTCCTTGCCGATCGCCAGCGAGAGCTGGTTGTCGGGCACGATGACGGTCGCCACACCGAGCTCCTCGTTGATCCGGACTTCTTTGACCTTGGCCGGGCCCAGGGCTTCGCGAACGAACTCCTGCGGATCGGCCGAATACGGCACGATGTCGATCTTCTCGCCGTGCAGTTCGTTGACGACCATGCGCACTCGGGCACCGCGAGATCCGATGCAGGCGCCAGCGGCGTCGATGTTGTTGTCGTTCGACCACACGGCAACCTTGGTGCGATGCCCTGGTTCACGAGCCATGGCCTTGATCTCGACGACACCATCGGCGATCTCGGGAACTTCCAATTCGAAGAGTCCCTTCACCAACCCGGGATGGGTGCGTGAGACCACGATCTGCGGGCCTTTGGAGCTCTTGCGAACCTCCACGATGTAGGCCTTCAAACGGGAGCCTTGGGCGTAGCGCTCATGCTGGACCTGTTCGGCCTGCGGGAGCAGCGCCTCGACGCGACCCAGGTCGAGCAAGGTGTAGCGGCTCTCCCCCTGCTGCACAATGCCTGTGACAAGCCCGCCTTCGCGGCCGGAGTACTCCTCGAACTTCTGATCCCGTTCGACTTCGCGGATTCGTTGCTGGATGACCTGCTTCGCGGTGACGGCGGCGATGCGGCTGAAGTCCTTCGGGGTGTCGTCCCACTCGCGGACAACGTGTCCCTCTTCGTCGAGGTCCTGGGCGAACACGAGGATCTCACCGGTGTCGGGGTCGATCGACACAACAGCCTCTTCGGCCGCACGGGGCTGACGCTTGTAGGCGGTAACGAGCGCATTCGCCAGTGCCTCAAGGATGAGCTCCTTGGGGACACCCTTCTCGGCCTCGAGAAACTCGAGCGCCTCCATGAATTCGGCGTTCATCTTCATACGTCGTCTCCTTCGTGTTCGTCGGTCGCAGGTACTGCAGGGTCGTCGTCATCATCGAGATCGTCGTCATCATCGAGATCGTCGTCATCATCGAGATCGTCGTC
>JANOHI010000479.1:0-3177 GCA_031406385.1 Acidimicrobiia bacterium
GCCCGCGTCCGGGCCATCTGCATGAAGGCGACGGACGGCCTCGTGCGCGGCACGGTCGTGCGACAGCTCGGACGGGGGATCACGGTGCCCGTCGGCGACGTCGTCAAGGGTCACGTGTTCAACGTGCTCGGCGAGCCGCTCGACACCGGCGGTGCGCCCCTTGAAGGGGTCACCGAGCGCTGGGCCATCCACCGCAGGCCTCCCTCGTTCGACACCCTCGAGCCCAAGCGCGAGATGTTCGAGACCGGCGTGAAGGTCATCGACCTTCTTGAGCCCTACGTCAAGGGTGGCAAGATCGGCCTCTTCGGTGGTGCCGGCGTTGGCAAGACGGTCCTCATCCTTGAGATGATCACCCGCGTGGCCAAGGAGTTCGGTGGCGTGTCGGTGTTCGCCGGCGTGGGCGAGCGCACCCGTGAAGGCACCGACCTCTGGTTGGAGATGAAGGAGACCTCGACTGGTGAGGAGGGCAAGTTCGTCATCGACAACGCCGCCCTCGTCTACGGCCAGATGGACGAGCCGCCGGGCGTTCGCCTCCGCGTCGCCCTCTCGGCGCTCACCATGGCGGAGTACTTCCGTGACGTGCAGAACCAGGACGTTCTGCTGTTCGTCGACAACGTGTTCCGCTTCACGCAGGCCGGTTCGGAAGTGTCGACCCTCCTCGGTCGTATGCCTTCCGCGGTGGGATACCAGCCAAACCTCGCCGACGAGATGGGCCAGCTCCAGGAGCGGATCACCTCGACGCGCGGCCACTCGATCACCTCGCTGCAGGCCGTGTATGTGCCCGCCGACGACTACACCGACCCGGCGCCGTTCACCACCTTCCGCCACCTCGACGCCACCACCAACCTCGCTCGTGAGATCGCCGCCCTCGGCATCTTCCCGGCCGTGGATCCGCTGGCGTCGACCTCCACGATTCTTGCCCCCGACGTCGTCGGCGATCGTCACTATGGTGTCGCCCGCCGCGTTCAGTCGATCCTGCAGCGCTACAAGGAACTCCAGGACATCATCGCCATCCTCGGCATCGACGAACTGTCGGAAGAGGACAAGGTCCTCGTCCAACGGGCCCGCAAGGTCCAGAAGTTCCTCTCCCAGCCGATGTTCGTGGCCAAGGCGTTCACCGGCCAAGAGGGCATCTTCACCCCGGTGTCCGACACCATCGAAGGCTTCGAGAAGCTGTGCGCCGGTGAGTTCGACACCGTTCCGGAGCAGGCGTTCCTGAACGTCGGCGGCATCGATTCGGTGCTGGAGAAGGCCGCCAAGCTCGAGCGCGGCGAGTGAGTCGGCGCACCAATGGCTGATACGACCATGCATGTCGAGCTGGTCTCACCGGAACGCAAGCTGTTCTCCGGCGATGCCACGATCGTGATCGCCCGCCCCGATGGCGGCGACGCTGCGTTCCTCCCCGGACACGCACCGTTCCTCGGGCTGCTCGGCGTCGGACCGGTCATCATCAAGACCGCCGACGGCAAGGAGATCAAGGCGGCGATCCACGGTGGGTTCATCGAGGTCCGCAACAACAACGTCACGATCCTGTCCGACGTCGCCGAGCTCTCGACGGAGATCAACGTCGCCCGGGCGCAGGAGGCCAAGGCGCGGGTTGAAGGCTCGGCGCACGGTCTGTCTGATGCCGACCGTGCCTCGGCGTTGCGTCGGGCCAACACCCGACTCGCAGTCACGTCGTAGCGTTTCACGGTTCACAAGTCTCGGAGGCGACCCGGTTTCGGCCGGGTCGTTTTTCGTTGTGGGAGTGTTGATCTCGATGCGACGTCGCCTCGGAGTGGTGCTGCTTCTCGATGAGCCGTGGCGGAGTGAGGTGCACGGCCTGCGGCGGGCGCTCGGGTCGCCGTCGCTCGACACGCAACCTCCCCACCTCACCCTCGTGCCGCCTGTGAATGTGCCGGAGAGCCGGGTCGGGGAGGCCATCGCCGTGCTGCGTCGGGAGTCCGCGCGCAGTCGCCCGGCGTTGCGTCTCCGTGTCGGCCCGGCGGCGTCCTTTGCCCCGGTGTCACCGGTGATCTACCTCCCCGTAGGCGGTGACGACCTGGACGAGCTCCTTCGTCTCCAGGCGGGGGTGTTCCGTGGCCCACTCCTGCGTTCCGTCGACTACGACTACGTGCCGCATGTGACGGTGCACGAGTCGGCACCCGATGACATGATCTCGGCGGCGCCTGCCGTGCTCGCCGGGTACCGGGTCGATGTCACGTTCGATCGAGTCCACCTGTTGGAGCAGGGACCCGACCGGGTGTGGCGTCCGCTGACCGATGTGGCCTTCGGGCCCCCGACTGTCCGCGGACGCGGCGGAGTGGAGCTGCACCTTCGGTGGTCGCGCCTCCCGGCCCCCGACGTGCGAACGCTCTTCGAGCGTCACGGCGAACGGCGCGAATCGCAGGAGTCGGCCGGGAGGGCCGAGTGGCTGGAGGCTCGCGACGGTCAGGACGCGCTCGTCGGGGCACGGCTCGGTGACCACGCAGTGGTGGTTGATGCATCACTCGGCTACGGCATCGAGGACCGGCTCCTCGACGAGCCAGCTCCCCGGTAGCGCTGGTCGCGTTCGCCGTGGAGCCGTGGAGGCTCACCAGGTGTTGTGATGGACGATCTTGTCGAGGGGCACGCGGGCCGCCGCTTTGAAGTCGGTCCCGAGGGTGTAGGCGACCGGGGTGAGGCATACCTGGGTGATCTCGTCGAACGGGATGCCCAGGATTTCTGCCGCCTCGCGTTCGAACATCAGATGGATGGTCGTCCAGCTGGTACCCAGGCCGCGAGCGCGGGCGGCGAGCATGAAGCTCCAGGTGGCGGGCAAAATCGAACCCAGCATCGCGCTGGACGCCGCGTTCGGGGCTCCTTCGAAGCGACCTTCGATGCACGGGATCACGAGGTACGGGGCTCGGTGGAAGTGCTCGGCGAGAAACTCGGCGGACCCCATCACCCGCTGCTGCTGTGCGTCGCGTGACGCTTCACCGGTGACGATGTTCCCCGCCGCCATCGGGAGGGTTCGGTAGATAGCGAATCCCTGGCGGTAGAGGTCGGCGATCGCCAACTTCTTCGCCGGGTCGTCGATGACCACGAAGTGCCATCCCTGGGAGTTCGAGCCGCTGGGAGCCTGGGTGGCGGGGGTTCATGGGTATCTTGAATCGACCGATTCAAAAGTGAAGAACCAATCCAGAGAGTTTCTCAGAG
>JANOHI010000481.1:0-1387 GCA_031406385.1 Acidimicrobiia bacterium
GGACGAACAGCCAAAGACAACGGAATCAGCAGGTGCATCAGATGTTGCCCTGTTTCACTTCGAGACGCTCACGGAACTTGTCGCCTATGAAGTTGAGCGACACGACGGTGAGGAACAGGACGAGCGCTGGAATCAACGCGACGTTCGGCTGGACGCGAAGGTCTTGTGAGCTTGCCCCCTCTTGAATCATCTTGCCCCAGGCCGACGTGCCCGTGCCAGCACCGACGCCGATACCGAGGAACGACAGCGAACCTTCGATCACCATCACGCCGCCGGCGGAAACGAGGCCGAAGGCGAGGAGCGGCTTGGCCACATTCGGAAGGATTTCACGAATGAGCACCCGCCCGGGTTTGGCCCCCATGGTTCGGGCAGCTGTCACAAACTCGCGCTGCGCGTATTGGATCGTGCTGGCACGGACAACTCGGAACAGCGACGGCGTGGCGAGCACCGCGAGAGCAAGCGAGACCTTCATCACGCTCGACTGCAGGCCCTGCTAGATGCCGAAGTTGGCGCTGCCATCGCTGGCGCTGAGCACCGAGATCAGAAGGATGATGAACAGCAACGGTGGAAGGCTGAGCAGTGCCGTGGTGAAGAACGACAAGACAGCGTCGACCCTGCCCCGGAAGTAGCCGGCGGCCATGCCGAGTGCCCCGCCGATCAGGAAGCCGATCAGCACCGTCGTGAAGGCGATGATGAGCGAGTTCTTTGCCCCTGTCGTGAGTTCCCAGAGTGTGTCGTTGCCGGCGCCATCCACACCGAGGGGATGGTTCCACGAGAACGTCTTGGTCCAGTTGCCGGACGCCACTTCGCCACCGGCGAGAAAGTCGACTTCCTTCTTCCAGTCGATGACGGTGACGAAGATCGTGCTGAGGACGACGCCCACGATCCACGTGGCGGCAAACCAGAACGGCAGACCGAACGGTCGCTTGACCTTCTTCGGGACGACCCGGTCGAGTGCCGCCGCGGCCGGCGGAGCCTCGACGGTCGTAGCGACAGCGCTCATCCCATTGACCTTGCGAAACGGACTCGGGGGTCGATCACGGCGTACAACAGATCAACCACGGTGGCGAGGAGTACGAAGATGAAGGTGATCACTGCAACGCCCCCGAGGATCATCGGATAGTCCTTGGTGAAGACGGACCCGGCAATGGTGCTACCGACGCCGTTCAGGCCAAAGAGCTGTTCAACGATCAGTGCGTTGCCGAGCAAGGTGCCAAGGCTCACGCCAGCGACCGTAAGGAGGGTGAAGCTCGATGGACGAAACGCGTGACGGAAGAGGATGTACCTATCGCTCAGACCTTTCGCCTTGGCCATAAGGACGTAGTCGTCCTGAAGCGTGGAGGCCATGTCGGTCCGCAGGATGCGGGTGTAGGTGGCGATCTGGCCG
>JANOHI010000496.1:0-21053 GCA_031406385.1 Acidimicrobiia bacterium
CTGTTCCGGTCTTCGACCCTCGGCGAGGCAACGTCGCCGGCCTACCAGGCCGCGGTCGAGACCGCTCTCGCGGAGGTCGAGCGCGACGAGCGGGTCGCCGGGATCGTCGGCTACGCGCACCGCCCGAGGAACGGAGACCCGGTTCGACGAAGGAGAACAACGGGCGAGTACCGCAGCGGATGGGGTTCATCGGTGACAGGACCCCGGAACGGAACCGACTTGTCCCCGACGGACGGACCGAGCAGCATGGCCGCCGCACATCCGCACCCGAGCAGGAGTTCCCATGCCCTCGATCAACAGCGTCACCGACCTCACCGTGGTCGACGGTGTCGCCGTCATCACCCTCGACTCGCCACCGGTGAATGCATTGAGTGCGAACGTGCGCGACGGCCTGTTCGGCGCATTCGATGCGGCGATCGCCGACGATGCGGTGAAGGCAATCGTGCTCATCTGTGCCGGTCGCACCTTCATCGCCGGCGCCGACATCAGCGAGTTCGGTGGAGCCGCAAAGGGCGCCAGCCTGTTCGACGTCCAGAACAAGATGGAGAGCTCGCCGAAGCCGGTCGTCGCGGCAATCCACGGGACCGCGCTCGGCGGAGGGCTCGAAGTGGCGCTTTGTGCGCACTACCGAATGGCCGTGCCGTCGAGCCGGTGCGGGCTGCCCGAAGTGAATCTCGGACTGCTCCCCGGTGCCGGAGGGACGCAACGCCTCCCGCGCATCGTCGGACCGCTGAAGGCGATGGAGATGATGACCGCCGGCACCCACGTGGCGGCCTCGGAGTGTCTCGCCATGGGATTGGTGGACGAGCTCGCCGCGGAAGCCAGCCTGCGCAATGACGCGGTTGCCTTCGCTCGGCGACTCGTCGCCGACGGAGCAGAGCTGAAGAAGGTCAGCGATCGTTCAGTCAGCCCGATGTCGGCTGAGGAGTTCGCTTCATTCCGAGCCACGAACGCGAGGAAGTTTCGCGGTTTCAAAGCCCCCGAAGCGATCATCCAATGCGTCGAGGCGGCGGTGAAGCTCCCGTTCGCCGAAGGTATGAAGACTGAGCGGACACTCTTCGGTGGTCTCGTCACGAGCGCGGAGTCGGCGGCGCAGCGCTACGTGTTCTTCGCCGAGCGCGAAGTGTGGAAGATCCCCGACGTGCCGGCTGCGACCGCCACGGTTCCCGTCGCATCTGTCGGTGTGATCGGTGCCGGCACGATGGGCGGAGGCATCACCATGAACTTCGTCAACGCCGGACTGCCCGTCACCATTGTCGAGACGACGCAGGAAGCCCTCGACCGCGGACTCGGTGTGGTGCGCGCAAACTACGAACGCAGCGCGAAGAACGGTCGCTTCACGATGGACGAAGTCGAACGCCGTCTGGGTCTCATCACCGGAACGACCTCGCTCGACGACGTGGCGTCGGCCGACATGGTGGTCGAAGCGGTCTTCGAGCGGATGGACATCAAGAAGGATCTCTTCGCCCGACTCGACACGATCTGCAAGCCGGGCGCGATCCTGGCTACCAACACCAGCTTCTTGAACATCGACGAGATCGCTTCGGCCACGACCCGTCCCGAGTCGGTCATCGGCATGCACTTCTTCTCGCCGGCAAACGTGATGAAACTGCTCGAAGTCGTCCGCGCCGATCACACCTCGCCCGAGGTCATCAACACGGCGATGCAGATGGGCAAGAAGATCGGAAAGATCGCCGCATTGGTCGGCGTGTGTCCGGGCTTCGTCGGCAACCGCATGCTTGCCCAGCGAGGTCGCGAGTCACAGGCCCTCTTGAACGAAGGCGCGCTGCCGTGGGAGATCGATCGTGCGCTCTTCGACTTCGGTTTCGCCATGGGTCCGTTCCAGATGTCCGATCTTGCCGGTCTGGATATCGGCTGGGTCAAGGAGAAGTCAAACGGCGAATCGATTCGTGACCGTTTGTGCGAGCTCGATCGTCGTGGTCAGAAGGCAGGTGCGGGGTACTACGACTACGACGCGAACCGGAACCCGACGCCATCGCCGGTCACCGAGCAGATCGTGCGTGAATTCGCTGCTGCGTCGGGCGTGGCGCCGCGGGTGTTCACCGCCGACGAGATCACCGAGCGGCTCGTGCTGCCGATGATCAACGAGGGGGCAAAGATCCTCGACGAAGGAAAGGCGATCCGGGCAAGCGACATCGACATCATCTGGATCAACGGCTACAACTGGCCGGCGTACCGCGGCGGACCCATGTGGTGGGCCGACCACCTCGGTCTTCCGTATGTCCTCGATCGGCTGCGTGCCCTCGAGGCCGAGTACGGCCCTCAGTGGACGCCCTCGCCCTTCCTCGAGCGACTGGTCGCCGACGGTCGCCGGTTCCAGGACCGGAAAGCCTGAGTTCGACACGACGCTCCGGACGGGAGTTGACCCGACGGGCTCCAGCGAGGTGATCCCAGATCGGTTCAGTCCGCATCCCACATCGGGGAAAAGCTGCGGGCAGGTTCAAGGGGTGATCGCAGTGATCTGGGATGCGGACCCCACCGGAATCTGCGATGTGCGCCCCCGCTCGAAACGCAGCGGACGCAACTAGGAAACAACTTGGCTGTCAACTGACAACCTCCCTACACTTTGTTGATGAGCCGGCTTCCGCGAGCGTTACCTCTCGCCACCCAGGTTGAGGCGGCAATCGCGGAGCGCATCACGGGCGGCGAGTTCGCCGTCGGTGACCGACTCCCGACGGAACACGAACTGTCAGCCGAACTCGGGGTCAGCCGGGCAACGATTCGCACCGCCGTCGGCGCACTGGCCCGCCGCGGCCTCATCGTCAGCCATCAGGGTCGGGGAAGCTTCGTGACCGCGGCTGCGTCGCCGCTCTCCCATACGCTGACGGAGGCACGCGATCTAGGTGACGTGCTCGCCCGCAATGGCGCCGTGGTCGGCGTCGCCTTCGACGATGCCGCACTGCATCGGCCAAGCGACGAGGTCGTCCGTGCGCTCGGCCTGGGGTCCGACGATCTCGTGCTTCGAACCTTCAAGACCTTCACCGCCGACGCCGTCCCGATGATCCATATCGAGTGCTGTGTTCCGGTTCGCCTACTCGGACACGAACTCGCTGCTCGGTGCATCGATGAGCCCGCCCAAACGGAGCCCCTCTTCGACTTCCTCCGTACGCGTACGAATGCGACAACCGAGTATCAGCTGAGCGAAGTGCAGGCCATCGACGGTCGCGCGGTGCATTACCCCGGCAGCCCCGTCGCACACTCGGTCCCCGTTCTGCAGATCACCGAGACCGGGTACACGGCGGACAACACCCCGATCTGGTGGAGCCGGAACTGGTATCCGCCATCAGACATGAGATTCACCCTTGTTCGTCAACGCCCACATCAGACCTGAGAGGCCCGAGTGAGTACAGCAACCCACCTTCATCCTGTTCAGCGCCACACCGCTCCCCCCGGCGCCTATGTTGCGCCGGCGTCGATCGATGACGCCGTGAAGCTGCTCGGCACCTACGGCGCAGCGGCGCGGCCCATCGCCGGAGGCACTGACCTGCTTGTCGAGATCGACCGCAACGCGCGTGAGGACCTCGGCCTCCTCATCGACATCAGTCGAATCCCCGGTGCGAACGCGATCGTGATCGAGGGTGATGAGGCCGTCCTTGGACCGATGGTCACGCACAACGACGTGGTCCAGTCGGCGGTGCTCGTCGAGCGAGCCCTCCCGCTCGCCCAGGCGTGCTGGGAGGTCGGCTCGCCCCAGCTCCGCAACCGGGCAACGGTGATCGGCAACATCGTGACCGCCAGCCCGGCGAACGACACCCTCTCGGCTCTTCTGGCGCTCGGCGCCACGGTCGTGCTCCGGTCGATCCGCGGCACCCGATCCATAGATCTCCGCCAGTTCATCACCGGCTTCCGTTCGACCCAGCGCGCTGACGACGAACTGGTCGTCGAGCTTCGTGTCCGTCTGACGATGTCCAACGAACGCGGTCTCTACGTGAAGCTGGGCAACCGCGCCGCGCAGGCAATCTCGGTTGTCCACCTCGCCGCAGTGGTCGGCTTCGCCGAAGACGGCCTCACAGTATCATCAGCGTGCATAGCGATTGGCAGCGTGGCATCGACGGTTCTGGTGGTAGACCGCGCCGCTGACCTGATCGTCGGTGCCCGGCTCGATGAGAATTCGATCCGGCTGGCCGCCGCTGCCGTTCTCGCCGTGTCCACCCCGCTCGATGACGTCCGGGCGACCGCCGAGTACCGCTCCGACACGATCGCCGTGCTGGTCGAGCGGACCCTGACCACGATCGCGCAGAACCGGCAGGCCGAACGATGGCCCGACGCAGCTCCGTGTCTCCGAGTCACGACACACGCGGTCGGGCCGAATGCGATGGGGGTGATCGGGGCTGACACGGCGATCGTCACGACAATCAACGGAGCCGAACGAACAGCGTCCAACGCCGTGGGCAAGACCCTCCTCGATTGGCTCCGCGAGGATCTCCGCTTGAACGGAACCAAAGAGGGTTGTGCCGAGGGTGAGTGCGGAGCATGCACGGTCATGCTCGACGGGGCAGCCGTGATGTCATGCCTCGTCCCGGCGGCCCGGGCCGACGGTGCAACGATCACCACGGTGGAAGGGCTCGCCAACTCTGGGGCACTGCACCCGATCCAAAGCGCCTTCGTGGAGAAAGGCGCGGTGCAATGCGGATTCTGTATTCCCGGCTTCCTCGTGGCCTGCGCGGCGTTGATCGACGAAACGCCGAGACCCACCCCCGAGCAGATCACCCACGGCCTCGCCGGCAACCTGTGCCGTTGCACGGGGTACTACAAGATCATCGAAGCAGTTGAAGCCGCCGCAGCACTAAGGGCCGGGCAGAACTCGACAGTCGAAGCGGTTGGAACGGCCGCAGCGAAGAGCAGCATCGGACCCGACCAGACAAACGAGTCCGTCGAGGCTTCGTCGGCAATGAACACCGAGGTGAAGTGATGGCTGTCGGAACGTCGATGCTTCGACGGGATGCCCACGCCAAAGTTACCGGCGATGCTTCGTACCCCGCCGACCTGATCCCCGTCGACGCGCTGTGGGCGAAGGTGGTGTTCACCAACCAGGCTCACGCCCGCCTCGTCCGATGCGATCTCGACGCGGCACGTGCTGTCGAAGGTGTCGCTTTCATCCTTACCGCGGCCGACGTGCCGGTGAACGAGTACGGATTGACGCTGTTCGATCAACCGGTGCTGCTCGGTCTGGAGCACACCGGACGCGCCATGACTCGTTGCGATATCAGTCGCTGGGAGGCTGATGCTCTCTGTGTGATCGTGGCCGATACCGTCGAACAGGCGAACGCCGCTGCCGCGGCGATCGTTGTCGAATGGGAGCCCCTTCCCGTCCTTGGCGATATCGACAGTGCACTTATGACATCGGTGATGCTGCACCCGGAGAACGGCCTCACCACGAACGCGTACACGCACTACCTCATCCGCAAGGGCGACCCCGATGCGGTGTGGTCTCAGGCCGCGGTGATCGTGGAGTCGGACTACGAGTTCCCGTATCAGGAGCATGCGTACCTCCAACCCGAAGCCGGGGTGTCCTACATCGACGAAGAAGGTCGCGTCACCGTCGAAGTCGCCGGGCAGTGGACGTATGAGGACCTCGAGCAGATCGCCCATGCGCTCGACGTGCCCACCGAAGAGATCCGGGTCATCTACCCGGCGATCGGCGGTGCATTCGGCGGCCGCGAGGACATGACCCTCCAGATCGTCCTCGCCCTCGCGGCAAAACGCCTTCGTGAACTCGGCATCGGTCGCAAGGTCGCCACCGTGTGGTCCCGCGAAGAATCGATCGTGGGCCACCACAAGCGACACCGGGGCAAGGCGCATGCCAAGTGGGGTGCCACGGCCGACGGGAAACTGCTCGTCTGCGAAGCCACGGCATATCTCGACGCCGGCGGATACAACTACACAACCAACAAGGTCCTGGGGAATCTCCACCTGGCGATCTGCGGGGCGTACGAGGTCCCGAACGCGAAGGTCGACAGCTACGGCGTCTATACCAACGCGGCGATCGGCGGTGCGTTCCGCGGCTTCGGCGGCCCGCAGGGCACGTTCGTGGCCGAGAGTCAGATGAACAAGCTCGCCGATGCACTCGGGATCGATCCAGTGGAGATCCGCCGTCGCAACGTGCTGCGCGAAGGGAGCATCGGCATCACCCAGACCGTCATGCCCGCCGGAGTCACGTTGCCCGAGGTGCTTGAGGCCTGCGCCGAGCGGTCACACTTCGACGAGCCGCTCGCCCCCGGGCAACCTTTCTCGCCGGTGGCGTCGCTCCCCGCAAATGCCGGAGCGATCCTTCGGGGCCGGGGTCTCGCCTGCGCGTACAAGAACATCGGGTTCTCCTTCGGATTCCCCGAGCGGTGCGAGGCGGAAATACATCTCTTCGGCGATTCCGACGACGAGTCGCCGACTGGCGCGACCGTGTTCCACGGCGGTGCCGACGTCGGTCAGGGAGCCCACACGGCCTTCCTCCAGATGGCAGCCGAGGCGATCGGAATTCCGGTCGAGAAGGTGAAGGGCGTGTTCTCCGATACGTCGTCTTCCGGCGATTCCGGTTCGGCGAGCGCAAGCCGTCTCACCTGGATGTCGGGCAATTCGATTTTGGGAGCGGCTGAGGAGGCCGACAAAGCGTGGCGGGAGGGCGAACGGCCAGCGATCGGCCGCTTCCGCTACACGCCACCGCCGACGGAGCCGCTCAGCCCGGTCGACGGCTCATGCATGCCGAACTTCTCCTACGGCTACGTCGCGCAGTCGGTCGAGCTCAGCGTCGACATCGAAACGGGCCACATCGTGGTCGACCATGTCGTCAGCGTCCATGACGTCGGGCGGGCGGTCAATCCGCTCGGCGTGGTTGGACAGATCGAAGGGTGCGTCGTGCAGGCGCACGGATACGCGTTGAGCGAAGATCTCCAGGTGAAGGACGGGCACATCACCAATCCCCGTCTCTCGGGGTACCTGATCCCCGGCATCGGCGACATCCCCCGCCGGGTCGAGTCGGTCGTCCTCGAACTCGCCGACCCGCTCGGTCCGTTTGGCGTCCGAGGGATGTCCGAGATGCCGTACATGACCTACGCGCCCGCAATCACGGCCGCCCTCCACGACGCCACCGGCGTGTGGTTCGACCGGTTCCCGCTCACACCCTCGCGAGTCCTTGCCGGTCTCAAAGCGGCGGCTCGCTGAGGGTCGTTCTGACTGGCGTGTGGCAGCTACAACATGGCCGGAGCGTCCAGCAGCTCACGGGCATCGACAGGTTCGTTGCGCAGTTCTCGGGTGAGCGTGAGGAACAACACGCCCCAGCACAGCTGCAAGATAGCAAGCACACGTATGGTTGACACGGGCCCCCATCGACTCGATGCCCATCCCGCCAAGCCGAGTGAGATGCTCATCGACAGGGTCACGAGAGCGAAGTCGGCCGCGCCGATGCGGCCGCGCACCTCGTCGGGCGCAGTCTTCGCTATCCCGTAGATGACCGACGACCACTGCGCCCCGCCGCCGAGGTGAGCCAAGAACACCGCGACCGCGGCGAACGCCAGCGCCGTCGCCCATGAGACGAACAGGTAGCCGAGGCCGTACACGATTGCTCCAACACCGCAGCATGCGACCACGCCCGGCATGCCCCGCCGAGCCGCGATGCGCACGAACCAGGGTCCCGTCAACACGCCCAGTCCCCGGGCGAACAACAGCACACCGGTTCCGCCGTCACCTGCCGCGAATCGGCGCTTCGCCAGCACGGCAAGCAGACCGACAACCCCCGTACCGAGTCCGAACCCGGCCTTCGAGAGCAGGAACACCTTGATGTGACGGTTTGATCGGGCATAGCGAATCGCTTCGATCGAATCAGCGATCGGCCGCATCGGCTGTCGGGACGCTCCCGTGGCGCGTTGCGACGTCCGCCCTCGCACCGTGCTGATCAACGCTCCAGCGATGACGAAGCTCGCAGCATTCAGACCGAAGGCTGTGGAACGGCCGAATTGGCTGGCCACGAGAGCGCCGAGTCCGGACCCGATAGCCAGCATTGCCCCCCAGACCGACGACGACGCGGCCAGCGCGGTGGGAAGGTCCTCAGGTTCTACGAGGTTCACGATGGCCGCTTGGGAGGCCGGGCCGAAGAACGCGCCGATGCCGGCAATGCCTCCTTGCGCAATGAAACCGAACCCGATCCACCGCGTTTGGGAGGCGAGGAAGCCAAGGGCAACGACGCCCTGGAGCATCGAACAGATCACCATGACCCGGCGCCGATCGAAGCGGTCGGCGACCGGGCCGGCGAACGGCGTGACGAGGAACGCCGGGAGCGCAGACACGACGAATACCAGGGTGGCCAGCAGGTCGGAGTCCGTCCGGTCGAGTACCAAGCCCGCAAATGCCACCGTGGCGAACCAGTCGCCGGCAAAGGAAATGATTTGGGCGATCAGGACTGTGCGGTAGTCGCGGTTTCGACGAAGAAGCGACCGGAGCACTGATGCACCGTACCCGTCTGCGGGTTGGGTATGGCAACCTCGTTACAACGCAAGGTGCATAGTCCTTGCGGCGATTGGCAGCGCGATGAAAACTCAACAGATCGTGGTCGTAGGTGGAGGCATCGTCGGTCTGGCGACGGCGTGGACCCTTGTTCGGCAGCGTCCCGGGTCGACGATCACCCTGCTCGAGAAGGAGTCCGATCTGGCCCGGCATCAGACCGGACGCAACTCCGGCGTGATCCATTCCGGGATCTACTACAAGCCAGGAAGTCTCAAAGCGACGATGTGCCGGGCCGGCGCGGAGTCGATCGTCGACTTCGCCAAGAAGCACGGTGTCCCCTACGAAATTTGCGGCAAGCTCATCGTCGCCACCAAGGAGTCGGAGATACCCGTTCTGCTCAAGCTCTACGAGCGAGGGAACGAGAACGACATCCCCGTGCGTCTCATCGACGCCGACGAGGCCAGGACGATCGAGCCCCACGTCCATTCGGTCAAGGCGGTCCAAGTCCTGAGCACCGGCATCATCGACTACGTGGGGATCTGCCGAGCGCTGGCGACCGATGCCGCGACGAACGGCGTCACTGTTCGAACCGGCGTCGAGGTCACGGCGGTCGACCGAGACGGAGCCGGGTATCGGCTCAGCACCAGCGCCGGCGACGTGCGAGCCGATGTGCTCGTGACTTGCGGGGGCTTGCAGAGCGACCGGCTCGCCCGACAAGGAGGTGGCGACCCCGGAGCCAAGATCGTTCCCTTCCGAGGCGAGTACTACGAGTTGCGCCACGATCGCCGCCACCTGGTGAAGGGTCTCGTGTATCCGGTCCCCAATCCCGACTTTCCGTTCCTCGGCGTGCACTTCACCCGCATGATCGACGGCAACGTGCATTGTGGGCCGAACGCCGTGCTCGCCTTCAAGCGCGAGGGCTATCGCAAGCGCGACGTCAACGTTCGCGACCTTGCCGAAGTGCTCACGTATCCGGGGTTTGCCAAGCTCGCCAAGAAGCACTGGCGCGACGGTGCCGAAGAGATGCGGCGCTCGTTCAGCAAGGCCCGGTTCACCCGCAGCCTGCAGGAACTCATCCCCGAAGTCCGAGCCGAAGACTTGGAACCGTCGCCCGCTGGCGTGCGCGCACAGGCGCTGCGCCGCAATGGTGAGCTCGTCGACGACTTCCTTCTCGTGGAGGGACCGAACGCATTGCACGTGTGCAATGCCCCGTCGCCCGCGGCCACTGCTTCGCTCGAGATCGCCAAGTACCTTGCGCTACGGATCTCCGAGCTCATCGCTTCGTCGTAGGCGGCGTCGCCCCCGTGCTGGGGCGGCGTTAGCCTTTCGCTATGGCAGCCCGACCGACCTGGACCGGAACGATCAGCTTCGCCCTACTCAGCGTGCCGGTGAAGCTCTACACCGCGCAGCGCTCGAAGGACATCTCGTTCAACCAGCTCGAGCGGTCCACAGGCGCCCGGATCAAGCAGAAGCGGGTCTCGTCGGTGACCGGCGAAGAGGTTGCCGGCGACGACATCGTGAAGGGCTACGACCTCGGCGGCGATCGCTACGTCGTCGTCGAGCCGGAGGAACTCGAAGGTCTCACCCCGCGCGATTCGAACAACGAGAAGACCGTGCAGATCCTGGAGTTCGTGAGCCTCGACGATATCGACCCGGTGTACTTCGAGAAGGCGTATTACATCGCTCCGGACAAGGGGGGTGCCCGTCCCTATGCGCTGCTCGTCAAGGCCATGGCCGAGACCCGCAAGGTGGCGATCGCCAAGGTCGTCATGCGCACGAAGGAATACCTGGTGGCCATCCGTCCACTCGGTGACCTCCTTTGCATGGAGACTTTGCTCTACGCGGACGAAGTTGTGAACCCGGCCGAGATCGACGGTCTGCCCGACGGCACGATGGAGATCGCCGAGAAGGAACTGGCCATGGCCAAGATGCTCGTTGAAACCTCGGCGTCCGACTCGTTCGATCCGTTGCAATACCGAGACGAGTATCGCGACAAAGTGCAGGCGCTGATCGAAGCGAAGTCGTTGGGCACCGTCTACGAGCTGCCACCTCCTTCGGAGGCTCCGAAGGTGCTCGACCTCATGGCGGCGCTCGAGGCATCACTGGCTGCGGCTAAGTCCAAGAAGGCGTCGTAAGACGATCTCCTCCGAGCGAGGACAACGCACGTGGCCGGCCAGAGCTTGGTGACGGAGATCGAAGGTCGCCAGCTCACCCTGACGAACCTCGACAAGGTGCTGTACCCGGATGGCACGACCAAGGGTCAAGTCATCGACTACTACGTGCGCATAGCACCGGTGATGCTTCCCCATCTTGCCGGTCGCAACATCACCATGAAGCGCTACCCCAACGGAGTTGACGCGCAGAGCTTTTACAACAAGAACATCCCGTCCCATGCCCCCGATTGGATCGAACGCGTCGAGCTTCATGACAACACCTACATTGCGTGCCGCGACCTCCCGACGCTGGTGTGGATGGCGAACCTCGCCGCACTCGAACTGCACGTTCCGCTCCATCGCTCCGCCGACGACTCGTGGGACCCCGACCGGATCGTCTTCGATCTCGATCCAGGGCCGAGCACCGGGATCGCCGAGTGCTGCGATGTTGCTCTGATCATCGCTGCGGTGCTGGAACCGCTCGGCATGATCCTCCACGCCAAGACCAGCGGTTCCAAGGGCATGCAGCTCTACGCCACACCGCCGACGCCGCTCCCGTACGCCGGTGCGCACGGAGTAACCGAGCTGGCCAAGCGGCTGGCGGAGGGGCTCGCCCTCTCCCATCCCGAACAGATCGTCGCCAAGCAGGCCAAGGAGCTCCGTCCCGGCAAAGTGCTGATCGACTGGAGCCAGAACGTGCGGGCAAAGACGACGGTGAGCGCATATTCGCTCCGGGCTCGACCGACTCCCACCGTGTCGACGCCGCTCACCTGGGACGAAGTGCGCGCCGGGGCCGATGGGATGGCGTTGAAGTTCACTGCGCCGCAGGTGGTGGAGCGCGTCGCCGAACAGGGCGATCTCTTCGGCCTCCCGCACAGCTGAGCTGGAGAACCTCGTGTCGGCTGTGATCGGCCCAACCACTCCTGCTACAACGTACCGGTGACCCGAACCGGTCGCATCACCTGAGGAGGTCATGACATGGCGGTGAAGCCATTCCGCTTTGCCCTGTCCAGTTCGGCGGCAACGTCCGGCACCGCATGGAAGGAAACGGCCCGCAAGGCCGAGGACCTCGGCTTCAGCACGCTGTTCGTGTCCGATCACTATGTGGACACAGGATCGAACGGCGGGCAGATGCTGGCCGCCATCCCGGCCATGGCCACCGCCGCCGCGGTCACCACGACCCTGCGGGTCGGAGCCAGGGTCTTGTGCATCGACTATCACCAACCCGTGGTGCTGGCCAAGAGCGCGGCGACGCTCGACCTGCTCAGCGACGGCCGGTTCGAGCTCGGCCTCGGCGCAGGATGGACGGCGAGCGAATACACCGCCATGGGGCTCACGATGGACGATGCCCCCACCCGAATCGCCCGGCTCGCAGAGACAGTTTCGTTCTTCGACGCGTTCTTCGGCGGCGAGGCGATCGAGGTCGCGGGTGCCCACATCAACGCGTCGGGGTTCAGGGGACAGCCCCTCCCTGTCCAGCAGCCGCGGCCCGCGCTCATGATCGGCGGTGGCGCCCGCAAGGTGCTCGCGTATGCCGGCAGCGTCGCCGACATCGTCAGCATCAACTTCAACAACCGGGCCGGTGTCGTCGGGCCCGCCGGAGTGCAGTCGTCGTCGGCGTCGGCCATGGACGAGAAGGTGGCGTGGGTCCGGGCGGGTGCGGGCGACCGCTTCGACAGCATCGAACTGGAGATTGGCGCCTACTTCACCGTCGTCACCGATGACGCGGCAGCTGCCGCCGAGAAGATGAGCACGATGTTCGGGTTGTCGGGTCCCGAGATGGCCGCACACCCCAACGCGCTGATCGGCTCCGTCGAGCAGATCTGCGACATCCTTCGAGAACGTCGCGAGCGATACGGGTTCAGCTACATCACGGTGTCGGACCGCAACGCCGACGCGTTCGCCCCCGTGGTCGCTGCGCTGGCCGGGAACTGATCCCATGCCGCATCTCAACCCGACGGGGCGGATGGGACTGCCCACCACGACGCCGACCGATCCGGCGCTCGCGGACCTCATGGCGCAGTTCCGCCTCGACGGCGCCGTCGCCGTGGTGACCGGCGCCGGCCGCGGCATCGGACGCGGCATCGCCATCGGGCTCGCCGACGCCGGCGCCGATGTGGTGGTCACGGCACGCCGCGAGCACGAGCTCGACGAGGTGATCTCGCATATCGAGCGACGAGGGCGACGCGCCGTGAAGGTAGTGGGCGACATCACCGCCGAGGACACTGTGGCGCGGCTCATCGACGCTTCAGCGGGAGGCCTGGGGCGGCTCGATATCTGGGTGAGCAACGCCGGGACCTCGGACCATCCGGGCAACTTCGCGTTCTCCGACTTCCCCGACTGGCACTGGGACGGGCAGCTGGCGCTGAACCTGCGCCCGCACTTCGTGGCGGCCCGTGCCTGCATCGAGGTGATGCCGCCAGGTTCGTCGATCATCGGCATCTCGTCCATCGCCGGCCTGCGCCCAGCCGTCAACTTCGCAGCGTACGGCGCGGCGAAGGCGGCCATGAACCATCTCGCCGTCACGCTGGCCACCGAGCTCGGTCCCCGGGGCATCAGGGCGAACGTCGTCTCACCCGGCAACGTGCCCACCGAGTCCACCCGCACCATCGGGGGCGTCACCGACGACATGCTGCCAGCGATCGCCCAGCGCATCCCGTTGCGCCGCCTCGGCACGCCAACCGATATCGCCGCCGCAGTCGTCTGGTTGTCGTCCCCGGCCGGGTCGTGGGTGACGGGACAGAACATCGTCGTATCTGGCGGGCAGTGATCAAGAAAGCGGGATTGAGATGTCGAACGAATCCGAAGAACTACGCGCGCTGAGGACCGAGCTCAACGAGCTACGGCGATCCGTGGCCCGTCTCGAGGCCAAAGATGCCGTGCAGGCGCTCTTCCACCGCTACCTCTACGCCCTTGACCTCGACCGGGCCGACGAGGTGCTTGCCTGCTTCGCTCCCGACGCCATGCTGAACGTCCTGAACTTCCCGCCCGGGTCGGGCAAGGACCTGCACCTGCACGGTCCGGAGCAGATCCGTCCGCTCTACTCCCGTCACGCCGGCGCCGACGAGCCGTCGATCAAGGGCGGGCATCATTCGGCCAATGTCAGCGTGGCGGTATCCGACGACGACGCCAGCGGTGAGCTGTCGGCGTACTTCATGACGTCCGTTGGTACCCTCGGGTGGATCCAGGGCGGCATGTATCAACTCCGCGCGCAGATCATCGACGGACGGTGGCTCGTCACCGAGATGAACATCATCTCGGGCTGGGGCTGGGCCACGTCCGAACCGAGGGCCATCACCGAACCCGTCGCGGCCAGCCGGGCATGGAGGGAAGGCCGCCCGGCTGCAGGCGTGTAGCTGCTGCGGGCTCCTTCGCCGGGCAGACGACAGACGCCTTGGCGATACGGTTGGCCGGTGCTAGCTTCCCGCCATGACGCAAACCGGACGCTGCCTCTGCGGACAGATCACCTACGAAATCACGGGCGACCTCATCGCCACCGCCGTGTGCCACTGCGATCACTGCCAGCGCCAAGGCGGTTCGGCGTTCTCGGTCAACCTCATCGTGCACGAGAGTCAGATGACCGTGTCGGGGACCCTCAGCACCTTCGAAGATCGCGGTGAGAAGAACGACGCCGTCTACGTGTACCGCCGATTCTGTGGACAGTGCGGCTCGCCGATCTATTCGGCGTTGGTCAGTCCGGCTGGGATCCTCGCAGTGAAGGCGGGGACGCTCGACGACAAGTCCGGTGTCATTCCCAACGTGGAAGCGTGGTGCGAACACAAGCAGCCGTGGGTTGCACTCCCGGGCATCCCGGCGTCGCTGGCCCGGGAGTAATCCGCTCGCCGTGATCCGTCACCGCTGAAAAGGCTCCGTCGTTCCCGCGCGGACCATCTGCGTTGCCCGCAACTATGCTCGACTCGCCCGCGTACGGCGGGTCGGCCGACGAGAGCTGTGGCTCGAGGATGGATCAGCGGATGCCCCAAGCCGGATTCTTCATCGCGCAGGGTGCAGTCAAAGACTTTCAGGACTTCTTCGCACGGTACGGTTCGAAGGTCCAATCGGTTGCGGAGGAGTTCGGCGGCCGGTTTCTGGTCGCTTCCCGTTCTGCCCAAGCGGCTGAAGGCCATTGGGACGGGAACTGGACGGTGGTCATTCGGTTTCCCAGCACCGAAGCCGCCGTTGCGTTCTACGACTCCGAAGGCTATGCCCCGCTCAGGGATCTTCGAATCGACGAACTGACCGAATGGGCGAACGTCGCCATCGTCCCGGGGCTCGACCTGTTGTGAAGACTTGAACGAGGGCGAACGAACGATTCACATCCAGCGTCCGAATGACCGGTGATCCGGGGCACCCTTGCGTGTTGTCGGTCCGTGCTGCACCTTGGCTGCTATGTGCGCGTATGAAGACCTCCGTTGTGTGCAGACCCGCCGGTGCATCGCGCCGAAGATGCCTTCGCTTCGATGCTCGTGGGTTGAGCGAAGCGGTGCGCACGGGACACCGAGGATCGCGCTCAGGTGCGGAGCAACTGGGAGCAGATCTTCGCGTCTTGACGCGTGACCCGGTACGCTGCTCATTTCGATGGGCAGGGCGTTGACGTGGTGCGCGGCGATGTCCGCAACAGTGCGAGCTTGACCGAGGTGGCAATCACCGTCGCAACCGTTCTTCAATGATCGGATACGGCGAGGTGCGCGAGAATGTGCAGAACGAGTTGGTCCCGGTCGAGCGCGGCGCCGAGCGCAATCGCGTCGGCGACTTCGGGTCGCTCACGCAGGAAAGCGAGAGCGCGTGCTCGCCCGTCTGTCCCGCTCAAGGGCGGATGATGCGCGTCGATGTACCCAAGAATGACGGCAGCACCGTCGAGGTCGTCGACGGCAACCATCCATGTGCTCATGGCGGTGATGGAAAGCCAGATGAATGGCCATGAGCGGGTCTCGTACAGTCGAGCAAGCGCTTCTCGGCACGGCAAAGCGGTCTCCGGCCCGCGAAGCTCCGTTGCAGCGAACACGACGGCTGAATGGAGTGCGCTTTCGCGGTACACGTCGGAGACGGACCGAGCGAGCTTGAGACCGTCGCGGTATATGGCCAGCGCTCCGGTGGGGTCGGGCCTCTCCCCGAACCACATTGTTTGGCGTCCTCGCAGGTTGGCAGCCGCCGCAAGCAACGATGGCGCACGAACGCGTTGGGCGAGTTCTGAGAAGTCCCGGACCCGTGTGGGAAGGGAGTCCCGGTCACCTTGATCGAATGCCTCAAGCGCCAAACTCCCAAGAGCTACAGAGCGGAGGAAGACGTCGGTGCTTTCGTGTGTTGCCTGTTCCAGGTGTCGGTGCGCATTGGTCGCCTGCTCGTCGCGGCCAAGTGCGGAATGTGCGTGGGTGAGGCTTCGCCAGCACAGTGTCGTGTCTTAGTGGTCCAGATGCGGTGCCACGTCGATGCCCCGCTCAGCCCAGGCTTCAGCCTGAGGGGTTCCGAGAGCCCAGTGTGCGGCCCATCCGAACGTCACGGGGCTCGGATGCCGGTCCGGTCGGTCGAGTTCGACGAGGTCTCGGGCCCACTCACCATGCTCCCGAAGCGCTCGACAACTCGCGTACGGGCCGGTGGCGGCGACGATAGCGTCGGCGCAATCCCGGGCATCCTCGGCGATCGCCCATCGCAGACTCGCCCGGATGTTGTCCCATTCGGCTGCGAAGACAGCGTCGAGCTCTTGTTGGTTCGGACCGAGCCGTGACGAGTTCGTCTTCGTCGAGAGCGCGACGTGATGGGCGAGGAGACGGTTGCGGACCCGCGTCTGGTCGGCATCGGCGGCGAGCCGTTCCTCGCCGTAGCGGCGCAGCGTCGACAGGATTCGGTACCGGGCGGTGCGACCGACTCGATCCGACGTCACCATCGACTTGTCGACGAGTGATCCGAGGAGCGCCGCGACATCGAACTCCTGGATCGTGTCATCGCTGCACACCACTTCTGCCGACGTCAGGTCGAACGAGCCGGCGAAAACCGACAGCCGGTCGAACAGGATCTGTTCCTCTCTGCTGATCAACTGGTACGACCAGTCGACTGTCGCCCGTAGCGTCTGGTGGCGTTCCGGCGCGATTGGGTTGTCGCCACGCAGGAGCCTGAAACTGTCACCCAGGCGGGCCAGCAGGTCGCTTGGGCTCATCGCTCGGATCCTGGCTGCGGCGAGTTCGATGGCGAGTGGCAGCCCGTCGAGCGCTCTTGAGAGAGCGGCGATCACTTCCACGTCGTCTTCGGAGACCGTGAAACGCGAGTCCGCTGCCGTGGCTCGACTGCAGAACAACTCGACCCCGTCGGACTCGGCGCGCAAGGGTTGCACGGCATGCACTCGTTCACCCTGTATCCCGAGCGGCTCGCGGCTGGTTGCCAGGATGCTCACCGTTGGGCAGCGCGACATTGCCACCATGGCTATACGGCGCGCCGCTGCGGTGAGGTGCTCGCAGTTGTCGAGGATCAACAAGAGACGACGTCCGCGCAGCCACTCGACGAGGGAGTCGAGCGGCTCGCGGCCGGGCTGGCGGTGCACCCCCAGGGTGGACTCCACGGCCGCAACGACAGCGGTGTCGTCGGACAGCGTAGCGAGCTCCACCATCCACACCCCGTCGGGGAACTCCTCGTGCACGGTCCAGCCGATCTCGGTCGCTAACCGGGTCTTGCCAACTCCCCCGGGTCCGATGAGGGTGAGGAGCGACTGCTGCGTGAGCTCCACGGCGATGCGTTCGACGTCGTCGAGTCGACCGACGAAATCGTTGAGTGGACGGGGCAGGTTCCCCGTCATCCCATTGACAGTCGAAAGCGGCCGATCAACCCATGGCAGTTCCGACACGCTCACCCCGAACAGATGCACAGCGTCGGCGAGACCCTTGAGGTGGTGGAGGCCGAGATCGACAAGGCCGATACCCGGAGCGCGCCCGAGAACGCCTGCGGTGGCCGATGAGAGGACCACCTGACCGCCGTTTGCTGCGGCCATCACCCGAGCGGCGCGGTTCAGTGGCGGCCCAAAGTAGTCGCCCTCGCGTTCCTGCGCCTCCCCGGTGTGCATCCCCATCCTCACTCGAATAGCAATCGGCTCCGGCCACGGTTCCTTCGAAAGGCTCACCTGTCCCTCGATCGCAGCCATCACGGCTTCCTCGGAGCGGTGAAACGCTGCGGCGACGCCGTCGCCGCCAGTGGAGAAGACGACGCCTCCGCGCTGAGCGATCACTCCGCGGATGATTTCGTCATGTCTCTCAAGCGCAGCCCTCATGGCCTCGGGATAGCGGTCCCACAGGCGCGTGGATCCCTCGATGTCCGTGAACAGGAATGTTACGGTCCCTGACGGCTGCACACCGCTCCCTTCCGTTGCGGGAGGCACCAAATCCACTCAGCGCGTCCGGACATGATGCCAGAAGTTGACCCGGTCATGGCATCGGTCTTGACATCTTCGCTCCCAGCGCGAACCTGCTGGCCGACCACCCGCAAGAAGCCGGGAGTGTGTGGGTTGAAGAGGATCTGGGTGTCGTTCTCGGGTGTTCAGTCTCCCGTCGGTCTGGTTGACCGATCCGGAACTCGATGCGGGCGAGTGCCAACTGAGGCGCGGGATCGGATGAGGCCGGGTATTGGAGCGCAGAAGGGGCGAGGACGATCCTGATGGCGGTGCCGAAACTGCGAAGCAGTTCGTGGCTCGGCTACCGCAGGAGCACGTCGAACTGGTGCCTCATGCCGGCCATGCACCCTGGATTCGGGAGATTTTCCAAAGGGGCCGCTTGATTGTCACACCCCCTTCGTACACTTGTACGCATGGAAATCATCGACCCCAGCGAGATCATGAAAGGGTTTCGCCGCGTCGACCTCCGCGCTGCTCGTGCCGACGAACTGCGTGGTGCGCTCGACAACATCCGCTGCGTCCGGGCGCGACTCGACCGCGTCGAAGCCGAAGTCGCCCGGCGACTCGAAACGGTCACGGGCACGCCGGAACGAGATGTCGCCAAGGGCGCGCAACGCTCCAACCGTCATGGGGGAAAGGTCATGGCTCGCGCTGCAGCGTTGGCCAAGACTCCGGAGTTGTCGGATGCGCTCGAGGCGGGAGATCTCGGAGGCGAGCACGTCGATGTGTTCGCCAAGGTTCTCGGTGCGCTCGAAGGTCCGGTGAAGTCACAGCTCACTGAAGCCGCACCCAGCTTGATCGAACGAGCCGCCACGTCGGGTTCTACCCCGGAGGAGTTCGCCGCCAGTCTCCATGCCGCAGCGGAACAGATCGCCGCCGACGGTGGGATCAGCCGGCTCGAACGGCAACGTCGCGCCACCCGTTTGCGAACGTGGACCGATCGAGCCACCGGGATGTGGCGGCTCTCGGGCTCATTCGATCCGGAGTCCGGCGCTCGAATCCACGGACGCCTCGAAGCCACGATGGCGGCGCTGTTCGCTACGAAGACTCCGTCCACGGCGCCGACCGAAGCGGGCGAGAAGCAGGATCATCTTCGCGCTCTCGCTCTGCTCACGTTGACCAAAGGCGTCGGTCAGTTCGGGTCGAGTTCGTCGTCGCATCGACCCACCGAAGCTACAACGACCGACGAATCAACCGAAGCGTCCGAATCATCGGGTGCCGGTCAATTCGACGAATGGGACAGCTACGACAGCGAGTTGACAACACCGTCGAAACGCTTCGGCCGACCCGAATGCATTGTGGTGATCGACACCACTTCTCTTGGACCAGACGGGAACCCGACCGTGGATTGGGGAATCCCGATCACCATTCCATGGCAGCGGGTCGAGGACCTGTGCCGCAACGCCACGATCCGACCGGTGATCGTGCGCGACGGTGCGGTGATCGACGCCGACGGTGAGTTGAACCTCGGTCGCACCACCCGGCTGGCGAACCGTGCGCAGCGACGCGCACTGCGCGCCGTCTACGCCATGTGTGCCGTACCCGGCTGCACGGTCGCTTTCGATCACACCAAGCCACACCACGTGCACTGGTGGCGCCACGGCGGTCCGACGGACTTCGCCAATCTCCTTCCGCTGTGCAGCAAGCACCACCACGCTGCGCACGAGGGTGGTTGGCTGCTCACGCTCGGACCGGATCGCGAACTCACCATCGAACTTCCCACCGGCCAGATCATGCGAACCGGACCACCTCGGCGACGACCGGCCGCAGCGTGAGGCGCTGCGATCACACGCAATCCGCCACGTCGGGCTTCGGTCGGAGCCATACCTGCACCCCGGCCCACCCACACCCCACCGTCCCAACGAGTCACGTCCGGCCGCTGACCCAAGCCCTCAGTCCCACCGCGAGCCCTTTCACCTCAGCCGGCCGCGGGTCGTCGGCACGTGGAAGCGCAGCAAACGTTTCGTAGTTAGGTCCGAACGGGAGTTGGCCATACATTTCCCTCCATGAGCGAGACCCACGTGCAGCGCACACCCAACGGCATCGAATTCGTCCGCACACCGGACGATCGGGTCGCCAACCTGGTCGACTTCCCCTACGCACCGAACTACGTCGAGATCGACGGTCTGCGGATGGCGTATATCGACGAGGGACCGGCAAACGGTCCGGTCACCCTCCTGCTGCACGGCGAGCCCACATGGAGTTATCTGTACCGGCGGATGATCCCGGGTCTCGTCGCCGCCGGGCGGCGGGTCGTCGCTCCCGACCTGATCGGGTTCGGCCGGTCCGACAAACCGATCGAGCGGGCGGCCTACACCTACGCCGGACACGTGGCCTGGCTCCGCCAGTTCGTCGAAGCCCTGGGTCTCAACGGCATCACCCTGTTCTGCCAGGACTGGGGCGGCCTTCTCGGGCTCCGTGTCGCAGCGGAGAACCCGTCGCGGTTCGATCGTCTCGTCATCGCCAATACCGCTCTCCCCGACGGGTCGCAGATGGCCGACGGGTTCATGATGTGGCAACGCGTCTCACAGACCATGCAATTCATGGACTGTGGCGCCATGCTCAAGCGTGCCGTCCAGGCTCGTGAGCTCACCGAGGCCGAGATGGACGCGTATCGCGCCCCGTTCCCCGATGAGCAGCACATGGCCGGCGCGCGCCAATTCCCGTTGTTGGTTCCCACGTCGCCCGACGATCCCGCCGTGCCGGCCAACCGGGCAGCCTGGGACGTGCTGCGCACGTGGACGAAACCGGTGCTCACCCTCTGGGCTCCCGGCGACATCGTCCTCGGCGGGTACCAGCCCTCGTTCGCCGACACCATTCCCGGCGCCGCCGGTCAGCCTCACCAGACCTTCTCCCCGGCCGGCCACTTCATCCAGGACGACTGCGGTCCGGAACTCGTCGATGCCATCCTTGCCTGGATCGGTTGATCTACCCGGATCGCGGAAACCTCAGCGCGCTTTAGAGAGTCTCAGCGCGCTTACCAATATGTGGGCTTGTAGTCCTTCAGGAACTGACCCCACTCGTGGGTGCCGGTGTTGATCCCGTCGATGATCGGGTCGACGTTACGGGCC
>JANOHI010000058.1:0-3898 GCA_031406385.1 Acidimicrobiia bacterium
AAACGGTTGACGTCGATCGGGGCGAAGCGTCGGGCGAACGCCAGATGCTGTTCCGGGGTGATGTCCTGATCCCGGAAGAAGATCACCCCATGGTCGAGGAACGCCCCGCGGATCGTTGCGAACGTGGCGTCGTCGAGCGGCACCGACAGGTCGACCCCGGAAATCACTGCGCCGAGGGCGGAAGAGAACGGCGTGACATCGATTCCGGCTGCGGTCATGATCGCTCCTGCGCTGAGGCGGCCCGTGTCGATCCGGCCGCGTTGTTCGGGCGATCGTACCGGCACCAGGCCGGAGGCGCACCGACGGGGACGGTTTCGCCGGCTCATGGTGAGACGTTGCTCGGCCGACGTCGGTACGTTCCGGGTCCGAGTTCGTGCGGAGATCTCCGTCCCCGGCGGTTCTCGTCGCGGATGACTCGCTTTCGCCCGGGTCGACCGGCGAGACTGTCGCCATCTCGCGACAGGGGCCCGCCATGACGAATGACGCCACGCACGAACAGGTCAAGACGTTCTGTCGCATCTGCGAACCGAGTTGCGGCCTGATCGCGACCGTTGAGGAAGGGCGGCTCGTCAAATTGTCGCCAGACCGGTCGCACCCCGTTACCAAAGGCTTTGCGTGCCACAAAGGCCTTGCCGCAGTTGACCTCCACCACGATCCCGACCGGCTGAACACGCCGATGCTCCGCGCTGCCGACGGAACGTGGAAGGCCGCGGACTGGGACGCTGCTCTCGCACACACCGCCACCCGACTCGGCGCCATCATTTCCGAGCACGGGATTGGCGCCGTGGGTGCCTACGTCGGCAACCCCACGGCGTTCAACGCTCTCGGTCAACTCCATACGGGGACCTTGCTTCGAACGCTGGGAATCCGACGGTCGTTTTCGTCGGGAACGCAGGACTGCGCGAACAAGTTCGTCGCCAGTGAAGCCGTGTTCGGCTCCAGCACAGTCCACCCGATTCCCGACCTCGCCACTACTGACCTCTGTCTGATCATCGGTGAGAACCCGCGTGCTTCACAGGCCTCGTTCTATTCGATTCCGAATGTGCTCGGTGAGATGAAGCGCGCTGCTGGACGTGGCGCACGAATGGTGTTCGTCAACCCTCGACGGATCGAAACGCCGGAGCAGGGGGTCGGTGACACCGTCCTGATCAGACCCGACACCGACGTCTGGTTCCTCGCCTCACTGCTGCATGAGATCGACCGCCTCGACGGATTCGACACGTCGGTCATCGCTGCACACGGTCGGCGAATCGATGATCTGCGCGCATACGTGTCCCAGTATCCGGCGGACCGGACAGCTGAGGTCACCGGCATCGAGGCCGACACGGTTCGAGAACTCGCCGGTGCCTGGGTGTCTACGCCACGCGCTTCCGTCCATGCCTCGACGGGTATCAACATGGGCCGTCAGGGCACTCTCGCCTACTGGCTCGTGCACATGCTTTCGTTTGTGACCGGCCGACTCGACGTGATCGGCGGAAACCTCAAGAGCGACGGCTTCTATCCCAACGCTCGTGCGGGTGCTGGCTCGCCGGAGCAGGGCTATGCCGAGACCGAGTTCGGCCGGCTTCGTCGAGGGTCGCTCCCCGGAACGATGATGTCTCACTCGATCTTGGATAGTGACAACCCGATTCGGGCGATGATCGTCGTGGCCGGCAATCCGCTCCTGTCGATCGCCGGCGAGGACCGGCTGCGCAAGGCGTTCGAGCAACTGGAACTTCTTGTCGTCATCGACATCTATCCGAGTGCCACGAGCGAATATGCCCACGTCGTTCTCCCCTCGACCGACATGTATGAGCGCGACGATCTCAACATCGTCAACCTCGGAACGAGCGCCCGGCCCTTCGCTCAGTACACACCTGCGGTCGTCACACCGCTCGGGGAGCGTCGGCCGGAATGGTGGATCGCCCACCGACTCCTCCAGAAGATGGGCCGCCCGAACCTCTACGACGGCCTGGCCGGCGGAGAGGAACCAGATCCCTGGTCGAAGTGGCGGCATATGTTGGAGCGTGGGAGCGGTCTGTCGTTGGCCGACCTGCAAGATGATCACGAGCCGCGCGAACTGGCACCACCCCTCCCCGGATCGTTCTTCTCGGATCAAGTTCACACCGTCGACGGGTTGATCGATTGCTGTCCGCCGTCGTTTGCTGAAGCCCTCGAACGCAGCCACGTTCTCTTCGACGAAGGGAGGGCAGGAGCGGCGAGACGAGCCGAGGGCGAGCTTCTGCTCATCCACAAGCGCGACGCATGGATGCACAACTCGTGGTTCTCCAACGTCGAACGGATGAAACGAAACGGTCGAACCTTCAACCCACTTGGTATGCGCACAGAAGATGCCTTTCGGCTCGACCTCGTTGATGGGTCGACAGTGATTGTCGCCAGCGCCCATGGTGAGATCGAGTCAGTCGTCGAGATCGACGATGACTTGATGGAAGGCGTGGTCTCGATGGTTCACGGGTGGGGTCACGCGGCGAGCCCCCGCATGCGCGTGGCCGCAGCGAATCCCGGATCGAATCCCAACGCCCTGCTCCCCGTCGGGCCCGGCAGTTTCGAACCACTGTCGAGCCAGGCCCACATGACCGGTGTGCCGGTCCGCGTCCGGGCGATGTGAGCGGGGCACAAGAAACTGAGATGGGACCGCGGTCGCCGGGGCCATAAGGTGCGTGGATGCGTTTCGGCTACTGGATAAACACGTCGTACCCCTGGGCGGACACGCTCTCCACGGCGCAGAGCGCGCAGCAGTTCGGATGGGATTGCCTGTGGTATTCCGATCACTTCATGCCGAACGCGCCGGCGCCGGCCGACGGGGTCGTCAACGAGGCGATGACGACGCTCAGCGCGCTTGCTTCGTGTGTACCGACGATCCGGCTCGGAACGATCGTGCTCGGCAACACCTACCGGCATCCGGCGCTGCTCGCCAACATGGCGGCGACCCTCGATCAGATCTCGGGAGGGCGGTTCACGCTCGGTCTCGGCGCTGGATGGCAGGAGAACGAGCACGCGGCATACGGCATGGAGATGGGCACACTGAAGTGGCGCATGGATCGCTTCGACGAGACGTGCGAGGCGCTGAACCTGCTCTTCTCGCAAGCCCGCACCACGTTCAACGGCGAGCACGTGAAGTTCACCGATGCACCGTTGGACCCCAAGCCGGTGCAGTCACCGCTTCCACTTATGGTGGGTGGCGGCGGGGAGAGGCGAACGCTGAAGATCGTTGCCAAGCACGCCCATCAGTGGAACGTCTGGGCGACCCCGGAACTCTTCTCGCAGAAACTTGCGATCCTGGAGGGACACTGCGCCGACGTGGGCCGCGACCCGGCAACCATCGACAAGACGATTGCCGCGCTGCTGTTCCTCACCGACGATCAGGCCTTCGCCGACAAGCTCCGCTCACGAGACCTCGGCCGACCGGCGATCATCGGCAACGCCCAAGAAGTGGCCGACCAGATCCGGGCCTACGCCGCCCTCGGCGTCGACGAGATCATCGTGCCCGGCTTCACCTTCCCGAATGCCGCAGCCGCTGAGCCGACGCTTCGGGCGATGATCGAAACGGTGAAGCCGCTTCTGTAGCCGAACCTTCCCGTCACCTTGCACTGACGCCTAGAGCGCACCCGCGCCCTGGATCAACACGGCGGCGCCCCACCAGTAGGGGAAGATCGGCGTGCTCGTGACCGCCGTGAACCCACAAGCGCGCAGATCGTCGCACCACCGGTCCGCTGACTGCTCGTGGGTGAGCCGCTTCTGCTTCGGGTCGAACTGGCCGACGAGCACCGGCATCAGGAACCGCTGCGCCACCGTGTCGTCGCCCGGGTACTCGGCCAGACCGCGCTCGTATCGTTCCGCGGCGTAGCGGGCATGCTCGATCCCGCCGTCGTCGAAATCGGGGACGTCGAACTCGACC
>JANOHI010000062.1:0-16751 GCA_031406385.1 Acidimicrobiia bacterium
CGGCCTCGTCGACCATGTTGGCCGGAATCTCGACTTCGTCCCACGTGGCGCCGAGTTCTTCGTTGCTCCAGATGAGCGCCTTCATCTTCACCAGGTCGACGAGACCGACGAACGGGTTGTCGGACTCGGCACCGCCCGACCCGATGGGGAGCTGCAAGATGGCGACGGTCGCATCGAGACGATCCTTGACCATGTCGACGGTGCGGTAGAAGTTGGCGCCGATGCGGTCCATCTTGTTGATGAAGCACATGCGCGGAACTTTGTACTTGTTCGCCTGACGCCAAACCTGCTCGGTTTGGGGCTCCACACCGGCAACCGAGTCGAAGACCGTGACGGCACCGTCGAGCACGCGCAGCGAGCGCTCCACCTCGATGGTGAAGTCGACGTGGCCCGGTGTGTCGATGATATTGATGCGGTGGTTGTTCCAAACGCACGTGGTCGCCGCCGACGTGATGGTGATGCCGCGCTCCTGCTCCTGCACCATGTGGTCCATGGTCGCGGCGCCGTCGTGCACTTCACCGATCTTGTAGCTCTTCCCCGTGTAGTAGAGGATGCGCTCGGTCGTCGTCGTCTTCCCGGCATCGATGTGCGCCATGATGCCGATGTTGCGGGTGCGATCGAGGGGGAACTCGCGGGCCATTGTCTTCTCGTTCAGTTCAAGTGGGGTGGGTCAGGCTGTCAAGGAAGTGGTAATGCTCGGCTCGTGACGAACCGACGGTGTTACCAGCGGTAATGCGCGAAGGCCTTGTTGCCTTCAGCGGTCTTCTGCACGTCGTCGCGCTTCTTGACCGAAGCACCGACGCCGTTGTTGGCATCGAGCAGTTCTGCGGCCAGACGCTCCGCCATCGAGCGTTCTCGTCGCTTGCGGGCGTTTTCGACCAACCAACGAATGGCCAGGGTGTTGGCCCGGCGGGGCTTGACTTCGATCGGCACCTGATAGGTGGCGCCACCGACTCGACGGCTCTTGACCTCGAGCGCGGGGCGGACGTTGTCCATTGCTCGCTTGAGGACGGCGAGCGGCTCGGCCTGGGCCTTCTCGGCGGCTTTCGTCATTGCGTCGTAGACAATCTTCTCGGCCGTGGAGCGCTTGCCCTCGAGCAGCACCTTGTTCACGACGTTGGAGACGAGAACCGAGTTGTAGACCGGATCCGGGAGGATCTCACGGCGGGGGGCTGGACCCTTGCGAGGCATGGTGGTTGCGTTCCTTGTTCTTCGTTGGTCTGTAGGCGAGCGGCGCTACGGGGCGCAGGTCAAGGCTTCTTCGCGCCGTAGCGGGAACGGGACTGCTTGCGATTCTTGACCCCTGCGGCGTCGAGCGTGCCACGGATGATCTTGTAGCGGACGCCCGGCAGGTCCTTCACACGGCCGCCACGAACCAGGACGATCGAGTGCTCCTGGAGGTTGTGGCCCTCGCCCGGGATGTAGGCGGTGACTTCAACGCCGGAGTTCAAACGGACGCGGGCGACCTTGCGCAGAGCCGAGTTCGGCTTCTTGGGAGTCGTCGTGTAGACGCGCGTGCACACACCGCGACGCTGCGGCGAACCTTTGAGGGCCGGGGTCTTGGACTTTTCGACCTTGGACTCGCGGCCCTTGCGGACCAGCTGCTGAATGGTGGGCACGTAGTACTCCGAGGTAACGCTGGTGTCGTGTGACGTGACGAATAGGGTTTGTCGAAAACAGTGTTCGTGGCGAGGCGATAGCCCTGCGCACGGAACGGGAAAGCATAGCCGACTGGGAACTGCTGACGGACAGGCGGAAGCAAGGCTCGACCGGACCGGGAGCCTCCGACACCGTACCAGCGCGGCACGGAGCAGAGGCGGACGGAGACGACCCCGCCTCTGGCGAGGTCGTCTCAGCGTTGAGATGGTTTGGCGCTCAGGCCTGGTTACCACCGAGCACCCGAAGGGCCTCGGCCCGGCGGGATTCGGCGTCGGCCTCGTCGGCAGCCAGCGCCGAAAGGACCGATTCGTCGTAGTTGGCAGTAGGAGCCGGCGGAAGGTCGGCGTTGATGCCGGCCAACCATGCGGCGAGACTCTCCGGACTCTCGGCAGCGGCGCCAACCGTGGCGACGACACCCTCGACTTCCATCGCCACATCGCGGTAGCGGGGCATGCCCGTTCCTGCCGGGATGAGCTTGCCGATGATGATGTTCTCTTTGAGACCGAGGAGGCTGTCGCTGCGGCCTTCGATGGCCGCTTCGGTGAGCACCCGGGTGGTCTCCTGGAACGACGCCGCCGACAACCACGACTCGGTGGCCAGAGACGCCTTTGTGATACCCATCAACTCGGGACGGCCTTCGGCCGGCACTTTGCCTTCGTCGCGCAGCTGGCGGTTGATGATCGAGAAGATCCGAGCATCGACGCGCTCACCGGGCAAGAAGGTGGACTCGCCGGAATCCTGGACCGACACTCGCTTGAGCATCTGGCGCACGATCAGTTCGATGTGCTTGTCGTGGATCGACACGCCCTGATCGCGGTACACCTTCTGGACTTCGTCGACAAGGTACTCCTGGGTGGCCCGGATGCCCTTGATATCGAGGATCTCCTTCGGGTCGAGGGGACCCTCGTTCAGCGCATCGCCGGCGTTCACGTGGGCGCCATCGAGCACATTCGGGAAGAGCTTCGACTTGATCGGGACGGTGTAGAGCTCCTCGGTGCCGTCGTCGGCGACGACGATGAAGTTGCGGAGCTTGGAGTCCTCCTCGCCCAGGCGAAGCACGCCGGAGTTGCGGACGAGCACGGCCTTGCCCTTGGGGGTACGAGCTTCGAAAAGCTCGACCACGCGGGGAAGACCGGCAGTGATGTCGAGCGACTCTCCCTTGCCGGCGGCAACGCCACCGGTGTGGAAGGTACGCATGGTGAGCTGGGTGCCCGGCTCGCCAATGGACTGGGCGGCGATCACGCCGACCGATTCACCGAGCTCGACGGTGCGACCCGACGCCATCGACTTGCCGTAGCAGGTCATGCACACGCCGTACTCGGCGTCGCACGCCAGAACGGTACGAACACGGACTCGCTCGACCCCGGTGTCATCACGAAGGCGATCGAGGATCTCCTGGGTGACGTCGGTACCGCGGGCGAAGATCTCGCCGTCGGCACACACCACGTCTTCGGCCAAAAAGCGACCAAGAAGTGACGTTTCCAGGTAGGCCCGCTTGGTGGCGGTGTCGGGTCCGACGTAGTCGAGCCAGCGACCACGAGTCGAGCCGCAGTCTTCCTCGCGCACGATGAGCTCTTGCGACACGTCGTGGAGACGACGGGTCAGGTAGCCGGAGTCGGCGGTTCGCAGTGCGGTGTCGGCGAGACCCTTGCGGGCACCGTGAGTCGAGATGAAGTACTCGAGAACCGAAAGACCTTCACGGAAGTTCGACTTGATCGGGCGCGGAATGATGTCGCCCTTCGGGTTTGACACGAGGCCGCGCATGCCGGCGATCTGACGAACCTGGAGCGCGTTGCCTCGGGCACCAGAGCCGACCATCATGTTGATGGGGTTCATCGGATCAGCGTCGAGGACGTCCTGCATCGCCTTCTGAATTTCGGCCGTGGCCTCGGTCCAGATGTTGATCTCCTGCTCGCGGCGTTCGTCGTTGGTCAAGATACCGCGCACAAAGTTCTTCTCGATCTTCAGTGCTTCGGTCTCGTGGCGATCGAGGATCTCGCGCTTGGCAACGGGCGTCTGCACGTCGTTGATCGAGATCGACAGACCGGACTGGGCGGCGTAGCGGAAGCCGAGGTTCTTGATCGCATCGAGCGTTTCGGCCACAACGGCCTTCGGGTACTCCGTGGCCAGACGCTCAACGAGGGTGGTGACCTCCTTCTTCTTCAACACGTAGTTGACGAAGCCGAAATCTTCGGGAAGGGACTGGTTGAAGATCAGACGGCCTGCGGTCGTCTCAAGCAACACCGGATCCCCGCCTTCGACGCCGCCGTAGCGACGCTCCGTGGAGCGCAGCGTGATCCGGGCGTGGAGGTGGATGTCCTTGTTGTCATAGGCCCGCTCGACCTCCCAGAGATGACGGAAGTGACGGCCTTCGCCGGCGAGTCCTTCACGCATGAGCGTGAGGTAGTACGTGCCGATGATCATGTCCTGGGCAGGCACGGCAATCGGTCGACCATGGGCCGGCGATAAAATGTTGTTCGCGGAGAGCATGAGGATGCGAGCTTCGGCCTGGGCTTCCGCGGAGAGCGGCAGGTGGATGGCCATCTGGTCACCGTCGAAGTCGGCGTTGAAGGCGGTGCACACCAGCGGGTGGAGCTGGATGGCCTTGCCTTCGACGAGGACCGGCTCGAACGCCTGGATGCCGAGACGGTGCAGGGTCGGTGCGCGGTTCAGCATGACGGGGTGTTCCTTGATGACTTCCTCAAGGACATCCCACACCTGGGCGCGACGACGCTCGACCATGCGCTTGGCCGATTTGATGTTCTGCGCCAGTTCCTGATCGACGAGGCGCTTCATGACAAATGGCTTGAACAGCTCGAGTGCCATGAGCTTCGGCAGACCGCACTGGTGCAGCTTGAGCGTCGGTCCGACCACGATGACCGAACGGCCCGAATAGTCGACGCGCTTGCCGAGGAGGTTCTGGCGGAAGCGGCCCTGCTTACCCTTGAGCATGTCGGAGAGCGACTTCAGCGGCCGGTTTCCCGGACCGGTGACGGGACGGCCGCGGCGACCGTTGTCGAACAGCGCATCGACTGCGTCTTGGAGCATGCGCTTCTCGTTGTTCACGATGATCTCGGGTGCGCCAAGGTCGAGCAGCCGCTTGAGACGATTGTTGCGGTTGATGACGCGGCGGTACAGGTCGTTGAGGTCGGAGGTGGCGAAGCGGCCACCGTCGAGCTGGACCATCGGTCGGAGATCCGGCGGGATGACCGGCACGGCGCCGAGGATCATGGCGCGCGGGTCGTTGCTGCGCTTGCCGTTCTCGTCGCGGCGGTTGAAGGCCGCAACGATCTTGAGGCGCTTGATGGCCTTCTGTTTGCGCTGCACCGACAACGGCTTCTTGCCTTCGGCCGGCACCGCGTCGATAAGCGCGCGGAGCTTCTGCTCCTCGACGTCGAGATCGAGCTCGTTGATCAGCGAGTTGATGGCATCGGCACCCATTCCACCGCGGAAGTAGTCGCCGTAGCGATCCTTCATCTCACGCCAAAGCATCTCGTCTTCAAGGATCTTGCGGCTATGGAGCGACTTGAACTCGTCGAACGTGCGCTTCAGCAAGTCGTACTCGGCGGCCGAACGATCACGCATGCCGGTGATCTCCTTCTCGGCGAGGCGACGCTTGGCGTTGATCTCGGAGTCCTTCGCGCCGTCCTTCTCCAGCTGCTCGATGTCGGCCTCGAGCTGCTTGAAGCGGCGGTCGAGATCGAGATCGCGGTCACGCTCGATGAGCTGAAGCTCTTCGCGCAATTCAGCTTCGAGGTTCGGCAGGTCGGCCTGCCGGCGCTCCGGGTCGACCCACGTGACGAGGTTCGCGGCGAAGTAGATGACCTTCTCGAGCTGTTTGGCTTTCAGCTCTTCCTTCGCTTCGGTGCCCATAAGGAGATACGCCAGCCACGAACGGGTACCGAGGAGGTACCAGATGTGGACGACGGGAGCGGCCAGCTCGATGTGGCCCATACGCTCGCGACGGACCTTCGAGCGGGTGACTTCAACACCACAACGCTCGCAGGTGATGCCGCGGAAGCGGACCCGCTTGTACTTGCCGCAGTAGCACTCCCAGTCCTTCTGCGGGCCAAAGATCTTCTCGCAGAAGAGCCCGTCCTTCTCGGGACGAAGGGTGCGGTAGTTGATGGTTTCCGGCTTCTTGACCTCGCCGTGTGACCATCCGCGGATGGCGTCGGCGGTGGCAAGGCCGATGGTGATGCGATCGAAATCGTTGACGTCGAGCATGTGTGTGTTCTCTACCTAAACGTGATCGTGTGTGAACGTCGGACTGATCAGTAACGCTCGGCGCGTGCAGCAGCACGGCGGGCGTCTTCTTCGTCGGAGCCACGCTCCGGACGGGACAGGTCGATACCGAGCTCCTCGGCAGTGCGAAACACGTCTTCATCCATGTCACGCATCTCAATCTCGCCGCCGGCCTTCGATTCGACCTTGACGTTGAGAACGAGCGACTGCATTTCCTTGATGAGCACCTTGAATGATTCAGGAATGCCCGGCTCGGGAATGTTCTCGCCCTTGACGATCGCCTCGTAGACCTTGACTCGACCGAGCACGTCGTCGGACTTGATGGTGAGGAGTTCCTGGAGGCAGTAGGCGGCGCCGTAGGCCTCGAGGGCCCACACTTCCATTTCGCCGAAACGCTGGCCACCGAACTGGGCCTTCCCACCGAGGGGCTGCTGGGTAATCATCGAGTACGGCCCCGTGGAACGGGCATGGATCTTGTCGTCAACGAGGTGGTTGAGCTTCAAGATGTACATGTAGCCGATGGTTACGGGCTGGTCGTAGGGCTCGCCCGTGCGACCGTTCCAGAGTTGGATCTTGCCGTCGTCACCCATGAGGCGAACGCCGTCGGCCGACTCCGGGTTGAGCGTGCGGAACGCGTTCTGGATCGTGGTGTGGCGGGTGCCTTCCTCGTCCCAGTGCGCTCCGTCGAAGACCGGGGTCGACGACCAAATGGCCGGTGTCGTGTTCGGGCGGGTCTTGGACTCGGTGCCGCGGATCGGAGCGGTTGCCTTGTCGGCGCCCTTCCAACCCCACCGCGACGCATAGCCGAGGTGCGCTTCGAGAACCTGGCCCACGTTCATGCGGCTGGGAACGCCAAGCGGGTTCAAGATGATGTCGACCGGCATGCCGTCGGCGGTGTGGGGCATGTCCTCTACCGGCAGGATCTTCGAGATGACGCCCTTGTTGCCGTGACGTCCGGCGAGCTTGTCGCCCTCTTGGATCTTGCGCTTCTGGGCGACGTAGACCCGAACCAGCTGATTGACGCCGGGAGCAAGCTCGTGGCCGTCTTCGCGGGTGAGGACGCGCACGTCGATGACCTTGCCGGACTCGCCGTGGGGAACCTTGAGCGAGGTGTCGCGGACTTCACGGGCCTTCTCACCGAAGATGGCGCGCAGCAGGCGCTCTTCGGGGGTCAGTTCGGTCTCGCCCTTCGGCGTGACCTTGCCGACCAGCACGTCGCCGGGCTCCACTTCTGCACCGATGCGGATGATGCCGCGCTCGTCGAGGTCTTTGAGGATCTCTTCGGAGAGGTTCGGAATGTCGCGCGTGATTTCCTCGGCACCGAGCTTGGTGTCGCGTGCATCGACTTCGTGCTCTTCGATGTGGATCGAGGTGAGCACGTCGTCGCGCACGATGCGCTCCGACAAGATGATGGCGTCTTCGAAGTTGTAGCCCTCCCACGGCATGAATGCCACGAGAAGGTTCTTGCCCAGAGCGAGCTCGCCCATGTCGGTCGAAGGACCGTCGGCGAGCACCGTGGCGCGGCCGCGGCCACCTTCGTCACCGATCACGCGGTCGCCTTCGCTGACCTTCACGCGCTGGTTGATGCACGTGTTCTGGTTCGAGCGACGGAACTTGGCCAGGCGGTGGATCTTCTTGCCGAGCTTGGCGTCGTCGTACTGAATCGTGACGTGCTCGCCACTGACTTCGGTGACCACGCCCGGACCATCGGCCATCATCACGTCGCCGGCGTCGCGAGCGGCGCGGCCTTCCACACCGGTGCCCACGTAGGGAGCTTCGGGGCGGACGACCGGGACGGCCTGGCGCTGCATGTTCGCACCCATGAGGGCACGGTTGGCGTCGTCGTGTTCGAGGAACGGAATGAGTGCCGTGGCGATCGAAACGATCTGCTTGGGCGACACGTCCATGAGATCCACTTCGGTCGGCTCGACGAAGTCGACCTCGCTGGTGGACGAGTAGCTGTTGCCGGCGGCGCCAACACGGACGCTGGCACCCTGGGGAGCGCGGCGCACGAGGACACGGCCTCCGGTGAAGGAGCCCTTGTCGTCCAGGTTGGCGTTGGCCTGGGCGATGACGTATTCCTCTTCGGCGTCGGCCGGAAGGTAATTCGTCTCGTCGGACACCCGTCCGGAAGTGACCTTGCGGTACGGGGTCTCGATGAAGCCGTATTCGTTCACCCGGGCGTAGGTGGCGAGGTTGCCGATCAGGCCGATGTTCGGGCCTTCCGGGGTCTCGATCGGGCACATACGGCCGTAGTGCGACGAGTGAACGTCACGCACTTCGAAGCCGGCGCGCTCACGAGAGAGACCACCCGGGCCGAGCGCCGAGAGACGCCGCTTGTGGGTGAGCCCGGCGAGCGGGTTGACCTGGTCCATGAACTGCGACAGCTGCGAGGTTCCGAAGAACTCCTTAATGGCCGCCACGACCGGCCGGATGTTGATCAGGGTCTGCGGGGTGATCGCTTCGACGTCCTGGGTCGTCATGCGTTCACGGACGACCCGCTCCATGCGGCTGAGGCCGACGCGGACCTGGTTCTGGATCAGCTCGCCGACGCTGCGGATGCGGCGGTTGGCGAAGTGGTCCTGGTCGTCGAGGCGGTAGCCCTCCTGGCTGTCGGCCAGGTGAAGCAGGTACGTGCAGCTCGCCAGCAATTCGGCGGGCGTGAGCACGTCGTGGCCGATCGCCGGCACGTCGATGTCGAGGTCAAACAGGTCGCGGACCCGGATGATCTCCTCGCCGAGCTTGCGGTTCAGCTTATAACGACCGACGCGGGTGAGGTCGTAGCGCTTCGGGTTAAAGAACGCATTCTCGAAGTAGGCACGGGCCGACTCGATCGAGGGCGGCTCACCCGGACGGGCCTTCTTGTAGATCTCGATGAGGCTCTCTTCGCGTGTGGCGAATTGGCCGCGCTCCTTCTCCCACTGGGCTTCCAGGAAGGAGAAGTGACCGACGAAGCGATCGAGGAATCCGGGGTGCAACTCTTCGGTGAAGCCGAGGGCGCGCAGGATGACGAACATCGAGAGCCGGCGCTTGCGGGCCACACGCGCGCCGGCGGTGACGTCCTTGCCGGGCTTCTGCTCGACATCGAATTCGATCCACTCGCCGCGGTACGGGTGAATGGTTCCGGTGACGAGTGTCTTGGCATCACGGCCCGGCGCAAAGATCACGCCCGGCGAGCGAACGAGCTGGCTGACAACGACACGCTCGGTGCCGTTGATGATGAACGTGCCCTTGTCCGTCATCATCGGGAAGTCACCCATGAAGACGGTCTGCTCTTTGATTTCGCCGGTGGCGGCGTTCATGAAGCGAGCGCGGACGAAGATCGGTGCCGAGAAGGTGATGTCCTTCTCCCGGCACTCCTCCACGGAGTACTTGGGCTCGGGCCGGAGATCGGGGTCGTTCGGATCAAACTCGAATTCGAGGCGGAGGGTTCCGCTGAAATCTTCGATTGGGCTGATGTCCGCGAAGGCTTCTTGGAGGCCGTGGTCGAGGAACCAACGGTACGAAGACTTCTGTACGTCGATCAGGTCGGGGAGGGGAAGTACTTCATCCAAATTTGCAAAGGAGAAGCGTTCACGGGGCGGCGGGGTGGACATGGATGTCCTCACTCCTCGTGGGAAGGATGGGCGGGCAGGAGTCGCAGCGGGACAGCACAAGCAGCACGTTTCGGTGATGCAAGCTCATCGCAGACGCGCGCCGTCGCCAGAGAAAGCTGCTGAAGGAGGACGACGCGCACGGCAACCGACAAACCTAGCACGCGCGTCACTAAGTGTTCATGTCGGGGCAAACACACGCCGATAGAGAGCGGTGCTGCTCAGGTGTCCGGTTGTCTCCCCGGAACCGCCCAGCTTCGGGTCGGTGTTCTTGGCGCCAAAGGGTAAACGCCGGTATGGGGCAAGGTCAAGCACCGAGCGTGAAGAAGGTCCTTGGGGCGGGTCGGCGCGCGCCTGCGTGTCTTCGCCGTCGGGCCGGGAAATCACTCGCTGACCAGGTGCAGTGCGCAGGCTCTCCGACGCGACGAAGGCCCGGCCAAAGAGCGACCGGACCTTCGAAAACATCGTGCCTGATGCGCAAGGGAAGGAGGTTTGCCCACCCTCAGGCGTCGGGTCGGCCAGCGATGCCGGCCGCCGACGCGGCAAAGAACTACTTGAGTTCAGACGTGGCGCCAGCCTCGTCGAGCGCAGCCTTGGCCTTGGTGGCGTCGTCTTTCGAAACCTTGGAGAGGACGGCGCTGGGGGCGCTGTCGACGACGTCCTTCGCTTCCTTGAGACCGAGTTTGGTGAGCTCGCGGACAACCTTGATGACGGCGATCTTGTTGGCACCGGCGCCGGTCAGCATGACATCGAACTCATCTTGCTCCTCGACGGCGGGGGCGGCGTCGGCGGCCGGAGCGGCAGCCATCATCATCGCCGGGGCGGAAGCGGTGACGTCGAAGCGCTCTTCGAACGCCTTCTTGAGATCGACGAGCTCGAGAACGGTCATTGCCGAGATGCTGTCGAGGATTTCGTTAACTGAAGCCATGGTGTTCGTGTTCTTTCTGGTGGGGTGTCCGCACGTGGCGGCACCGAGTGCGTTTAGGGGTGGCGACGTTGCCCGGTCACCGCAGGTGGGCTGGAGCGAGCCGTTTCCGGCTTCTCCCGCCAAGGATCCTCATTGCCGTTCTCAGGCAGCTTCTTTCTTGTCGGCCAGGGCCGCGAGGGCGTAGACGAAATCGCGGGGCGGAGCGGCCAACAGGCTGGCGAACTGCGACAGCGGCGCGGCGAACAGACCGGCAATCTCGGCCAGCACCTGCTGACGCGGGGGCATGTCGGCGAGGGAGCTGACCTGAGCGGCAGTGAGTACTTTCGTGCCGAGGACACCACCCTTGACGATCAGGTTCTGGTTGGTCTTGGCGAAGTCGCGAAGGATCTTCGCCACTTCGACGGCATCGCCCTTGACGAACGCGATCGCAGTCGGACCGACGAGCATCGAGTCGGCATCGAGTCCGTTACGATGCGCAGCGATCCGCACCAACGTGTTTTTGAACACGCGGAACTGACCGCCGGCGGGACGCAGGGTGGCCCGAAGCTCTCCAAGCTGCTTGACGGCCAGACCGCGGTACTCGGTGAGCAAAACGGCGTCGGCGCCGGCGAAGAGATTCGAGATCTCTTCAACGAGGGCGACTTTGTCGGCATTGGGATTTTCCATGGAAACCTCCTTCCGGAGGAACTACAAAAGGCGTTCGAGCATCGATGTCGACGTTCGAACGCCCCAAGCCGAGCTCATGCTCGGAAAGCGGCCTTCGCCTCGTCGGGCGAGTCCTCACAGGACTCATTACGTTCGAACCGCCTTGCCCGAGGGCTGGTGATTCGAGACACCGGATGTCTGCAGCGCAGGTGGATGAAATTGTGGTGGAACGGGTACTACGGGAAACGGAGGTCAAACACTAGTGCCGCCGAAGAAGCACGAGAACCACGCGCTGTGCTCAGGCCACTTCTTCTTTGAGCTTGCCGGGATCGATGTTGATGCCGGGGCCCATCGTGGAGCTCACGACGATCGAGCGGATGTATTTCCCCTTGGCCGATGCGGGCTTGGCCTTCTGCAGCTCATCGAGGATCGCCTTGAAGTTGCTGCCGAGGGAATCGGCCTCGAAGCTGGCCCGTCCCATCGGCACGTGGATGTTGCCGAACTTGTCGGTCCGGTACTCGACGCGGCCACCTTTGAACTCGGTGACGGCTTTCGCGACGTCGGTCGTGACCGTGCCGGTCTTGGGGTTCGGCATCAGGCCGCGGGGGCCGAGTTGGCGGCCGAGGCGTCCAACCATGCCCATCAGGTCCGGTGTGGCGATGGCGAGGTCGAAGTCGAGGAATCCGCCGCTGATCTTCTCCACGAGGTCGTCGGCACCGACGATGTCAGCGCCGGCGTCGCGAGCGGCTTGGGCGGCGTCACCGGCGGCAAACACGGCGATGCGGACGGTCTTGCCCGTACCGGCCGGAAGGGCGACGGTGCCACGGACAATCTGATCGGCCTTGCGGGGATCAACGCCGAGGCGGACGGCAACGTCGATCGTCTCGTCGAACTTGGCACTCGACAGGCTCTTGGCCAGATCGATCGCTTCGGCCGGGGTGTAGTGACGGGCCCGGTCGAATCGCTTTGCTGCATTTGCGTAACGCTTGCCTGTAGGCATGCTCCCTCATCCTTTCGTAGCGCACATCGGGCGAGGTCGTCCCGGGTGCTGGGTGGGTTGTTGGTGCGACGGCGGAGACGCCAGGAGGCGGGCCGACAGCCGGAGAAACGTGGTGCGAAGGCTCAGACGACCTTGATGCCCATGGACCGAGCGGTGCCACGGATCATCTCTTCGGCGCCGGCCTGATCGATGGAGTTGAGGTCGGGCAACTTGATGATGGCGATCTCAGTGACCTGGGCCGCAGTGATTTGACCGACGGTTTCCATGCCGACCTTCGAGGCGCCCTTGGCGACGCCAGCGGCTTTTCTGATCAGCACCGGTGCTGGCGGGGTCTTCAGTTTGAAGGTGAAGGTGCGGTCGTTGAACACGGTGATCTCGACCGGAACGATCGTGCCGACCTGGCTTTCCGTGGCGGCGTTGTAGGCCTTCACGAACTCCATGATGTTGAGACCGTGCGGACCGAGCGCGGTGCCGACCGGCGGCGCTGGCGTGGCCTTACCGGCCGGAATCTGGATTTTGACGATGGCGGTGACTTGCTTTTTTGCCACGGCGGGCTTCCTCAAGAGGTGGCCGAACGCAGAATGCGACCGGCGAGACGAACGGAAAAGGTTACAGCACCAGCGTCACCCACGATTCCGAGGCAACGACAGCAACGTCACAACAGAGTTGGTCGCTCCATGGTGGGATTTCGACGACGAAGTCTTCGCTCCGCCGTCCCGCCCTTAGAGCTTGGCCACCTGAGCAAAGTCGAGCTCCACTGGAGTTTCGCGCCCGAAAATGTTGACGAGGACCTTGAGCTTGAGCTGAACATCGTTGATCTCGGCGATGGTTCCCGTGAAGTCGGCAAACGGTCCTTCCTTGACCCGGACGCTCTCGCCGACCTCGTGCTCCATCCGGGGCTTGGACTTGCGGATGGGCTCTTCGCCTTCCACCTTTGTGACCAGGATGTTCTCGACTTCGCGTCGCGACAACGGCGTCGGCTTGGCGCCGGAGCCGACAAATCCGGTCACGCCGGGGGTGTTGCGGACGACGTACCAACTGTCGTCGTCGAGCTCGAGGCGAACCATCAGATAGCCAGGGAAGACCTTCTTCTGCACGACGACCTTCTTGCCGTTCTTGATCTCGACCACTTCTTCCATCGGGATCACCACCTCGTAGATCCGCTCCTCCATGTTCATGGAGGCAATGCGGCTCTCGAGGTTGGTTTTGACCTTGTTCTCGTAGCCGGCGTAGCTGTGGATCACGAACCACCGGCCCGGACGGTCGTAGGCACTCTCGGGCCGAGCGGGGGCAGCCGGTGCTGCGGCCTCGACCGGGGCGACGGCCTCGGCAACCTCGGCGGTCTCGGCCACAGGGGCGTCGTCGACGGGCGCGTCGTCGGAAAAGTCGTCACTCATGGTTTCGGGGTCTTTCGGGCAAGCGGCAGTGGTGGCTGGGGCGGAACGAGAGCAGCGGTCAGCGGTCGAAGAGGAACAGGACGAACCTGGCGAAGACGAAGTCGAATCCGAACGTGATCGCGGTCATGATCGCCAACATGGCGAGCACAACGATGGCGTAGTTGCGGACCTCGTCGCGGGTCGGCCACACGACTTTTCTGAGTTCCGTGGCAACTTCGCCGAGGTACTGACGCGGAGGGGTGCGCTCCGATGCCGCCTTCGGAGTGGCTGTCCGGGCGGCCCTTACGGGGTTTCCGGCGGCATCGACGGCTCCCTGGCGCTGCAACAGTCGTTTGGTTTCTCGGTTCACTTCTTGCTCCCTTACGCGACGAGATCCGGGGGCGCAACGCCTCCGGCTTGTCCGCAGGGCCGGAGGGACTCGAACCCCCAACCGCTGGTTTTGGAGACCAGTGCTCTACCAATTGAGCTACGACCCTTGGCGTGCCGGTGGCCCGGCAGTACCGGAACTGCGGAATTCCGGGACCCGCGAGCGTAGCACCGCTGCCGCCGGATCCGACCGGCACGGACGGCCCGCAGCACCGCTGACGTGGACCTTGGTCCGCCGTTCACGCGGCGGTCGGTGTCGGGGCTGAGACGGTCAGGCGACCGAACGCGCGTCGACGTCGGGTTCGGCAAAGACGATGTGGCGACCCAGCTCGACGACGTTCTCCGGGGTCGGTTCGTCACTGCGGAAGAGGTGCTCGCGAAGCTTCGCTCGAGCGCGGTGGAGGCGAACTTTGGCGGCCGTCTCGGTGATCCCAAGCTTCTTGGCGATCGCGTCGAGGGAGAGATCCGCGACCTCACGCAACTCCACGACCTCACGGAGCTTTGCCGGCAAGAGCGAGAGAGCGGCGAGAAAACGGGCTCGGAATTCGTTGCCTTCGGCGGCGGTCTCCGGGTTGTGGTCGGGATCGTGGTCGACGGCAATGGTTGCTTCGGTCAGCGTCTCGGTGGATCGGCGACGCCGGAGGACGTTGTGGGCGCAATTCGACGTGATGCGGAACAGCCACGTTCCGATGGCTGCGTCGCCGCGAAATCGACTTATGGCTCGGAAGGCGCGCAGGTACGTGTCCTGCACCACGTCACGGGCATCGTCGGCATTGCCGACCAAACGAAGGGCCAACGCATAGGTGTCGGCGTAGGTGGCCTTGACCAGTTCGTTGAACGCGTTCGGGCATCCCGTTTGGGCCGCCGTTACCGTCTCGTCGAGGTCGACCATCGGCGACATATCGTAGCGGCACGACGCCCCACGACGGGCGATCGGCGTTGGACCGACACGGTCGAATCGGGCACGTCATGCACGAAGGGCCCAGATCGCTCCAGGCCCTTCGGTCGTTCGTTCCGCGCCTCCCGTCGAGCGGGAGATGGGGGCTTACTTGAGGATCTTGATGACGCGGCCGGCGCCCACGGTACGGCCACCCTCACGGATAGCAAACTTCAAGCCTTCTTCCATCGCAATCGTTTTACCCAACTCAACCGTGACCTCCAAATTGTCACCCGGCATAACCATCTCCGTACCCTCCGGCAACTTGATCGTCCCCGTCACATCCGTCGTCCGAAAATAAAACTGCGGACGATAATTATTGAAGAACGGCGAATGACGACCACCCTCATCCTTCGTCAACACATACATATTCGCCTCAAAATCCGAATGCGGCGTAATCGAACCAGGCTTACACAACACCTGACCACGCTCAACATCCTCCTTCTTCGTACCACGAAGAAGCGCACCAATATTGTCACCCGCCTGACCCTGATCCAACAACTTCCGAAACATCTCCACCCCCGTACACGTCGTCTTCTGCGTCGTCCGCAAACCAACAATCTCAATCTCATCGCCCACCTTCACGATGCCCTGCTCCACCTTGCCCGTCACCACCGTGCCACGACCAGTAATCGTGAACACATCCTCCACCGGCATCAAGAACGGCTTATCCAACGCCCGCTCCGGCAACTTGATGAACTCATCACACGCCGCCATCAACTCCATGATCTTGGCCGCCCACACCGGATCACCCTCCAACGCCTTCAACGCCGAAACCCGCACCACCGGCGTGTCATCACCCGGAAACTCATAACTGGTGAGAAGCTCACGAACCTCAAGCTCAACAAGCTCCAAAAGTTCCTCATCATCAACCGCATCCGACTTATTCAACGCCACCACAATCCCCGGCACACCAACTTGGCGCGCCAACAACACATGCTCACGCGTCTGCGGCATCGGACCATCAGTAGCCGCCACCACCAAAATCGCACCATCCACCTGCGCCGCACCCGTAATCATGTTCTTCACATAATCCGCATGCCCCGGCATATCCACATGCGCATAATGACGATTATCCGTCTCATACTCCACATGCGCAATCGAAATCGTAATACCACGCGCCTTCTCCTCCGGCGCCTTATCAATCTGATCAAACGGCGTAAACGCCGTCGACGGATTATGATCATGCAACGTCTTCGTAATCGCCGCCGTCAACGTCGTCTTCCCATGGTCAATATGACCCATCGTACCAATATTCAAATGCGGCTTGTTCCGCTCAAATTTGGCTTTTGCCATTTTGGATACTTCCTTGGTGATGTGGGTGGGTACGAACGAAGGACGGAGTAGCGGCGGTCGGACTCGAACCGACGACAACACGATTATGAGCCGTGTGCTCTAACCACCTGAGCTACGCCGCCCCGATGGGCTCCGACGCAGGCGTAGGGGCACAAGGGCCCGGTTACTTTAGCGCGACAGGGCTTGTGCCGGGCACCATTTCGCCGCGGACAACCGGGCGACCGCACCGGGACCTGGCACGATTCGGGCGCCCTCCCTGGAAAGGTATCGACCGACGCGGAGAAACGCGCGAGAAAGACGATTGGAGCCCTCTGTCGGAATCGAACCGACGACCTTTTCCTTACCATGGAAATGCTCTACCGACTGAGCTAAGAGGGCGCGGCGACAACGGTAGCAGCCGGGCGCGACGGTCTTGCAGCGTTCTTTGTCGTTCGCTCGCGGCGTGAACCCGTGGCTGTCCGTTTCCCCCCGACCGTTCCCGGGTCGTCTCCGCTTCGCGACCGTTCCCGGGCCGCGCCCCTTAACGACCGTTCCCGGGTCCTGTCACCGATACACCCCACCCACTCCGGTACTCGCCCGTTGTTCTCCTTCGTCGAACCGGGTCTCCGTTCCTCGGGGTCGGTCCCGGGATCGAAGCCGTTTTTGAGCAGACCGTCCGTGATCTCGGTGACGAGTTGTTCCATCT
>JANOHI010000082.1:0-3804 GCA_031406385.1 Acidimicrobiia bacterium
AGCGTGAGGGGGGGCGGTGAGGTATTGGGACGCCTCGGCACTGATCTCCCTGTGCGTGAATGATCCCAACGCCGCTTCGATGCGCAAGCTTGCCGAGGAGCTGGGGGTGGAGGCGATGTCTCTCTATCACCACGTCGCCAACAAGGAGGAGATCCTCGACGGCATGGTCGACATGGTCTTCGCCGAAATCGACCTACCCCGCTCTGACATCGGTTGGAAAGCAGCGATGCGTGAACGAGGAGCATCGGTCCGCGCCGCACTGCGTCGGCATCCGTGGTCGGTCAGCATCATGGAGTCCCGGACATCGCCCGGCCCGGCAACCTTGCGTCACCACGACGCCGTGATCGGTTGCTGCCGCGCCGCGGGCTTCTCGCTCCTGATGACGGCGCACGCGTTCTCGATGATGGACAGCTACATCTACGGCTTCGTCATGCAGGAGGTCAACCTGCCTTTCGACAACGGGGACGATCTGCAGGACCTCGCCGCGTCGATGGAGCCGTTGTTCGCCGCCGGTAGCTATCCGCACTTCATCGAGTTCGTGACCGAACACGCGCTGCAGCCCGGCTACGCCTACGGCGACGAGTTCGACTTCGGTCTTGACCTCATCCTCGACGGGCTCGAAGTGGCCGCGAGGAAGAACAGACGCGGCAACTAGGTCGGCAACCATCGAGCTCGTTGCGCCGCTCACGCAGCGGCCGGTCGTCGGCTCGGTGGCCCCGTCCGCATGGTCTGGCCGGAAGGAAGTTCGATGGTGAGTTCGCGGTTGGGTCCGAGGGTGAGCAGCCACCGGCCTTCGTGGGCGGCGTGGTGGTGTTGGCTGCACAATGGAAGAAGGTTGGCGAAGTTGGTAGGTCCGCCGTGGCGCCACCAGTGCACGTGATGTGGTTTGGTGTGGTTGAACGCGACGTTGCAGCCGGGCACGGCGCAGGTGGCGTAGATGGCGCGTACGGCGCGTCGTTGGGCACGGTTGGCGAGTCGGGTGGTGCGGCCGAGGTTCAACTCGCCGTCGGCGTCGATCACGGCACCGTCTCGAACGATGATCGGTCGGATGGCGGCGTTCGTGCAGAGGTCTTGGACCCGCGCCCATGGGATGGTGACGGGAATGCCCCAGTCGACGGTTGGCTTGCCGTCTTGGCCGAGGTTGGTGGTGTCGATCACGAAGACGCATTCGGGTCGTCCGAATCGTCTCGAATCCGTTCCCACCTCGGCTGCGAACTCGTCCCATTCATCAGGTGATGTCGGCTGGTCCGTCGCGCCCTCATTGGTGGGTTCCGGTTCGGTCGGGTCGGCCGGTCGTGCTTTCGACCCGGCGGGCGGAGCTTTCGAGCCGCCTACACCTTTGGTCAACGCCAGGAGAGCAAGGGCGCGCAGGTGGTCTTGCCTCTCGCCGGCGTCGGTCGGCGCCGTGGACGGAGTCTTCGTGGCGAACATCGCCGCCATCGCGGCTTCGAGGCGGCCGTGTATCTGCACGCCAGACTCCGGGTCGAACGTACCGGAGAGCCGCCACATCCCGGTGGCCCGATCGGTCCACGTGCGTAGGCGGGTGGCGCGGCGCTGGCGCTCGAGTCGGCTGATGCCGCCGTTGGCGGTGATCTGCTCGGCGGCGGCGTTGAGGCTGGCGGCGAACTCTTCCGGGGTGGAGCCGGATGTGGCGGCTTGTTCGATGAGTTCGGGTGCGGGTTCGGTGAGCAGTGCTTTCACCGGACCATCAAGTGCGGTCAAGACCTTGGCGAACACGTCGACGTGGTCGCCGCCGAGAACTCCGGCATCGAGTGCGTCGGAGAGTTCTGGTGTCTTAGCCATCGCTGCAGCGCGAGCGACGACTTTCGCGCCGTGTCGGTTGGACCGTTGCGCGCCTTTGGCGACATCGCGTTCGGGCGTGCCGGTGACGGTCTCGAGTCGACGGGCGACTTCTGCTTCGACGCGGTCGAGTCGCGCCCGGACGCAGCGGATGTCATCGAGCGCTCCACGCAGTTCAACGGCACGAGCGGCGCGGAGGTCGACGCGGCGGAACGCTTTCATGATCTCGGCGGGGTCGATGACTTCCATGCGTACAAGTGTACGAAGGGGGTGTGACAGAACGGGGCCCGCGCAGTGATGGCCGGAAGAATTTCTTCGAAGGGTATTGGGCTTCGGACCGTGGCGACGTCTCGTTGAACCGACGGGCCGGGGTGTTCCCGAGTTCGGGGCTTGCGTTGCTCAGCGCAACGGAGACCCCGAACTCTTTCGTAGCGAACTCAGGCGATAGAGGATGCGATGCGGTTGATGGTCGGACGCAGGATCATCGTGTAGGTGTCGGCGATGGCCACTTCGCGGCGGGCCTTCTGTGCCTCGAGGCGGGCCGGGTCCATGGCCACGGCCATGAACGCGGCCTTGCTCGGGAACTCGTTGAAGCGGATCTGATCCCACGTTCGTCCGTCGCCGACGATCGTGCCTTCCACGGCGAACCAGCCGTTGATGCGCACGCCGTGGGGTACGGCTGCAGCGGCGGCCGCTGACTGGTACGCCGCCATCTCGTCGGGCGTTTCGTGGCTCGCCGACTCGGCGTCAAACCGCAGCACGTGGAGCACCACGACCGGTCCATCTTCCGCGGTTGGTGGATGGGCGACATCGGTCCAGTCCACTTCGGCGACGCCTGCCGGCATTGTCGGCGAGGCGATCGGAACACATCCACTGACGATCGTGAACTCCATTCCGGCGTCCTTGTGGGCATGCTTGTCCTTGAAATCGGGACGCGTCTGCATCTCGATGAACGACCGGCGCGTCGGGTACTTCACGATGGCGACCCGGTCCCAGATCGGCGAGTCACCGAGCAACTGCTGATCAACATCGGCGACGAACACGATTTGCGCTCCGATGTCACCGAGCACGGCGACCGGCGCGTAGATGTCGTCGGCCTCCCGGCCCGACACGGTGCTCGCCCGACCGTCGGCATAGTCGGCCACCTTCTTGTACTTCATGAGGTTGACCATCCACACCGGACCGTCTTCATCTGGCGGTGTCGTGGCGAGCTTCATGCCGTAGTCGCGGTTGACCTGGCCATAGCGGGGACTGCGGGTGTCGCTCATGGAGTCGTTTCCTTCTTGGGTGAGAAAGCGGAGCTACGAAGAGGGGTCAGCGGGGACGGACCACGACCTGGTGGAGGTCGTCGCCCAATTCGATGCCGCCGGAGAAGTGCGCCGCGGCGAGCGCACGCCAGTCGTCGCCTGCTCCTCCGGTCGGGATCGGGGGCACGTAGTGGGTGAGCACGAGGGTGTCGATGCCGGAGCGTTGCGCCGTCTGGGCGGCTTCTTCCGGCGACGAGTGGTAGTCGAGTGTGTCCTTCATCCGCTGGAACGGAACATTGGCGATGATGTCCTTGCGGATCACGGTGTGCACCAACGCGTTCGCGCCCTGACACAACGTGTCGAGACCGGCGCACGGCACGGTGTCGCCGGCCGCCACAACCGCGACCCCCTCGAAGTCGAAGCGGTAGCCGACACTCGGCTCGACCGGCTTGTGATCGGTCTGCGCGCAGATGATCGAGACCCGACCGGGCAGGGCGACGGGACCGGCCCCAACCTCGATCACTTCAACCGGTGGCTCGTGATCGAGATCGGCGTGATGAGCCATGCGGTAGCCAACGTCTAGATGCAGTGACGCCATGATGTGGCCGACAACGGAAGCAGTGCCGACAGGACCGACGATGGTCAGCGGCGTCTTCTGGAACGTCATGATCCAACGCGTGGTGATCACATCGCTCAGATCGGTGATGTGATCGCTGTGCAGGTGCGTGATCAGCACTGCGGTGAGATTCGGCGCACC
>JANOHI010000248.1:0-4774 GCA_031406385.1 Acidimicrobiia bacterium
CGAGACGACCGCGCGCGTCGTCGACATAGCCGCCGATCTTCCCGAGCTCGTTGCCCACCTTGACGGTCGAGTTGTAGACGTAGCCGAAGATCTCGCCGAGCCTCTTGCCCGCCATGTCGTACGGGGATCCCGAGCGCAGCAGCTCCAGCAGCTCGTCCTTCGATGCGATCTCGTCCTTGGTGATGGCTGCGTCGTAGGCGAGGCCGAACTTCTGCAACGCGATCAGGTTGGCGAACGACACCTTGCCGCCGTCGTTGCCGAGGACCCAGTCGGCGGGACCCCATTTCATCGGCCCCAGCGCGGGGGTCACCTCGCCGGCCTTGACCGGGATCGTCACCGGGTACGTCAGCATCGTGGCGTACAGCTGTTCACGGAACTGCGCCTCGCGTTTGGCCCGACCTTCCGCCGTCTTCAGCAGGATGTCGCCCGAGAGCACCTGCTTCGTCGCCACCCCCAGGCCCACGATGTCGTCCTTGCGCCACTCTCGCAGCTCGGTCCGCATCGCATCCTTCTTCGGCGTGTCGCTGGACAGGATGCTTCGCCAAACGGGGTCCTCGTCGATTTCCTTGATGGCCGCCCGGGCATCGAGTGCCTTCTGCAGCGTGGACGTCTGCTCGGGCGTGAACGTCAGCTTCGCAAACGCCTTCGAAAGCAGGTCGGCGGCGTCCGCGGGCTTGTGCTTGGTGCGTGCGGGCGCGTTCGCTGGGCGACGCTGGATGACGGCATCGCGCTGGATGTCGGCAGAGCGCTCGATGACGGCGGCGTGGTGGGTGTCGGCGATCCGGTGGACCGCGCTCCGTGCGGCTCGGTTCCCCGCGGCGGCCTGGACGGATGCGATGAGGAAGGCCGGCTGCCGGCCGACGGTCGGTCGTATGGCGACGTCTCCACCGTCTCCGGACGTTCTGGTTGGAGATCCGACCTCCTGGGGTCGGATGAACGGATCAGAACTGAGATCCGACCCTCGGTGAGCCGCGGGGTCGGTCGTGCTCGGGGCACGCTGCGCCAAGGAGGGGCCGTGCTCTGCGTTGACCTTCTCCCCGTCCATCCCCTCCCCGCCGTGCCACGTCGCGAACGGACGGTCGTTCTCCGCGTCGACCATCTCGTCCTCCGGGGCGGGCTCCCGGTACAGAGTGCGGGCGATGACCCGGTTGCCGAGCGACGAGTGCAGCGAAACGGGATGGCGCCTCGTTGTGGCCACCGTCGCCGCGGCCCGAACCGATTGGACCCCGTCGCCCGAGACGCGCTCAAGATCCTCCATGGCAGCCTCCCACGTAGCCGGGAACAACTCGTCCAGGTGAACGAGGCACCGATCCCCGGCGCCCACACAATGATCCCGTTGGGACCGGCCGCTGTCCACCACCGTCGGCCAGAAACGGCGTCGCTGCCCGAAAGTCCGCCCGATCGACCCGCTCGCTCCGGCGTCGGAGCCAGGTGTCTCGCCGTGGCCGCCGACATCGCACACGGAGTCGTCGCGAAGGTGCCCGCCGATCGCTGGTCGTCGCGGGCGCCGTGCATCGGCCGAGGACGGACGGATCAGCGCTGAAAAACAAACGACCTCGACGATGGCCCGATCGCTGAGGCAGCGAGGGGACCATCGTCAAGGCCATCAAGCGTTACGCGCCGTAGCCGGAGAACGGCTCGGCCAGGTATGGGAACACCGTTCCAAGTGGCTTGTCGTTCGCGTTCACACCGTCACCGAGCGCATTGTTCGGGAAGATGTTGAACGTTGGCGAGAAGGCCGTTGCTCCGGCGATGACTTGGAACGCCACGTCGATCACGTCGTCGGTGAGCAAGCGCCCGTTCGGGAATCCGCTTGCCGTCGTCGTGTTGAGGCGCAGCATCTCCGCCGGCTTCACGTTGGCCGGCTTGTTCACGCCCGGAATACCCGTCAAGAAGATGGTCGCAAGATCTTCTCGTCCACCCAGACCGAGCCCGGCCGAAACCGTCGTCGGTACGTTCACGCCCGGATACAGGAAGGGAATCAGCTTTCCGAGCTCCGGTTCGAGAACGCTCTTGGCGAACTGGGCGTCCTTGCTCGGGGGTGAGCTGTTGAACAGATCCTTCTGTCCGATCGGAATGATCGCTTCGTTCACGAGCGGCTGTCCGAGACGGGCGATCTGCTGCCACCTACCGTCGTCACCTCTGCCCCGCTCGTTCTCGCTGCGACGGGAAGTGGTGGCCCACACGCCGATGACCGGATCGCCGGCGGTGAGCCGACTCGTCGGAATCTGCAGGGCGATGGTGTGGACGTTGAAGCCGGCCAGGTAATCGCGGCCGGTCGCTGCGGGCAACGGAATGACGTGCGCCGAGTTGAACGGGCGAAGTCCACCGAGATCGAAGATCGATCCGAGGTCAGCGAAGAACGCGTCGTCACGGGGGCCGGCGAACGTCGTGATCCCGTTCGACGCGGGGCGGACTGCGGCGCTCGAAAGGGCCGCGTAGTCTGGCATCGAGCGCGGACCGACGTTCGCCGGTGCGACCGGAACGTCGGATGCGAGCATCGTTCGCCGACCGTTGCGAATCTCGCGCAGCGTGTAGGTCTGACGCACGTTGAGATCGGCATCGTCGAGCGATGTGACCTGACCGGTGTTGTAGAGGAACGAGTTCGGATTCGTGTTCGTCGTCTTGAACCGCAATTGATACGTGACGTCTTCAACGGCGTCGCCGTTGTTGTCGACTTTCAGTTCGTAGAGCACATCGTCACCGAACTTGTGGAAGTTCGGTCCGCCGCCCGGGAGTTCGAACGGGTTCACGTTCATGATGAGCGTCGTCGTGTCGGGTCGATCCGGACTCACGAATGCGTACACATCCGTGATGTCCGCAACCGGGTCTTCGGTGATGCCTGGAGCTTCGCGATGACTCGAAGCCGTGATCGGGCCTGTCGATGCGACTGCCATGACGGCGGCCAGCCCTGCAGTAAGCAACGCATTTCTGCGTCGATTCGTTTTCATTGGGTTTCCTCTCAATGCATGTTTGGGGGGACAGCGATGAAGAATGGATTCATCGCCTGGTGTTGTCGGAGCGCGGCACATCACGCTCCGACTCGCCCGTGAAGGACGGGAGAAAGAGACTTCGGATCGTTGGCATGAGGGCCTACGAGGAGGGGACCTCAACAGGCGTCCCCGGGCGATCGATTCCAACGACGACCCATCTGTCGCCAACCGGCGCCACGACAACCCGCATATCGATAGGTGCGCGTAGGGTTACGACGCGACCCCAGCGCATCACGTCGCCGCCGAATGCATCGATGAACAGTCCCGGGTCGTCGAGCTCCTCCAGCGATGCCACGTCGCCCACGGAAACCTCGCCCTTGGCCCCGCACAACGCTGGAGCAAAGCCCGCCACACCGGCGAGTCCCGTCGCGTGTTCAAGGTTTGCCACGGGCCCGCAGGCTTGTCGCGCCTGAGCCCAGCGCAGCACGTCACCTGTCGCTCGTGCGTCGCTGAGCGTCGGCTCGGCGGAAGCGATGCGATTTCTCCAATCGATGTGCCAAACACCGGTTTCTTCGACTGCCGACAGCGTGATGGTCGTGCCGGCAGTGATGAGGCCGAGCGCATCGTCGAGCTCCGGCGTTCGCTGCACGGTCGCCACGACGGTCGACCCCGATGTCACGAATCGGGCTGCCAACCAGGGCGCCGCCCTGGACAGGCTTGCCCCGAACTGCTCGGGTGATCCGAAGAAGTTCCGGTCCTTCTTTGCCAGCAGAGGAAACGCAGTGACCGCGTCGCCTTGGACAATTGCGTCGAGAAACACCTGTGCCGAATGGTCGACCGACGAGGGAATGAGTGCCTGTGTCGTGTCGGCCGCGGTCGGCGACATCGTGTTCGGACCCGCCAGGGCGTCGGCGATAGGGACGCCGAAGTCAACTGGCGCTGAGGCTCTGCTCGGGAGCGTGAAGCCGAGGCTCTTCGACGGCTTCCCGCCGTAGCTCGGCTTGACGGTTCGATGGGTGACAACCCATGCGGTCGAACCGATCGCAAGCAGCGCGACCGCTGCTGCCCCATGCCGCCAACCGAAACGTCGAAATCGTCGAGCAATCATGCCTCCTGGTTCGCCGCCGAATCCCCGTTGGATTGCAGTCGCAGGAGATTCCGGCCCGGCGTGCCTTCAGGAAGGAGAGTTTCGGGTCAGCTGAACGCAGAAGTCCCGCGGCGCAGACCCTCAGCGAGCGGGATCGACGCCGGCGTCGGACGACCGCCACCCTGTCATCCGAAGAACGGTCCTACACGGTCGGAATGATGACCCAGGCGACGAGGCGACAGGGGTTGCCCCGGAGCTCGACCGTCGCACGAATCCGAACGGGGCGGCCGGCGCGCGTCGCGTCGAGAAGCGCCACGTAGCGGCCGGGTGTGTGACCGCGGTACCAACCGGACGTCGTCGGTTTCGAAAGGGCCCCGACCGCCGAGGCAATGCCGGGGGCGCGCACCTCCGTCGCCGAGCTTTTCGTCCCACCGGCGCCGAGCGCAGCGGCCGAGCATTGCCACTCGACGTAGCGCAACGACGTGCCCGCGAGGGGTGCGCCGTAGACGCTCGGGTCACCGGCGAGCGCAGTCGACGCGCCGAAACCAACGCTGAGGCCGGCGCTGAGCAGCAGCACACCGACGACGGTGGCGACGGCTCGCCGAGCGCGATCAGGACGGATAGTTGACATGGAATACCCCGAGACGTGCGTTGGGCGCTTCGGTGACGACGAAATCCTGGTACTCACTCATGGCCCGGTTTCGATGGTCGTAGGTGTGATACGAGACGCGTATGTCGGCCCAGGTCGACCCGC
>JANOHI010000112.1:0-5974 GCA_031406385.1 Acidimicrobiia bacterium
GCCGCGTCCGGGCCACCAGGGTTCCTACGAACCAGCGGGGACGTGCGTCTATGTCGGCTCGAACCACGTCAACCGGATAGTGACGGGCCTCGTCGGTGCGCAGGCGCCCGACCACGCTGGTGCCGCCGATCGTGTCCCACAGCGTCCCGCCCGTGAGCCCGACGATCGGGAGATCGTGACCGCCGGCCCGACGGGTGTTCACGAAGGCGGACAATGCGGCGTCGGTAGCAAAGACCGGCGCGTCGTCCGGGAGACGTCCGGGCACGCTCCATGGCGAACCCGGCCCGATCGTCACGAGGCGGGCTCCGGGCTCACCGCCGGGTCAACCGCGATTCCGGTTTGCGCCGCGGACATCGACGACGCCGTGATGACGCCTCGGGTCAACGCCTCGGCCGCAGCACGCGCCGCTGAGGCCGTTTCGAAAAGGGGGGCGACGATGCCGATCTGGCGGAGCAGGTCGATGAGCGTCCTCGTTGTGCGCACGAAGTCGCCACCGCTGATTTCCTCGTCGCGGAGCACCGCCTCGAGTTCATCGCCCCGCGCCCACCGCTGGGCGAGATGCACAAAGCCGGGGTCAACCCGTCGAGTCAGGGGCACCCCAACGGTTGCCTCGGTGCTGGCGAGGGACTCGGCCAGGTCGGAGAGCTTCCACCACCGCGAGGCGAGTTGGCGGGGAAACGAGTCGGGCAGGTCCCCGTCGCGATTACGCCGGGTATCGTCGTTCCGTCCGCGTTCCTGGACGACCTCGCGCCCCGTGCGGCGGGCTGCCGCGCCGGGCCCACGGGCCTCGTAGACGAACACCGATGCGAGCCCGGCGAGCGCTGCGGGTTGCAGGCCGTCGAAGAGACCGACCCTGATGGCTTCGGCGATCAGCAGGTCGGACTCGTGATATAAGCCGGCCAGCATGACCCCGGCCTTCGTGAGCGACCATCCGTCCACGTAGCCCATCGTCTCCAGGAGATGAAGGACTCGATCGAACTGGTCCGTCAGGGAGTGTTCGCGGCTGATCGTTGATGCATCGATCCGCGCCAACTCGGCACGAAGCCGCTCGCCATGGCTGGCGGCGACGAGGTGCGAACGCAGGTCGGGGCACTGCTCGACCGCATGGCGCACGGCGGTTGTGCTTCGCTCGTTTCGGTCGCGGCGTCGATGCGTGGTTCCTTCACCGGTGCGCGCTGCTCGCGCCATGGCCTTGCTCAGCGACCCCGCGGCGTGCTGCTGGAAGGCCCGGCTGTTCGGCTGGAAGGGCACCGGAAGCTTCACGTGCGCAACGACCTCCGGGACAGCTCCGAAGTCGGTCGGGGTGAGGGAAAGCAATCGGGCGTTCGGCGTGAGCGCCCGCAGCGTGGTGTCGCGTCCGCGCCGCTTGGTCGTGGTGATGACAACCGACCATCCATCGCCGGGCCGGCCGGGCCGACCCGGTGTCGCGTCAACTCGACCGCCGATCGGTCCGATCACATCGCCGGGACGCATCTGGTCGAGCGCGGCCGCCACGGCCCGTTCATTGACGTCGCGCGTCGGCCGCGGCTTCTCTAGGGCAGCGCGATAGGCGTCGACGTCGCCGAATTCGCAGACAACACGGGCAGTGGTCTCCGCCAGCTCCGCGCTCAACCGGTGGTGACGCGCCCGCTGGGTCACGAGCGATGCGTCAATCTGGAACTGGGCGAAGGAGAGCGAAAGCAGATGGTGCGCGTTGTCGCGCTGATACCGGCGAACCATATTGACGGCCATGTTGGCGGTAGGTCGAAACGCTGAACGGAGCTCGTACGCTCGCTGCGAGGCGAGGTGCGCGACCTGATCGAAGGATATGTAGGGCGTGAACAGCGTCGCCGCATAGCCCACAGGATCGATGCCCCGCCGACCCGCCCGGCCCGTGAGCTGGGTGTATTCCCCCGGCGTGAGCATGTCGTGGCGCTCGCCGGTGTACTTCGTCAGCTTCTCGATGACGACGGTGCGCGCCGGCATGTTCACGCCGAGCGCAAGGGTCTCGGTGGCGAAGACGACTTTGACCAGTCCTTCGAGGAAGCAGGCCTCCACCGCCTCTTTGAAAGGTGGGATCAGTCCGGCGTGGTGAGCGGCGAAACCGTTCTGCAGACAGCTCAAGAAGCGCTGGTAATCGAGCACGCGGAGATCTTCTGCGCTCAGGGACGCGATCTTGCTTTCGACGATCGCACGAACATCACGGCGTTCCTCGGGAAGGGTGAGCTTGACCTTCGAATGCAACAGGTGGTGCATGGCGTCGGTGCAGGCGGCGCGGCTGAAGATGAAGTAGATCGCCGGAAGCATGTCTTCGTCTCGAAGCGCTTCGACGATGTCGAGACGGCGAGGAGTCACGATCGTCGAGCTGCGCCCGCCTTTGGATCCGGGCATCGTCGACTCGTGTTCAAGCCTCTGTGCTCTCGGGTTCGGCCGACCGTCGACGAAGGTCGGGAACATCGTCACGGAACCGTCACGGGTGCCAGCCAGGTAGAGCTGGCGGAGCTCGATCGGGCGTTCCTCGTGAATGACAGCCTCTGTCCGCCCCCGCACCGAGGTGACCCACGAGGCGAGTTCTTTGGCGTTGGACACCGTGGCGGAAAGGCAGACAAGGTCGACTTCGGGCGGGGTGTGAATGATGACCTCCTCCCACACCGGGCCTCGGAAGGCGTCTTGGAGGTAATGCACCTCGTCGAGGACGACGTAGCGGAGTCCCTCCAGCGTCGATGAGTTCGCGTAGAGCATGTTGCGCAGCACTTCCGTCGTCATGACGAGAATCGGCGCACCGGAATTGATCGACGTGTCACCGGTGAGCAGACCGACGTTGGCGGCGCCGTGGCGGGCAACGAAATCGGCGTACTTCTGGTTCGAGAGCGCCTTGATCGGCGCGGTATAGAACGCCTTGGAGCCCTCGTGGAGTGCGAGATGCACGGCATACTCGGCGACGATCGTCTTTCCCGATCCTGTCGGGGCCGCGACCACGACCGAGGACCCGCGATCAACGGCGTCGAGGGCCTCGACCTGGAAATCATCGAGCCGGAACGGCAGTTGCGTCTCGAACCTGGAGCGATCCAGGGAGCGGGAGGTCGCGTTCGACGTGGCCGGCGGGGCGGGGCGGCGGTGCCCGGTGACGAGCTCCGTCATTTCTTCAGGAGTTTTCCGACCCCGATCGCGCCGAAGTAGAAGATGACCATCGGGCCGGCCATGCCGAACAACGTGAACGGGTCTTGACTCGGCGTGATGAGCGCAGCGATCACGAAGATGATGACGATGGCATACCGCCACGCCCGGAGCAGCCGACCGGGAGTCACAACCCCCACGAGCTGGAGGAACACCAGCACGACCGGGAACAGAAAGGCGAAGCCGAATGCGAGCACGATGAGGGTGAGCAGGTTGACGAATTTGTCCTGGGTGAACGCCGGATCCTGGCCGGGCCCGGCGATTTCGACCAAGAAGGCGAGACCGGCCGGAAGGGTGATCAGCGCGACCGCCGCACCGAGCAGAAAGAGGAAGACGCTCGACAGCAAAAAGGGGATCGCGTACTTCTTCTCGGTCGCCTTCAGGCCGGGGGCGATGAAGCGCCAGCCTTGCCAGATCCACACCGGTGATGCGCCGAACAGGCCGATGTAGGACGACAGGGTCAGGCGGATGCCGAATCCGTCGAGCGGACCGAGCGTGATGAACTTCCGTGTCGGTTCATCCACCGCATCGCGGTAATAGTCCAGAATCCACAGCTGCACCCGGCCGTATTGGGTGAAGGCGACGATCGACACGACGACGATGGCCAACGCTGCGCGGAACAGACGGGTGCGGAGTTCGGTGAGGTGCCCGACAAGGGTCATCCGCCCGTCGGACTCTGCTGCGTTCGCGGTGGTCACCGTCCGGAGCCGAATTCGTCGTTCATCGACATGGCTGGAGCGGGAACGTCCACGCCGATCGGGCCGACGGTGATGTCGCCGGCCTGGACGCCATCAGGCGCCGGGATCGACAGGTCGCCGATCGGTGTCGGTGCGTCGATCGCTGAGGTCGACCGGTCGGTCTTCGGGGCGGAGGCCGTGCTCATCGTGGTGCTGCCAACTGACGTGATCGCCGACGCCACCTCGTTGCGGATCGCTCGGGGCACGTCGAGGGCTTCGCGGACCTGGGTCACCGTTTCGCGCACGCCTTCCACGTTCATCGCTTCGCGGAGGTCCTCCTGCACACCGCTCGACATGCGCCGGAACTCGGCGAGCGCTCGGCCGATTTGGCGGCCTGCTCCGGGAAGTCGGCTCGGTCCGAGGACAAGCAGGGCGATCATGAGGATGACGAGGATCTCGCCGCCTCCAAGGTTCAACACACCGAAAAGCATACCCGGGGGGCCGCGCTGAACCCTTCGCTCGGTCGCTGCGCTTCGGAGCGGACTCGGACGCCGTTACGAGTGGCCGTGGTCAGCGTCGTGGGAATCGCGGTGCCGGGTGATCACCGGGCCGCGCCCGACTGGCGTGAGACGCTAAGGATTCGCGTCGTCACCGGTGCGCATGACCGAGTGCAGACGGTCCCAGACGAAATCGGAGTCGAGGAGGCGACGGAAGGACTCGACGTCGACCTCGGTCAGCTGGGGGTCGACCGGCGGCGCCGATGCCTCCTCACGGACTCCGGCGCTCCGAAGGAGGGCGAGGACGTCGGGCACCGCGGAACGCGATACGTGGTCACCGCACGTTGGGCAGCAGAACCGGTAGGCGGTCGAGGAGCCGGACTCGGTGAGCACAACAATGCTCGCGACTCCGAATTCCACGTCTCCGCATCGCGGACAACGAGCTCGAATTTTGGTCATGTGCTGCACCTCGACTGAACGGACGACGAACCCGGCAGTAGTGCGCTGATCACACCGCTGCGTTTGACGATGTGGTCATCGGGGAGCCGGTAACAACGCTGAAGCGAGAAGGGTCGAACGTTCCCCGCAATGAGTCGGGGGGCCCACGATCGCAACTCCCCACGTGACGGTTCGGTGTCGGGACTGCGACATTTCCCTGCCGGAGAGGCCGCAATGACGCCCGAGGCTCGGTACCGTTGGACGGGTGGCCGCCCGACTCGCACAGCCCATCGCGTTCGCTCACCGTGGCGCCCGAGCGCACGCGCCGGAGAACACGCTCGAGGCGTTTCGTCTCGCCCTCCGCCTCGGGGCTACCGGCCTCGAAAGCGATGTGTGGCTCACCTCCGATGGTGAGCCGGTGCTCGATCATGACGGCGTCGTCAAGACGGCGTTGCGGAAGCGGCCGATCAGCGAGGTGAAACGCGCTGCGCTTCCGTCACACATCCCGACACTCGCCGAGCTCTACGAGGTGTGCGGGCCGGATCTACCACTTTCGCTCGACGTGAAGGACCCCTCGGCCTACGACGCTACGGTCGCCGTCGCCCGTGGTGTCGGAGGGAATGCGCCGGCCAACCTGTGGCTCTGCGACCCGCGCTGGGAACGGCTGGCGGCGCAACGCTCCACGCTGAGCGACGCGAAGCTCATCGACTCAACGAGATTGAAGCGATTGACCGACGGTGCCGAACGGCACGCATCTCGGTTGTACGAAGCCGGGATCGATGGGATCAACATGCACCACACCGACTGGAGCCTCGGCCTGACGACGCTGTTCCACCGCTTTTCGCTATTCACCTTCGGCTGGGATGCGCAACACGAGCGCATTCTTCGGTCGCTCCAGGCCATGGAGATCGATGCTCTTTACTGTGACGATGTCGAGTTGATGATGGCCAGCGTCGGGCGAACCGACGAAACCACAAACCACTAACCTCGAACCCTGACCGGCGACCATCAGATCGAACCGAACCTGGTCGGCGGCCAAACCCGGAGGAGTGCGCGACCGATGATCTTCTCGCGCTCGACCGTTCCCCAGAACCTCGAGTCGAACGACTCGGGGCGATTGTCTCCCATCACGAAGTAGTGGTCGACTGCGACCTTCACGGGGGCGAACTCGCTCGTGGTGATGCCCTTCGGTAGGTATCGCTCGGC
>JANOHI010000130.1:0-15000 GCA_031406385.1 Acidimicrobiia bacterium
TGATGCTGGAGCTCGGGATACCGAGCCACGCGTTTGATCTCGATACCCTCGCCGGCGGACGCATCGGTGTTCGGTGGGCGACGGAAGGTGAGCACCTCATCACCCTCGACGGCGTGGAGCGCGTGCTCGGAAGCCACGGATCCGACGGTGTGATCACCGACGGCGCCGGCACTGCCGTCGGCATCGCCGCCGTGATGGGCGGGCTGACGAGTGAAGTGTCCGAAACCACGACCAACCTGCTCCTCGAGATCGCCCACTGGACGCCGATGTGTATCGCCCGCACGGCCAAACGGCTCAACCTCCGCAGCGAGGCGTCAGCTCGATTCGAGCGCGGCACCGACCCCGAGGCCATCCCCGCGGCTGCAGCACGCTTCGTCGAGATCGTCCGACTGACCTGTCCCGACGCAACCGTCGAGTCGTTCGACGACATCCGACCACGACCAGCAGTTCCCCATTCCGTAGCTGTACGTACGGATCGCGTCAACCTCGTGCTCGGTTCTGCGCTGGCCGACGACACCATCGCCGGGCTGCTCGCCCCGATTGGGTTCACGCCGACGCGCACGGCGCCTGGCCATCACGACGTCGTCATTCCGCCGTGGCGTCCCGACGCCACGGCGGAGATCGACGTCATCGAAGAGGTTGGCCGACACTTCGGCTACGACAACATCGAACGCCGTCAGCTCCGGACCGACCTCGTCGGCCGGCTCACCCCACAGCAGGCGGATCGCCGCCGCGTCGGTGATCTCCTCACGGCCGACGGCGCCTGCGAAGTGTGGACGTCGACCTTTCTCGGCAACGACGATCTGGTCAAGACCCATCACCGTGCCGAGGTTGTCCGGGTGGCAAACCCGATGTCGCCGGAGGAGTCGGTCATGAGGCCGAGCCTGCTCCCCGGGTTGCTCCGTGTGCTCGGCCACAACGCCAACCACCGCAATCCGTCGATGCGCATTTTCGAGATCGGGCACGTGTTCGGAACGCCCCGTCCCGATCAGATCCTGCCCTACGAAAGAGATCAGCTCGCCGTGGCCTTCGCCGCCGACGGCGACGATGCCCGCAGCGCGGTGCGCGTCCTCGACCGTCTGATCGCGCTGCTGCGCATCGTGCCCGCCGCCATCGCCGTTCGTCCGGCCGAGGTCGCCGGACTCCACCCGACCCGAAGCGGGCGGGCCGTCAACACCGGGACAGGCTTCCCGCTCGGCATCGTCGGTGAGGTCGACCCGGCCGTCGCCGAGGCGTGGGGGATCGAACGCCGCGTCGGATATCTCCAGGTCGACCTGGAGAACCTTCTCGCCCAGCCGCGGCGAAGTGCTGAGGTCGCCAGCTTCAGCCGGTTCCCGTCGAGTGACTTCGACCTCGCCTTCGTCGTCGCCGACAGCGTGTCGGCGGATCAGGTCCGGGCGGCCGTCCGGACCGGCGTCGGGGAGCTCTGCCAGAGCGTCGCGCTCTTCGACGTGTACCGGGGTAGGGGAGTGGACGTGGGCTCGCGCAGTCTCGCCTACCGGATCCGGGTCTCGGCGCCCGATCGCACCCTCGGCGATGTCGAGCTCACGGCGGTGCGCCAAGCGGCCATCGATGCCGTGCGGTCGGCGACGGGAGCCGAACTCCGCGGCTGACCGGAACCGGGTCGGGCTCAGCTTCCTGGGTCAGCTGGTGTCGTTGGGTCGGCTGGTCTCGTTGGGTCGGCCGGAGCGCCTTTTTCGCGCAGATCCCGACCCAACGCGTTCAGCTGACCCGGAAGCTTTGCTGGCAACGTCGCCGCGGTTCGTCTACGAAGGAGGGATGACCTCCGCCCCGCCCATCGCCGTCCAGCTCTACTCGCTCCGCGAACAAGCGAAAGACGACTTCGCGTCAGTACTGCGTCGGGTTGCCGAGATGGGCTACGTGGGCGTCGAACTCGCCGGGTTCCACGACCTCACTCCGGCGCAGTTCATGGCTGTCGCCAACGAGACCGGACTGCGTGTGTGCAGCGCGCACGCGGGGAACCTCGACCCCGATGTGCTGAACCCCCTGCTCGACGACGTGCAGTCGGTGGGCGGTGACACCGTCGTTGCGGCCTTCCTGCCACCGACGTCGTTCGCCGACCTCGACGCCGTGAAGCACAGCGCCGAGACGCTCAACGCCACCAACACGATTGCCCGCTCCCGAGGGCTGAGACTCGGATACCACAACCACTGGTGGGAGTTCGAGACGATCATCGACGGCCGCAGCGCCTGGTCGCATTTGTTCGAACAGCTCGACCCGACGGTCTTCGCCGAGCTCGACGTCTACTGGGCGACCGTCGGCGGGGCCGACCCGGTGAGTGTCATCGTGGAGCATGGTCCTCGTGTCCGCCTGCTGCACGTGAAGGACGGCCCGGCTGACGACCCGAAGAGCGCCATGGTGCCCGTCGGCTCCGGTTCGCTCGACATGCCACGAATCCTCGCCGCCGCGCACGACGCCCAATGGCACATTGTGGAGCTCGACCGGTGCGACACGGACATGTTCGCGGCCGTGGCGGACAGCCATGGGTTCCTGGTGGCCGGCGGTCACTCGGCGGGCCGGGCATGACCCGCATTGGCATCATCGGGTGCGGCAACATCGCCCCGGTCTATGTCCGCACGCTCGCCGAGATCGACTGGATCGACATTGCCGCCTTCGCCGACGGGGCACCGGGACGCGCCGAGAGGTTGGCGGGCGACCACGCCACGATGGTTGGCCCCGCACGCGGCGCAACGGTCATGTCGGTCGACGAGATGCTCGCTGATCCGGCAATCGACGCCGTCGTCAACCTCACGCCGGCGCACGTCCACACGACGGTGTCCCGTGCGGTGCTCGGCGCCGGCAAGGCCGTGTTCAGCGAGAAGCCCCTGGGCATCGACTTCGCCGAAGGACGCGCGCTCGCAGAGGCGGCGGCGAGCAGCGGTCTGCGCCTCGGCTGCGCGCCCGACACGTTCCTCGGCGCCGGACTCCAGACTGCCCGAGACGCCATTGACCGCGGCATGATCGGAGAGCCTCTGGCCGCCAATGCGTTCATGCTCGGCTTCGGACCGGAGTGGTGGCATCCGAACCCGGAGATCTTCTACGGTGCAGGCGCCGGACCCCTGTTCGATATGGGTCCGTACTACCTCACGGCACTGACGTTTCTGCTCGGCCCCGTGCGGTCGGTGATGGGGGCGGCCCGGATCGGTATGGCCGAACGTGTCGTCCACTCGAAGGGTCGCGTGGGCGACGTCGTCACTGCCACCGTGCCCACCCACGTGTCATCGCTCATCGGCTTCGCATCGGGACCCACGGCCACCCTGGTGACGAGCTTTGACGTCAAAGCCAGCCGCTACCGCAACATCGAGATTTACGGCTCGGAGGCCACACTGTCGGTCCCCGATCCGAACACGTTCGGTGGTCCGGTGCAGATCCGCTCGATCATTGCCGCCGACTGGCGGGATGTCCCGTTGAAGAAGGCAACCGTCCCCCAGCAACGGGGCATCGGCCTGGCCGACATGCTTTCGGCGACGAAGAACGGGCGGCCGCATCGGGCATCGGGAGACTTGGCGCTCCACGTCCTCGAGACGATGACCTCGATCGTCCGTTCATCCGACGAGGGCCGACGCATCGACCTCGTCACCAGCTGCGAGCGGCCGGTCCCACTCCGTTCGGGGCTGGCGCCGAACGCCTTCGACTGAAGTCGCCGGCCGTGGGTCAGCAGGAGTCAGCTGACCGATCGCCGCCCGGCACCGGATCAGCGGCCGTCAGCAGACCGATCGCAGCGACGCCGGTACCGCCACCATTGCCTCGACCGGCCGGATCATGGCGATGCGCTCCGTTCGCACGCTGAGCACTCGTTCCGACCATGGATCAAGCCGAGGAGTCCGCCCTGGTGCGGTGCGGAAGAACGTGGTGAGGGGTCCTTCGAGCGCATAGCCGTCGGCGGCGTCGACGTGCTCGGAGGTGTTGTCGATGAGCGTGATCTCGAAACCCATGACTCCACCCTGACTGGTCCAAGCTGTGGACGACAAGGTCGTGAAGTCTGTGGATTGTTCGGGTTTTCCACAGGTGCACTTATGAATACTCATGCAAGGGACTGCATCAGCCGATAGACTGGTTCCATGGCTTCGGTTGGCATCATCGGGGCGTCCGGCTACACCGGCGCTGAACTCTTACGACTCATTCACGGGCATCCGGGTCTCGACCTGCGGTGGGCCACCGGAGACTCGCAGGCCGGCACGCCGGCCCGGTCGCTTTATCCGAGCCTCGCCACCGGCTATCCCGACCTGGTCTTCTCCACGTACGAGCCGAGCGCCGCCGACGATTGCGACCTGGTGTTCCTCTGCCTTCCGCACGGGAAGAGCCAGGAACTGATGGCGGACCTGATGAAGCGGGTTCCGCATATCGTTGATCTCGGCGCCGATTTCCGGCTCAATGACGCCGAAACGTATGCGCGCTGGTATCACGAGGAGCACACCCAGCCAGCACTGCTGAAGAAGTTCGTCTACGGCCTCCCCGAACTGTTCCGCGCCAAGCTCAAGAAGGCTGCGCTGATCGCCGCGCCCGGCTGCTACCCGACCTGTGCGTCGCTCGGCCTCGCGCCACTGGTGAAGCATGGCGTGATCGAACCGACGGGCATCATCGTCGACGCTGCCACCGGCATCTCGGGCGCAGGCCGAGCGCTCAAGCACACCAGCCTCTACGGAACCGTGGCCGAGAACATGGAGGCATACGGTCTCCTCAATCACCGTCACACGGCGGAGATCGAGATGCTCACCGGCGCTCAGGTGCTGTTCACCCCGCACTACGCCCCGATGACCAGAGGCATGCTCACCACGAGCTATGCGCGGCCGACCGGGGCCACCTCGACCGACGCGCTGCTCGCCATGCTCCGTGGTGTCTACTCGGGCGAGCCGTTCGTCACGATCGTCGATGGCTCTCCATCCACGAAGGCGGTCATGGGCACCAACGTCTGCCAAATAACGGCGCGCTACGACGAACGAACCGGCTACGTGGTGGTGATCGCGGCGATCGACAACCTGACCAAGGGTGCGAGCGGCGCCATGATCCAGTGCGCCAACCTTGCCCTCGGTATCGAGGAGACGACCGGCCTGGCCACGATTGGTCTGTATCCGTGAACGCTACCGGCGCCGATCTGCAGGACACCGACGCGCTCTCGCCCGCGACCAAGGCGCGCGTCTTGGTCGAGTCCCTTCCCTACATCAAGCGCTTCTGGGGCAAGGTCGTCGTCGTGAAGTACGGCGGGAACGTCCTAGCCGCCACCGATGACCGAACCGCGTTGCGGTTGTTCGCCGAAGATGTGGTCCTGATGCGATCCGTCGGTATGCGGCCCGTCGTCGTGCACGGCGGAGGTCCGCAGATCGGTGAGATGCTCGAGCGGCTCAACATCACGAGCGAGTTCCGCAATGGGCTGCGGGTGACGGACGCGGCGACTCTCGAGGTCGCCCGTATGGTCCTGGTCGGGAAGGTCAACCGTGACCTCGTATCGGCGATCAACGTGCACGGTCCGCTCGCCGTCGGGATGTCGGGCGAAGACGCCCAACTGCTGCGCGTCACGTGTCGTGACCCCGGTCTGGGCTTTGTCGGTGATGTCGAATCGGTCAACACCGAGGTGCTCGATCGCCTGCTCACCGACGAGCTCATCCCGGTCATCGCCACGATCGGAGTTGACGGAGCCGGTCAGGCGTACAACGTGAACGCCGACACTGCGGCGGGATCGATCGCCGGTGCGCTTGGCGCCGAGAAACTCGTGTATCTCACGAACATCGAAGGACTTCGTCGCGACGTGGACGACCCGAGCAGCCACATCAGCTCGACCACGGTCGACGAGCTTGAGGCGATGATGGCCGACGGCACGCTGACGGGCGGCATGATCCCGAAGATCGAGAGCTGCGTCCACGCGATCCGCTGCGGTGTCGCGAAGGCTCACATCCTCGACGGACGGGCGCCCCATGCGCTCCTGCTCGAAGTCTTCACCAACGCCGGGATCGGCACGGAGGTCACCCGATGAATGTGAACGTGAACGCGAGCGACAAGCTGGCGCTGCATCGAGAGGCGACCGCCGACGTCGCGCGCGCCGCCGGGTTCGACCAGCTCGAGCACTGCCCGATGATGCCGGTGTTCGGTGCGCCGACGGTGACCTTTGTGCGAGGGAGCGGCACCGAGCTGTGGGACTCGAACGGCAAGCGCCACCTCGACTTTCTGTGCGGGCTGGCCGTCACCTCGCTCGGACACGCGAACGCCGAAGTCGCCATCGCGATCGCCGAGCAGGCAAACACCCTGGTGCACGTGTCGAATCTCTTTGCGACGGTTCCCGGACCTCAGGTCGCCCTGACCATCGACCGTCTGCTCGGCGGTGGCGGTCAGGTCTTCTTCGCTAACTCCGGCGCCGAGGCCAACGAATGTGCCATCAAGGTGGCGCGCAAATGGGGCGGACACGGCCGCCACCACATCATCAGCACGTTCGGCTCGTTTCACGGCCGCACGCTCGCCACGCTCCACATGACCGGCCAGCCGGCCAAGCACGAAGCGTTCCAACCATTGCCCGAAGGGTTCCGGCATGCAGCGTGGGCCGACGTCACCGACATCGAGCGCATGATTGACCCGTCGACCGTCGCCGTCATGATCGAACCCGTCCAGGGTGAGGGTGGCGTCGTGCCCGCACCCCACGGGTACTTCGCCGACGTGCGTCGTCTTTGTGTCGAGCGGGGCCTGCTCTTCATGGTCGACGAGATCCAGACCGGCTTCGGGCGCACCGGCAAGTGGTTCGGCTTCGAACACTTCCTCGACCGCGACGCGCGTCCCGATGTCGTCACGCTCGCCAAAGCCCTCGGCAATGGCATGCCGATCGGTGCGTGCTGGGCGACTCGCGAGGTGTCGTCGGCATTCAAGCCGGGTGACCATGGTTCGACCTACAGCGGCCAGCCGTTGGCGGCGAGCGCGGCCAAGAAGGTGCTTGAAATCATGGAACGCGACGCCATTCCGGCACGGGCGGCGGCCACCGGCGAACGGCTCCGCAAAGCACTCGCGGCGCTCCCGGGCGTCGTCGAGGTGCGCGGCCTCGGGCTGCTGCTCGCCGTCGAGCTGGGAGAACCTCTTGCGGCCGACCTCAACGCCAGCCTGATGTTGAACGGCCTTGTCGCCAACGCCGTCACCTCATCAGCGATCCGCCTTGCGCCCCCGCTCACGCTTTCCTCCGAGCACCTCGACGAAGGCGTGGCGATCTTTGCGAAGTGCCTCGCCGAAGTCCGCGGTGGCCCCGCATGACCCTCCGTCATGTTCTCGAAGTGGGTGACTTCACCGCCGACGAGTTGACGGCGATACTTGATTGCGCGGACGCGCCTCGAGCTCCCGTTCTGGGCGGGAAGGGCGTGGCTCTGATCTTCGAGAAGCCGTCGGCCCGGACCCGCAACTCGGCCGAGATGGCCGTCGTGCACCTCGGCGGACACCCCGCGTACATCTCGAAGTCCGAGGTCGATTTCGACGTGCGTGAAAGCGTCGAGGACGTCACCCGGACGCTGCAGGGGTACTACAGCGTGATCGCCGCTCGGGTCTTCGACCATCGGGTTCTCGAACGCATGGCGGCGGTGGCCGACGTGCCGATCATCAACCTGCTCTCCGACCTGGGACACCCGGTGCAGGCGCTCGCCGATTTGCAGACGATTCGCCGTCACGCCCGCCCGATCGAAGGAGCGACGATTTCGTGGGTCGGCGACTATTCGAACGTCGCCCACTCGCTGGCAACCGGCGCGTTGAAGCTCGGGGCTCGGATGCGCTTCAGTTGTCCGGCCGGATATGGCCCGTCGGAAGCGGAACTCGACTTCCTCCGGACCCTTGTTCCGGTGGCCGACGCAGTCTCGGTCCACGTTCGTCCGGTCGACTGCGTCGCCGGCGCCGACATCGTCTCGACCGACGCGTGGTATTCGATGGGACAGGAAGAGGAGAAGGAAATCCGCGCCCGGGCCTTCGAGGGCTTCCGCGTCGACTCGGCGCTCATGTCCGCCGCCGCCCCCTCGGCACAGTTCCTCCACTGCCTGCCGGCCCATCGGGAGCAGGAGGTCACGTCCGAAGTGCTCGACTCACCAGCGAGTCTCATCTGGCCCCAGGCCCACAACCGGCTCCACACGTTTCGCGGGTTGCTCCGTTGGCTTCACGAGCAGGGATCGATTCGATGACGTCCACACCGCCAAAGCAGCCGAAGCAGCCGAAGAAGAGCCGTGCCCTGGTGGCCGAGAAGCGAACGCCGGAACGGCCAACGACCAAACGGCATTCCGGTGCGGGGCCGATGCTCGATCGATCGGCTGACCGTGAACCCGGCCGGCTCTCGAAACCACAGCGACAACACCGCATCGCCCGGATCCTCGAACAGCACGCGGTGGGAAGCCAGCTCCAGCTCGTGGAACTGCTCGCCGAAGACGGGGTCGTCGCAACCCAGGCCACCGTATCGCGTGACCTCGAGGACATGGGAGCGGTGAAGGTTCGCGTTCCCGGCGGCGAGCTTGTCTACGCCATTCCCGAGCTGCCAAGCGATCAGATCGCACCGGAGGACAACCTCCGCCGGGTGTTCGGCGACTGGGTCGTCGACGTGTCCCACTCGGTGAACCTGGTGATCCTGCGCACACCGCCGGGTTCGGCCCACGTGGTCGCGAGTGCGCTCGACCGTGCCGGTCTGGAGGAGATCATCGGCACGGTCGCCGGTGACGACACGATTCTCGTGGTGTGTGCTGAGACCTGGCCGGGCCGCAGAGTTGCCGATCGCATGCGGGTGCTCGCCGGATTGTGACGGCGAGGCGAAGAAAGACGCTGCACGGTGTGCTCGTCGTCGCGCGACCGCAACGTCACGGACACTTCGGCAGAACTATTCCGTGGAGGCGTCGATGGCCAGCATGCCGAGGCCGCTGCCCGCCGAAAGAGCGCCGGAGCGCATGTACACACCGAGCTTGTCGCGGGTGTCGCGGATGTCGAGGTTGCGCATGGTGAGCTGACCGATGCGGTCCATCGGCGTGAATTCGCCGGCGCCCGACTCCATCGAGAGTCGCTCCGGCGCGTAGGTGAGGTTCGGGCTCGCAGTGTCGAGAATCGTGTAGTCGTCACCGCGGCGAAGCTGCACCGTGACGCTTCCGGTTATCGCCGACCCGACCCACTTCTGCAGCGGTTCGCGCAGCATGAGCGACTGGGGGTCGAACCAGCGTCCTTCGTACATGAGCCGACCGAGGCGCCGGCCGAGCACCCTGTAGTTCTCAATCGTCGCCTCGTTGTGAATACCCGACACGAGACGCTCGTAGGCAATGAACAACAGTGCCATCCCGGGTGCTTCGTAGATCCCGCGGCTCTTGGCCTCGATGATGCGGTTCTCGATCTGGTCGCTCATGCCCAGGCCGTGGCGGCCGCCGATCCGATTCGCCTCCGTCACCAAGGCCACGCGATCGGTGTAGGACGTGCCGTTGAGCGCAACCGGCCAACCGTTCTCGAACTCGACCGTCACGATCTCTGACGCGATGGGCACGGATGGATCGACGTGCTTCACGCCCATGATCGGATCCACGATGTCGATGCCGGTCGAGAGCAGTTCGAGGTCCTTGGCCTCGTGCGTCGCCCCCCAGATGTTGGCGTCGGTGGAATACGCCTTCTCGACCGACGAGCGGTACGGCAGGTCACGGGCGAGGAGCCATTCGCTCATCTCCTTGCGGCCCCCGAGCTCGTCGACGAAGGCCTGATCGAGCCAGGGCTTGTAGATCCGCAGGTTCGGATTCACGATGAGCCCGTAGCGGTAAAAGCGCTCGATGTCGTTCCCCTTGTAGGTCGATCCGTCGCCCCAGACGTCGACGCCGTCCTCCTTCATCGCACCCACGAGCAGCGTTCCCGTGACGGCTCGACCGAGGGGCGTCGTATTGAAATACGTCTTGCCGGCGGTGGTGATGTGGAACGCGCCGCACTGAAGCGCAACGAGGCCTTCCTTGACCAGGTCCTCTCGGCAGTCGACGAGGCGAGCCGCCTCGGCGCCGTACACCGACGCCCGTCGAAGGACGTCGTCGAGATCGGGCTCGTCGGGCTGCCCGAGGTCCGCCGTGTAGGTGTAGGGGATCGCACCCTTCTCTCGCATCCACGCCACGGCGGCCGAGGTATCCAACCCTCCCGAGAACGCGATTCCGACCCGCTCGCCCACCGGCAGTGACATCAAGACCTTCGACATAGGGCGCCGAGCGTAGTTCCCGGTCCTCCATCCCCCGGGGCGGCAGGGCTTCTGCTCATTTGTGCTCCGCCCGCCGTTGCGGGGACTCTCCAGACAACGGATGGCAGAACCAAGCCGGCCGGCGTGGAGGGGTGGCGCCGATGGGGCCCCCGTCCCGAGGAACGCAGACCCGGCGACGGAGGAGCACGGGCGAGTACCGCAGCGGGTGGGGAGGATCGGCGACAGGACCCCGCGACGCCGGCCGGAGCACAACACAAAGGCCGTCTTGTCACTGCGCTGCGGGTGGTCCCGTTTCGGGCGGTGTGCGGTTTCGCAGGCGGTGTGGGGGGCCTGTTGCTGTCTAACCTCACTGGTGTGAGTACCGGGAACACACTTTGGCACGGACGATTCGATGAGGGCCCGGCGGCCGAACTGCTGGCATTCACCGAGAGCCTGTCGTTCGATCAACGGATGTGGCCGGACGACCTCGTCGGCTCCCGAGCCCACGTCAAGATGCTCGGTCACGTTGGGATCCTCGCCCCCGAGGAGGTCGAGGTCATCGTCGAAGGGCTCGACGCCGTCGGCGTCGAGCTCGCCGAAGGGCGATTCGTGTTCGTCGAGAGCGACGAAGATGTCCACACGGCGGTCGAACGCCGTCTCACCGAGATCGTCGGCCCGATCGGCGGAAAGCTGCATACGGGCCGGAGTCGCAACGACCAGGTTGCCACCGACCTGCGCCTCTTCACGAAACGCGAAGTACTCGACCTGATCTCCCGCGTGATCGTGTTGCAGGAGACGCTGCTCAGCCGAGCCGTGGAGTCTGGTGATGCCTACCTTCCCGGCTACACCCACCTGCAGCGCGCCCAGCCGGTGTTGCTCGCGCACCATCTGCTGGCCCACGCCTGGGCGTTGGCGCGCGACGTCGATCGCCTCTTCGACACCCGCGACCGTCTCGATGTGTCGCCCCTCGGGGCAGGCGCGCTGGCCGGGTCTTCGCTTCCTCTCGACCCCGACTGGACAGCCGCCGAACTCGGTTTCGCCGGCCGGTTCGAGAACTCCCTCGACGCCGTCGGCGATCGCGATTTCGTCGCCGAGGTCCTCTTCGACATCTCGCTGCTCGGCATCCACCTTTCGCGTGTCGGTGAGGAGATCGTCCTCTGGACCGCTGAGGAGTTCGGCTTTGCCAAGCTCTCCGACGCGTACTCGACCGGTTCATCGATGATGCCGCAGAAGAAGAATCCCGATATCGCCGAGCTGGCCCGCGGCACAGCTGGCCGACTCATCGGCAATCTGACGGGGGTGCTGGCGACGCTGAAAGGTCTCCCGTTGGCCTACAACCGCGATCTGCAGGGTGACAAAGAACCGCTGTTCGACGCGCTCGATCGAATCAAGCTGGCGTGCGGGGCGATGAACGGCATGATCCGCTCGTTGACGTTCAACACCACGGTGATGCAGGCCGCGGCCGACACACCGTTCGTCGCAGCAACGGATCTCGCCGAGCACCTCGTGGAGAACGGGATGCCGTTTCGCGAGGCCCATGCTGTTGTCGGCTCCCTGGTCCGCAACGCCGTCGACCGGCACGTCGACTTCGGCGAGCTGGTCGAAAACCACCCCGCGCTCGGCCCGAAGGCGGTCGCGCTCCTTGAACCGGGCGTGTCCGTCCTTCGTCGATCGACCCCCGGTGGCGGCGGTCCTGGCCCGGTTGCCGAGCAGATCAAGCGTTTCGACGACGCGCTCGACCGCGTCCGGGTGCGGCTGGTCGCCGGCTGAGCCGGCCCCCGGGATCCCTCGCCACCTTCGCAACGGGACGTCAGGGTCGATGGCGGCAGCGACCCGACTCACCCCGGCCTTCCTCTCCCGTTCCGCCGTCGAAGTCGCGCCCGACCTCCTCGGCGCCGAACTCCGTGTCGGCCTGTGCTCGGTCGTCATCACCGAGGTCGAGGCCTATACCCAGCTCGACCCCGCCTCCCACACGTTCCGCGGGCCCACGCCGCGCAACGCCGTGATGTTCGGGCCGCCGGGCCGTGCTTACGTCTATCTGAGCTACGGGATGCACTGGTGCCTCAACGTTGTTACCGGTGAGGTCGGGGCCGGTGAAGCCGTCCTGCTTCGGGGGGGAGTCCCAATCCGAGGCGAGGCGCTGATGCGGGAGCGGCGTCCGAAGGCGACAACTCGAGCTTCGCTGACGAATGGACCGGGCAAGCTCACCGCCGCCTTGGGTATCGACCGGAGTCACAACGACGTCGACCTGCTCACCGGGGTCGCTCCGGTCAGACTCATCGGAGGGTCGGTGAAGAGCACGGTTGCGTGGACCGCCACCCCTCGCATCGGGATTTCCGTCGCCCAGGAGCGCCTGTGGCGATTCGTCGTGACCGACCCGACGTCGATCGGTGCCTGACGAGCGCCGTCGGGGTCGGGTGAATGCGAACAACCCCGACCAACATGGCTGGTCCGGTATCGTGAGCGGATGAACTTCCCCGGGTTCGCCACCTCACGGTCCAACGTATTTCGCGCCGGAGCGCTCGGCCTCGCCGGCGTTCTGGTGGTCGGGTGGTTGGCGGTGTCCCCATCGCCTTCCGGCGCGGCCACGGCGACGAAGAAGAAAACGACCACGACCACGACGAAGAAGAAGTCGTCGGCGACGACGACGACCAAGAAGAAATCCGACACGTCCAGCGGTTCGGCCACGGCAAAGGCGACCACGACCACGATCGAAACGACTCCCGCATCGGCGTCGTCCACGACGGCAAAGCCCGGCGCATCGACCACCACAATCGCCGGTGCGGTGGCAAAGCCCCCAGCCAGGGCCACGGTGTTCATCCCTGGCGCCGGACGGGTGATCGACCTCGGCGCGGCCGAGGTCGCCAAGCTCGCCGCCGGAGGAAAGGTCGAAGCCGACGTCCGTGGCGCCGTCGGCCTCGCGGCATCGGGTTCTGGCACCGTCATCCTCGACGTCACGGCGGCCAACCCGGCTCAGGCCGGAACGATCTCGGTCAACCCGGTCGCCCCGGACTACGCCCGGTCCGTCGTGGGCGCGACCGTGGGCTTCGTGGCCGGCGCCACCACCGTCTCACGTGTCGCCGTTCCTGTCGGATCGAACGGTCTTGTCCGGGTCACGACCACCCCCGGGCCGGCCGGACTTGCCATCTCGGTGGTCGGGTGGGTCATCAGCGCACCCGGCGCAGCAAACGAACCGTCTGCCGTCGTGCTCGAATCCTGCCGGGTCCTCGACACCGTGAGCGGTCTCGGCGGTCTTAAAGACCTGGTCACCCCGGCTCGGCCGTTCGACATCCCGACCACCGGCATTGCCAAGGTGCCGCCGGCGATCGGCGGGGCCCAGACCCCGACCGGTGTGATTCTCGCGGTAGGCGCCACGCAGGTCTCCGGCCCACTCGACCTGACCGTCCTGCCCACCGGTGGCCAGACGCCATCGCTTGCCATCAACCTCGTGGCCGGCCAGACCGGTTCGGCGCTCTACCTGGTTCCGGTGGGTGCTGATGCCCGCACGGCGTTCTACGTGAGTGCCAACGGTGCGCAGCTCACCGTCGAGGTCGTCGGGTGGCTCGACCGTGACGGTATCGCCCGCTCTGGCGGGCCCTGCTGAGGCGTTTGCCGGTTGCCGTGCAAATGGACCGTGACGGTGTTGCCTGCTCCGGCGGGGGTCAGCCCCAGAGGGTGGCGTGCCAGAGCTTCTTGCCGCGGCGAAGCAGGATGACCCCGCCGGCCAGAACGTCGGCCGGGGACAGGCGACGGTCGGCGTTGATCTTCTCGCCATTGACGGAGATCGACCCGTTGTCGAGGAACTCGCGAGCCTGACGACGACTCTGGGCCAGCCCGGTCGTTACCAACACCTCGACAATGTCCGTCGCCGCCGGATCGGTCGCCGCAAATACCGTGGAGGCCATCCCCGGGAGCGCCTCGGCCAGCGTGGCCGCGTTGAGACTGCGGACGTCACCGGTGAACAGAGCCCGGGCGATGGCCTGCGCTCGGGCACACGCCTCGCTACCGTGCACCAGGGTAGTGACGTCGTCCGCCAGCGCTCGCTGCGCGGTGCGTTCCCCGGGGGCAGCGGCCAGGGCCTGCTCGAGCTCGGCGATCTCTTCGCGGGTCCGGAACGTGAAGATCTTGAGGAAGCGGATCACGTCGGCATCGCTGGCGTTGAGCCAGAACTGGTGGAACTCGTAGGGCGACGTGCGGTCCGCCGTCAACCACACGGCGCCGCTTTCGCTCTTGCCGAATTTCGTGCCGTCGGCTTTGAGGAGCAGGGGACACGTGAGGGCGAACGCGACGCCGCCGTGGAGGCGCCGCACGAGATCCACCCCCGAAACGATGTTGCCCCACTGGTCAGACCCGCCCATCTGCAGGGTCACGCCGTAGTTCGCATACAGGTGCGCGAAGTCATACGCCTGCAGCAGCACGTAGGAGAACTCGGTGTAAGTGATCCCGTCGCCTTCCATCCGGTTGCGGACGGAATCGCGTTTCACCATCTCATTCACCGAGAAGTGCTTGCCGACATCGCGGAGGACCTCGATGAATCCCAGGCCGGCCAGCCAGTCGGCGTTGTTGATGACCAGAGCATTGCCGAACAGGCGTTCATAGATCGGCATCTGGGCCGCGATGTTGGCCTGCACCTCGCCGGCGCTGAGCAGCGGTCGTTCCACACTCTTGCCACCGGGATCGCCGATCAGACCCGTTCCACCGCCGGCGACGACGACGGGCTCGTGTCCAGCCCGGCGGAGGTGCGCGAGCAGGACGAGGGTGACGAGGTTGCCGATGGTGAGACTGGGAGCGCTGGGGTCCAGCCCGACGTATGCTCTCCTCGACGTTTCGCTGAGGTGCTCTCGCAG
>JANOHI010000168.1:0-7407 GCA_031406385.1 Acidimicrobiia bacterium
CGGTGATCCACGCCCGGCCGTTCACGCGGAAGGTGTCGGTGACTCCGGGAAGGAAGAACAACAGTCCGACCTGTGGGTTGGTGATGATGTTGCGGAGCGTGTCGGCGATGCGGTTGCCGGGGCGGTCCGGGATCAGGAGGGTTTGCTCGTCGAGGATGCGGACGAAGCCTTTCGGGTCGCCACGGGGGCTCACGTCGCAGTCCCCTGCTGGACCTGACGTGGCGATGCACACGAACGGCGACTGCTCGATGAAGGACCGGGTCAAGCCGTTGAGCGAGTCGGTGACCTTGGCGCAGACGGCGGCCGTGGGCTGTGCGATGACTTCTCGGAGTTCCTCGACGTTCGCCAATCGGCGAATGTCACGACCAGCGACGGCCCTGGTGTGCCTTCTGGCGGTTGTGACGTCGGTCGTGGCTTCCACCATTTCAGGGTATCCGGACGACGGCAGTGGCCAGGCGAATTACTCTTGCGTGGTGAGTATGACCGAAGAACAGTCCGGATTTGCCGATCTCGGTCTCCGGCCCGAGCTTCTCAGCTCGGTTGAGTCGCTTGGATACGAGGAGCCCACTCCCATCCAGCGAGAGGCAATTCCGTTGATCCTGAGCGGTCGTGACCTCCTCGGGCAGGCGGCGACCGGCACCGGGAAGACCGCGGCGTTCGCGCTCCCGATCCTCCAACTCATCCCGGAGAGCAAGGGCAAACCGGAGCCGTTCGCCCTCGTGTTGGTACCCACGCGCGAACTCGCCGTGCAGGTCTCCGAAGCTATGTACAAATACGGCCGCGTGCTCGGTGCACGAGTCCTTCCGGTCTACGGCGGCCAGCCGATCGGCCGTCAGCTCCAGGCGCTCTCCGGCGGTGTGCATGTGGTCGTTGCCACGCCGGGTCGGGCGATGGACCACATCGCCCGCGGCACGTTGGCCCTCGACAAGATCAAGATGGTGGTGCTCGACGAGGCCGACGAGATGCTCGACATGGGCTTCGCCGAGGACATTGAAGAGATCCTGAAGTCCACGCCGTCGGAACGCCAGACCGTCATGTTCTCGGCCACGCTTCCCCCGCGCATCATGGGGATCGCCAAGCGTCACCTCACCGACCCGCTCAAGGTCCAGATCGGGCTCGGCGACACCAAGCCCGGCAAGGCCCTCATTCGGCAAACGGTCTACGTGGTGCAGCGTTCCCACAAGGCAGCGGCGCTTGGCCGCGTGCTCGACGTCGAAGCGCCTGGCGCCGCACTCGTGTTCTGCCGCACTCGCACCGAGGTCGAGCAGCTCACCGAGACGATGAACGGCCGCGGGTACCGCGCCGAGGCGTTGCACGGCGGTCTCGGCCAGGAATCGCGCGACCGGGTGATGGGACGCATCCGCACCGGCGCGACCGAACTTGTTATCGCCACCGACGTCGCCGCCCGTGGCCTTGACATCGACTCGCTCACCCACGTCGTGAACTATGACGTGCCGTCGGCCCCGGAGGCCTACGTCCACCGCATCGGCCGCGTGGGACGCGCCGGACGGGAGGGAACGGCAATCACGCTCGCCGAGCCACGCGAGCAACGATTGCTGGAGAACATCGAACGACTGACGAAGCAGAAGATCGCCATCGAAAGAGTGCCGTCGGTCGCTGACCTGCGCGCCAAGCAGATGGAAATCACCGTCGAGACAATTCGAACAGCGTTGACGGCCGACGATCTTGAGAACTACGGCGGCATTCTCGATCAGCTCTCCGATGCTGAGCTGCGCGATGTCGCCCTCGCCGGTATTCGACTCGCCCACCTGACCAACGGCGCAACGGTGGACGACAAGGAGATTCCCGACGCATCGTCTCGGATGCAACGCGGCGTCGGCGACACGAAGGGTCGTTTCGATCGTGGCGGCACCGACCGCTGGTCCGACGACGGTCCCCGCAAGCGTCCGCCCAGCAAGGGCGGCAGCGGCGAATGGGCCGAGCGGCCGGCACGGCCCGGAGTCGCGCCGAAAGGCGGGACCGGCGGACCGACGGCGAAGCTCTACATCGGGCTCGGCCACAAGGACGGCGTCCGCGCAGGCGATCTCGTCGGATCCATCGCCAACGAGAGCGGCCTGACCGGTCGCGACATCGGCCCGATCAAGATCGCCGAGCACTTCTCCGTCGTTGGTGTACCCGAAGGCTCCGCTGAGGACGTGATCGCGGTGATGCGCAAAGTCATGCTCCGTGGCAAGAAGGTCACCGTGCGCCGCTTCGTCGAAGACTGACCGCGAACACCCGCGGCCAGGCGCGAGTTTCAGCCGTTGACGACGACCTCGGCGAGGTAGCCGTCAGGGTCGCGAAACGCGAAGAAGCGTTGGGTGCCGAACTCGCGGACATCTCCGGTCGACGCGCCGGCAGCCACGAGACGGGCAAGCAGTTCGTCGAACGCCTCGACGTCCGTCGCCCGGAAGGAGGCGTGATCGAAGCGGGCCGTGCCGTAGAACACTGCGGCCGGCGGCGTGAGGAGCTCCGGAGCGTCGGCCAGCGCGACCTCGGTGGCCTGCAGAGTCGTGCCGCTGCTCAGCGGAATGAGGACAATCTTGCGCCCGTCGCCCCCCGTTCGCGGGAACCCCGGCAACGGTTCGATGCCGAAGATGCTCCGATAGAACTCGGTGAGCCGTTCGACGTCTCGGGATGACGTTGACACGTGGTCAAATCCGCTTACCAATGCTCGACTCATGGTTCGTCTCCGTTCAGGTGGGCTCAGTCCGGAGCCTCGGGGACGCAAACTACTTGCCTCCGTCGAGTCATGCGGACTGTTGGCGAAAGAGACGGGTTTCCGCGAGTCGTTCGCTGCCGCCGTCATTTTGTATGCGCGCTTCGGGTCCGTCGAATGCCCGCCGTTTGCCGAGACGCCAGATCCGTTCAGTCGCTGCTTCTCCCGGGCGCCCGAGGACCGAGGCGGCGTCCGGCGCCGGCCGAGCAGCCTTCCTCCGTCCGGCCCCGCAGTGAGGGGGAACGCTGTAGCTTCGCCACCGTGAATGACGCCGAACTCGATGCCCTGATCGACGCTCTGACCCTGGAGGAGCAGGTGTCGCTGTTGGCGGGGACCGACAACTGGCACACCGCCGAACTCCCGCAACACGGCATCCCGGCGATGCGGGTCACCGACGGGCCCGCCGGCGCCCGGGGCACGACGTTCACCGGACCGTCGTCGGTCAACGTGCCATCGGGGACTGCGCTTGCGGCCACGTTCGATCCGGCACTTGTCGAGCGCATCGGGGCGCTCCTCGGCCGGGAAACGCGGGCCAAAGGGGCTCGGGTGCTGCTCGCCCCGACGGTGAACCTTCACCGGACGCCGGTCGGGGGCCGCAACTTCGAATGCCAGAGCGAAGACCCCCACCTGAGCTCGCGGATCACGGTGGGGTACGTCAAAGGCGTGCAGAGCGAAGGCGTCGCAGCATGCGTGAAGCACTTCGTCGGCAACGACACCGAGCACGAACGAACGACGATCGACAACCGCATCGACGAGAGAACCCTCCGTGAGATGTACCTCCAGCCCTTCGAAGCAGCCGTGTGCGAGGCGAACGCGCAGGCGATCATGGCTGCGTACAACCGGATCAACGGTCCCTTCGCCGCCGACTCGAAGGAGCTCATCACCGACGTGCTCCGAGGGGAGTGGGGTTTCACCGGCATCGTCATGAGCGATTGGTTCGGTCTGCATTCGACCGTCGAGGGCATCGAGGCCGGGCTCGATCTCGAGATGCCGGGCCCGACGCGCGATCGTGGGGCCAAGCTCGTCGCCGCCGTCGAGTCGGGAACCGTTGACGCCTCGCTGGTGCGGGCCGCGGCTCGCCGGATGCTGTCCGTCATGGACCGGCTCGGCGCAATCACCGATGGTGGACCTGGACCAGAGACGACCCGCGACGCACCCGAGGATCGATCGCTCATCCGCTCGACGGGCGCTGCTGGCATGGTGTTGCTGCGCAACGAAGCAAACGCCCTCCCGCTCGACCCGACTTCGGTTCGTCGGGTTGCCGTGATCGGCCCCAACGCCGCCAAGGGTCGGATCATGGGCGGAGGTTCGGCCATGGTCAATCCCGTGCACGAAGTCCATCCGCTCGGTTCGCTCCGCGATCGCCTGGGCGGCGCCGGCGTGGAGGTGCTAGACGCCGTCGGCTGCACGATCCACCGGACTCTTCCGCCTCCGCGGCGTGACTGGGTCTCCAATGCCACGATCGACTACTTCGCGACCGCGGAAGACATGAACGGCGGGGCGCCGCCGTTGCGATCCGAGGACCTTCCGCGTTTCAGCTTGATCTGGCCGGAGGATCCGAGCGAAGGGTTGACGCGCGAACTGTTCGCGTGTCGCGTCACGTTCTCGTTGACGCCTGATGTTTCCGGTCCGTGGTCCTTCGGCATCACCTCGGTCGGTCGGGCTCGTCTCTTCGTCGACGGCGAACTTGTCGCCGACGACGAGCATGCCGCGCCCGGTGGATCGTTCTTCGGTATCGGCAAGGCGCAGTTCGTCGCATCGCACGAACTCGGTGCCGGTCGGGCGGTCCGGGTCACGGTCGAGTACGTGAACGAGGGAGCCGGGTTGATGCGCGGGTTGATCATGGGTTTCGACCCGCACGTCATCGACGATCTGGTGGCGGCGGCCGCAAGGCTGGCAGCCACGACCGACGCTTCGATCGTGATCGTCGGAACGAACGACGACTGGGAGGCCGAGGGCTACGACCGAACGACAATCGCCTTGCCCGGTCGTCAGGACGAGCTCATCAGCGAGGTGGCGAAGGTAAGTGCGCGGACAATAGTTGTCGTGAACGCCGGTTCGCCGGTGGCGATGCCGTGGATCGACGAAGTCGACGCCGTCCTCTTCGTGTGGTTTCCGGGACAGGAATTCGGCGACGCCCTCACCGACGTGCTCCTCGGTGACGTCGACCCGGGCGGACGGCTCCCGGTCACCCTGCCCCGTCGTCTCGAGGACTCTCCGGCCTTCGAGCATCATCCCGGGCGCAACGGTGTGGGCCGCTACCTGGAGGGTCGCCTCATCGGCTACCGCCACTACGACACAATCGGGCGCGAACCCTTGTTCCCTTTCGGCCATGGCCTTTCGTATGCGAGCATATCTATCGACGGTGCCACGTCGGGCGACGGTGTCGTCCGGGCGACGGTCACGAACGCCGGAGGTCGGGCCGGGGTCGAGGTGATTCAGGTCTACGTGCATGATCCCGTAGGGACGGGCGCGCCAGACGATGCCGTGCAGCACCTGGTCGGCTTCGCCAAGGTCGAGCTCGCGCCCGGGGAGAGTCGCTCGGTCGAGGTCGCCCTCGACCCCCGCTGGGCCATGCACTGGGATGTGGCAGCTCACGCCTGGTCCACCCGCGCGGGTGCGCGGGAACTGCGTGTCGGCCGTTCGTCACGTCGTATCGACCACGTGCTGGCGGTCACTGCCGGCTGAGTGAGCTGCCAGCCGGGTGGAGCGCGTTCAGACGCTCCCGGCGCGACGTGGCGCGCGGCCGGGCTCGGCTGATGCCGCCTGCAAGGCGGCACGGATGCGCTGTTCGCTGATCGGGCCGTCGGTGCCGAGGTGCTGGGCGAACAAGCTGACCCGCAACTCCTCGATCATCCACCGCACCTCCAGCAGCTCCGTGGAACCGGGTCGGGCCGAACGCAGCGCGTCCCGGTACGCCGCCTCGAGGGCGCGGGCGATGTGCATCCGAGGCGTGTCGCGGTGCGGGTCGGACGGAAGCTTCTGCAGGCGATGGAGCACTGCGTCGAGATAGCGGGGAAGGTGGGCGAGCCGACGCACACCGGTGCGGGCGGCGAACCCCGGACGCATGAGACGGGCGACTTGCTCGATGGCGTCGTTGATCGATGCCGACAACGCCGGGGACCGGGGCTGCGCCTGCAGGTACGCGAAGGTTCGCTGCAGCTTGGCGTACGTCGCCAGTGTCAGCGCGATCTCACGCCCGACCGCTGCGCTGGCGGGGCCGAGGCCGGACTTGACCGAGCCGAGCAACTCGGCGAACGCGAACGCCGTGAACACCGGGCCACCGTTGGCGATGAGGACGTGGTCGATCACGGCGGCGGCGGCGTCATCGAGGAGGGCCTCGATGTCGCCGCTCGGTGCTGCTGCAAGCGCGAGTCGGTCAGTCGCTTCGATCGACCGGCGGATGTCGCGCCGTGATGGCGTCGCTGCCAGCTGCAGGAGTCTTCGCGTGCCGTCCCACATTGCTTCGTGCTGGGCCGCCTCGCTGACCATCACCCGCACGGACACGCCCCGTCCTTCGTCGACGAGGGAAGGGTAGCCATGTACGGTGAAACCGAGCTGCGAGGTCGTGACCCGAGGCGTGAGATCACCGAACACCCACGACGTCGCAGCCTCGAACTCGAGTCCGGGCACCGCTGCGGCGAGTGCCGCCCGGGACCGTCCCCCCAGCTCGGAACGAAGCCGCCCGAGATCCCGCCCGCCGGCCACCACGGTGTCATCGGCGTCGAGCACTTCGAAGCGCATCCTGAGGTGCGGTTCGAGTCGGGTCATGTCGAACTCGTCGACGTTGAGCGGTGCCCCGATCGCGTGAGCCACGTAGCGAACGAGTGAGTCGATCAGCGATCCCGACCGAGGGTCGGCAGAGGCCAGGAACTTCTCGACATGATCGGCGATCGGGATCAGCTGCCGCCTGATGTTCTTGTTGAGTGTGCGTATCAACGCGTCGACGAGCTCGACGCGGTGCCCGGTGATGTGCCAGGAGAACTCCGCCTCGTCGAGGTGCGGGACCGCGATGAGGGGAACGGTCGCGGTGACGCCGTCGTCCACCGCTCCGGGATCGTGCACGTAGGTCAGCGGAGCCGGCGCGTTCGCCGACGGCCACGTGTCGGGGAAGTCCTCCCACCGCACGCCAGCGGCCGCATCGTCGAGCAGGTGGGCGACGCTCAACGACAGGAAGTCGGGCAGAAGCGGCCGCATCCCCTTCCACCATTGGTTGAAAGACGCAGTTGTGGCGACGGTTTCGGGAATCCGGTCGTCGAAGAATGCGTAGGCCCGGTCGCCGTCCGCCAGAAGGTCGCGTCGTCGCGCCCTCGTCTCCAGTTCTTTCACCTGTTCTGCGGTCCTCGCGTTGGCGGCGACGAAGTCGTGATGGGCCTCCCAGTCACCGTCGACGAGCGCGTTCCGGATGAAGAGTTCGCGAGCATGAACCGGGTCGATGCGGCCGAAGAAGACGCGTCGGCCGGTCACGACCGGAAGGCCGTAGAGGGACACACGCTCGATGGCGATCGCCGAGCCCGTCTTGGGGTCCCAAGCGGGCTCGGAGTACGAGCGACTCACGAGATGGTCGCCGGCGCGTTCGATCCATTCGGGTTGGATTCGTGCAACGGTCCGTGCCCACAGCCGATCGGTCTCGACGACCTCACCGGCCATGATCCATTTCGTCGGCTTCTTGAACAGCGTCGAACCGG
>JANOHI010000180.1:0-19168 GCA_031406385.1 Acidimicrobiia bacterium
CAACGGGCGAGTACCGGAGTGGGTGGGGAGGATCGGTGCCAGGACCCGCAACGGGGAGGGGTTTGCCGCTGTCGCTCAGCAGAAAGTGCAGAGTGACAGGACCCCGTAACGGAAGTGGTGGACCGGCGAGGCAACCGGACCCCGAAACGGAAGTGGTGCATCGGCGTGGTCGCCGGACTCTAAACGGTCCCGAACACCGATGAAACAACACGTTCACGTACGAACGGGGTTGCAACGAGGAAGAAACACTTCGGAGACGAAAGAGAAATCCCGTCCTCGTAGGTTGCGCCGAGTCATCCATCCCATCGTCCCTGCGTATCCGCAGAAACGATGTCATACCGCCGGATCGCCATATCCGGAAAAGAGGAGGAACCGTGCAGCATCCACTGCGCAAACTCGCGGGCCTGACCGTAGGTGTGCTTACGACTTCGCTGCTTGTCGCGGGTCCGGCATTCGCCGGCAAGTCCGTGGCGGAGGGCAAGCCGGAGTCGGCGACGGCTACGTCGTTGAACCTGTTGTGGATCGTCATGGGCGCCGCCCTCGTGATCTTCATGCAGGCTGGCTTTGCTCTCGTCGAGACCGGTCTATGCCGGGCCAAGCATGCGGCTCACGTGGTGAGCACCAACTTCGCCATCTTCGGGCTCGGGTTCGTGGGCTTCTTCATCATCGGCTTCCCGCTGATGTTCGGTGGGTATTCCTATCCCGGCTACTTCGGTATGGATTCGGCGATCGGGTCGAATATGGTCGGCTCCGGTGACTGGGTGTTCCTGTGGAAGGGTCCGCTCGGTCTCACCGGCAAGGGATACGACGTTGCCGTGGTGGCGTTCTTCTTGTACATGGTGGCGTTCATGGACACGGTCGCCACGATCCCGACCGGCTCCATGGCCGAGCGCTGGAAGTGGAAGAGCTTCGTCGGATGGGGCTTGTTCTGCGGGGCGATCTACTACCCGATCTTCGGCGCCTGGACCTGGGGCGGCGGCTGGCTCTCGCAGCTCGGTGATTCGCTGAAGCTCGGTCACGGCTACGTCGACTTCGCCGGCTCCGGCATCGTGCATGCCGTCGGTGGCATGGCGGCGCTCGCCGGTGCCATCGTGCTCGGTCCCCGGATCGGAAAGTACGGCCCCGATGGCAAGCCGCGGACCCTCAGCGCGCACCACATGCCGATGGCCATGCTCGGCACGTTCATCCTGCTGTTCGGTTGGTTCGGCTTCAACGCCGCTTCGACGTTCTCGGCGACCGACAACCGCTTCACCGTCGCCGCCGTCAACACCGGGATCGCCGCTGCATTCGGTGCCGTTGGTGCGATGTTTCTGCTCATGTACACCGGATCGAAGAAGCCCGATCCGGCGGGCATGATCAACGGAATGCTCGCCGGCCTCGTCGCCATCACCGCCCCGTGTGCGTTCGTTGCTCCGTGGGCTGCTGCGGTCATTGGTGTGACCGCGGCCATCATCGTCACCTTCGCCGGACGCTTCATCGAGGCCCGCGGCATCGATGATCCGGTCGGCGCCATCTCGGTGCACGGTGTGGGTGGGCTCTACGGCGTCATCTGCGTGGGTCTCTTCGCCGATGGTACCTACGGAGCGGCGTGGAACGCGCTGGATCGCCAGTGGACGAAGGACAACAACGTGACCGGCCTGTTCTATGGCGGCGAGGGCTTCAAGCAGCTCGTCGCTCAGCTGATTGGCTGCGGCATCCTTGTCACGGTGATCTTCGGAATGGCCTTTGCCTTCTTCACCATCCAGAACAAGCTGACCAAGGGCGGTATCCGCTCGAGTGAGGCCGATGAGCTCGAAGGCTTGGACATGCCGGAGATGGGCGTGCACGCCTATCCGGAGTTCCAGCTCACCAAGTAGCACGGCAAAGAGAAGTTCGCGAGGAGGCCGGGGCGCACCGCCCCGGCCTCCTCGCGTCACGACACCGTGTTCCGAAACATCACTAGGTTCGGTGCGCGCCGACCAGGGAGACCCCATGAAGCTGGCAACCATCCGGACGAAGACAGCGACGCACGCGGCCGTTCTCGTAGGTGAACACCTGATCGAGATCGACGGATTCGCCGACGTTGGCGCGCTGTTCGCAGACGGCGACTGGCGACACCGGGCGGCGAGCGCCAGCGGAGCGCGTCATGGGATGGTGGAAGTCGAATTCGCTCCACTCGTCCTGCGCCCCGACAAGGTGTTCTGCGTCGGGCTCAACTACCGCAGCCACATTGAGGAGATGGGCAACGTGGTGCCCGAGTTTCCGACGCTGTTCGCGAAGTTCACCGACGCGCTCATCGGCGCGAACGACCCGATTGCCATTCCGGCCGAGTCGGAGAAGGTCGACTGGGAGGTCGAGCTCGGTGTGGTCATCGGGCAATCCGTCCGCCGAGCCACGGCCGCGCAAGCGCGTGCAGCCATTGCCGGCTACACCGTCGTCAACGACATCTCGATGCGCGACTGGCAGCGTCGGACGGTCGAATTCCTCCAGGGAAAGACCTTCGAACACTCCACCCCCCTCGGCCCCTACCTGCTCGTCGACGACCCCGACGCCCCGGTTCCGACCTTCGATCTGCGCTGCTCGGTCGACGGGGTCGTCAAGCAGTCCTCGAACACGTCGGATCTCGTCTTCGATCCCGTCGCGCTCGTGCAGTACTGCTCCACCATCATCACGCTGCGGCCGGGCGACGTGATCGCCACCGGGACGCCCGGGGGAGTCGGCGCGGCGCGGACGCCACCGGAGTTCCTCCGGCCCGGTGCGGTGGTGCTCACCGAGATCGACGGCATCGGTGCGTGCCGCAACGTCTGTGTCGCCGATCCGGCCTCGCCATCGGGTTGACCCTGTAGTAGATCAAGGGAATGACCGACACGTCACTGCCCGCCCACAAAGACATCTTCGATCTCTCCGCGCGGGTGATCGACGAGCGGATCACCTCGGTCAAGGTCAATCGGGTCACGTTGGAGCTCTCCGAGCTCGGTGACGGCCTCGCTCTCGTCGAAGCGTTTTCCCACGTCTATGCCGTCGCCACCGACGCCGGAATGGTGTGCTTCGACACGAGCGGCCGGCGTGCGGGCCCGCCAGCCGTCGCAGCGCTGCGAGCCTGGAACCAGACACCGTTCTCCACGCTCGTCTACACCCACGGACACGTCGACCACGTCGGTGGGTCCGGCGCGTTTGCTGCCGATGCCGCGGATCGAGGCGACCCCACGCCGGATGTGATCGGGCATTCGCTGGTCGGTGCGCGCTTCGAGCGCTACCGGTTGACCAACGGATACAACTCCCAGATCAATGCCCGCCAATTCGGTGGCCGCCCGTCGGAAGACTTCCTCGACCCCAGCGTGCTTGCCCCTACGCGCGTCGTCGACGCGCACACTGATCTCGCCGTCGGTTCACAACACTTTGCGCTCCATCACGCGCTCGGCGAGACCGACGACCACCTGTGGACGTGGGACCCTTCGCGACGCGCGATCTTCTCCGGTGACCTCATGACGTGGGTCTTCCCGAACGCCGGAAACCCTCAGAAGGTGCAGCGCTTCCCAGCCGAGTGGGCCAAGGCCCTTCGTGACATGGCCGCGCTCGAACCGGAGATGCTGCTGCCGGCCCATGGATTGCCGATCGCCGGTCGCGAACGAGTCCGATTCGTGCTCATCACCGTCGCAGAAGCATTGGAGCAACTCGTCGCAGCGGTGATCGAGCGGATGAACGCCGGGATGGCGCTCGATGCGATCGTGCACGAGGTGAAGGTGCCCGCTGAGGTGCTGGCCCTTCCGTTCCTCCGCGCCAGCTATGACGAACCGGAGTTCGTCGTGCGCAACATCTGGCGGCTCTACGGCGGCTGGTGGGGAGGCGACGTCGACCACTTGAAGCCGTCGCCTGCCGCCGTTCTCGCGCGTGAACTGGCCGGGCTCGCGGGCGGATCTCTGGCTCTTGCTAAGCGCGCAGAGGATCTTGCGGTCGAGGCCAGGAGCGCAATTGATCGGGATATGGCCGACCATCGCTGGCGGCTTGCGTCCCACGTGATCGAACTCGCCGCCGAAAGCGTCGACGCGGACACCGACGACTTCCGTCGCGTGCATGAGATTCGCGCCGATGTCTACGCCGGTCGCCGACATCACGAGCAGTCGCTCATGGCAAAGGGCGTGTTCGGTTCGGCGGCGGACGAATCGACGGCCGCTTTGACAGGTACCTCGAAATGGGCTCGGCGTCCGGTGTACGACATGTGACCCGTTCGTGGCCTGTGAAAGAGGACACGGGGTCATGACGAATGACACGGCTGTTTCGCTAGCTCACGTCGAGACGAGGCCGTACGGTTGATCGGGCAGTGGGCACGGTGCCAACGCTTCGAAAGGACTCCCGATGTTCCGCAGTTCGAAACCCGAAGTCGATGAACTCCGTTCCCTGGCGCTTTTCACGGCGTGTACGTCCAAAGAACTTGCCACGATCGCCGGGGCGTCGAAGCGGGTTGTGATCGGGTCTGGTGAGACGATCGTGAGCCAGGGCGACCTGTCCACCGACTCCTACGTGATCCTCGAAGGCAATGCCCGCGTCGAGGTCGACGGCGTCGTTGTGGCCGAACTTGGTTCGGGCGAGAGCTTCGGTGAGCTCGCTCCCCTTGACCAGCAGCCCCGGTCCGCCTCCGTGATCGCCACGAGCGAACTGACTGCTCTCGTTTTCAGCGCCCCCAACTTCGCCAAGATCGCCTCGACCATCCCGAGCCTCACCAAGAAGCTCCTTGCGGAGATGACGGTTCGTCTTCGCACGACGCAGGCGTGAGTCGCTGAACGATCGCGTCGCACAGCCAGTCGACGCTTGCCGGTGGAGAGAAGACGTGGCCGGCACCGTGCACCGTTGACAGGGTGATCCGGCCTTCGTTGATGAGTTCTCGCAGTCGGGTGCTGCCGTGCATTCTCACGTAGACGAGTCCTGGCTCGTGGCTATCGAAGAGGAAATGCACGCGGACCTTACGTTCGTTGATGGTCCCAAGGTCTTCGTGAAGGCCGCTGAAGCCGGCCCCGAACCGGCTTCGTGCAGAGAGCGCGGCGTAGCGGAGCAAGTTCCTGGCCGACCGGGCGACTTGGACCTCGCCGCGCAGAATCGCCCGCCAGCGCTCCGGATCTCCAAGTGAATGCCGCGTCTGCAAGGCGATCGCCGGGGAGCCTGCCGAGCGGTCCCAGGAGTCTTCGCCGAAGATGATCTGGTTCAGGAGCACGACGTCGGTTGCGTGCAAACCGCCGAGCATGGCGTGCCAGGCCGCCCACGCCCCCGAACACAAGCCGGCCATCGCGGTCTTCGGCGTGTCGAGGAGCTCGGAGGCAGCCGCGTCGATGGTCCGGGCGTCGTCGATGTGGACGGGGTCGTAGGCATCGAGCCAGCGACCGTCAACGCCGCCACCCCGCCGTTCCATCCGGAGCGTCGCCACTCCGTGCTCGGCCAGTCTGCGCGCCAGCACCGTGTGCAGACGTGCAGGTCCGAAGCGAGGATTTGTCCCGGTGGACAGCAGGACCAGCCCGGCCCGTGGCGTTTGTTGGGGGGAGGTCCGGATGCCGTGGAGAACCTCGCCATCGGCCATCGACAGGGCGACGGCTTTCTCGCGCCACGACGGCCCGGCGACATCGAAGCCCGTCGGCAGAGCCACACCTACCGATGGCTGAGCCGGCCGCGGCGGGGGGAGACGGTCGATCCAATCGCCGATCCCGGCGATGAGCTGGGGCATCACCCGTCCGAGTTCGGGGTCCTCGATGACCAGCTCGCCGAACGGCACGTCGAGGGTTTCGATCGACGCCCCCTCGCTCCATTGCCCGAGCGTGCCGCTAGGGAACGGAGTCAGAGGTCCCTGAACGATCAGGATGTTGTCCGCGCCGGCCGGCACCGCCGTGATGTCGAGAGCACTGATGGCGTCGAGATCGGCCGGTCGGAGTATCGAGCCGGCAGGTGCCGCCCATCCGTCGGGGAGGCCGGCCGAGGTCGACGCCCCGAGGAGGAGGAGTTCACGACGGTAGGTCCGGCCCCGGAGGATCGGTTCGATGAGCACCGCCGCGTCGACGAGTTGTCGAAGACCCGGCTCGGTGAGCGCAGTGGCGAGTGCGAGTGCGCCGAATCGCATGCTCACGACGACGACGCTGGTGCCGAGTTCGGCGAGGATTCGCACCCCGGCGTCGATGGCTTCGAGGTAGCCCGACACGAGATCGACATGCTCAGGGAGGTCGGTGCTGTCACCGGTGCCGACCGGCTCGATGGTGAGGACGACATGGCCGAGCCGTCCGCCGTAGTCTGCGAACATCCGTAGGAACCGATCGCTTCCTGCATGCTCGATACCGAAGGGTGGCACGAGCAGAACCCCCCGGCGAGTGAAGCCGGTGGATTGCGTCGGCTCAACCAACGTCGCCATACACGTACCTGATGGCACCGCGACACCAAGGAGACGGTGGGTGACGGTGTCAGCGTTCATCGGACCCCTCCGATGCTCGGCGCTCCTCGGAGTCACTCGGCTGCACCCGGACCCGAATGGTCCCGCGGGTGTTCACGGCACCGACCGTGACGGTGCTCGGCGCCGTTCCGGAATATCGAAGGAGGAAGCGCCGGTGCTCGCCGGGAACGACGTCCACGTGGTGGCGGTCGATGGAGAACGCAAGATCTTCCACACGGAGATCCCGGATCAGATCGACGGCATGAACATCGAGGGCAATGATGCCTTCGGTGGCCGGCGTCGCAGTGGCATTCCACACCGGTGCGGAGCGGCAGAATGTCTGGCCCCCGCTGGTGTCGAGAACGTATCGGGCGACCGTCGAGCCGTGCTCGTCCAGCACGCGTGCGGTCATCCCGTCGTGATCGCGTGGGCCGAATCGATAGGCGTCCGACGGATCGGTGAACCGGCCGACCATTTCATCAGCGCGCAGATGGATTGACCGATGTGGTCCCACGTCGATGGTGCCGGTTCGGTGAAGCTGCAACGTTCTTGCCTTGCGAACCAGGCAGATCTCGACAACTCCGACGAATCGTTCGGGCCGATCGTTGTGGACCCACACATCGATGCCGTTCACACCCTCATCGATGAGCCCGATGGCCACTGGTGACCAAGTGTCGGCGAGCGCGCCGAAAGCCGCCTTCGCTCGTCCGTCGCTGTCGATGAGTCCCCAACCCGCGCCCCGCCAGAGGTCGCGTAGGAACCAGGTGAGCGCGCCGGCGCACGTTGAGGACGGACGCCGCCATTCCTGGAATGCGGAAGTCATCACGACGGCGGAGGTGACGCGGCTCAGTTCGAGGTAGCGGTCCACGTCGCGCTGACGCAACGTGAACGGATCCTCTCCGGTGACCACCGCCAGGTAGTGGTCGCGCACGTCGTCGAAGTCCCATCCTGCGCCTCGGTCTCGCGGCACACGCTGCTTCCACCGCGGGTGGGTCGGAGGGGCCTCGCCGTCGGCAAGGAAGCGCTCGATCGTTGCTGCTTCGGGCACGTTGGCGAAGGCCAGGCACTCCGAGGTGAACCGTACGTTGGCGTGGCGGGCGTCGGTGAGCGGCCGGAGGTACGCGCCCACGCCGTAGTAGTGCGAGACGCCGCGATCGGCGATGAACGGGAGGTGCCCACCACTCGGGGAACAGGCGACGAACGCGACGTCCAGCCTTGACGCCGCCAGTTCCTCGGCGAGGATTGCGCTCCCAACCGCATCGGTGACAACGGCCGCGTCGAGTCCGAGCATGGCCGCCTGCTGCTGGCGTTCGCTCGCCCCGCACAACACGACGATGGCCGGGGAGGAGGCGAACCTCTCGATGTTGAACCGGGTCTCTGCGGTGAGAATGCGAACGAAATCGGGATCGGTCGGCTGGTCGAGGGTGGCGAGCGGCAGGTCCTGCCAAACCATGATGCCGAATTCGGCGCACAGCTCATAGAACTCCGGCTGCTCCCAACCGGTCACTCCGGTCAGGCGCACCATGTTCAGCCCAGCCTCCTGGCATCGCGTCAGCATGTCGCGCAGCCGGTCGACCTCGACGCGGGGGTCACGCGGGTCGAGGGGCATCCATGCGCTGCCGCGGCAGAACACGGCGACGCCGTTCACGGAGATCGCGAATCCTTCTCCGTCGATCCCGTGGTCCACGGCAAGCGACCGGAACCCAGTTCGACCAAGGAATCTCGTCTCTGTCCCGCCGCGTCCGAAGTCGAGGTGCAGGGACACGTCGTACATGGCCGGTTCGCCGTGGGTGTGGGGCCACCAGCGCCGCGCATCGGGGATGAGCAGGGTTCCCACGATCATGGGGGTCGCCCCGGACACGACGTCGAGCCTTGTGGAGTGTTCACCGCACGAAAGTGTGGCGCCGGCGAGTCCATCAGCTCCTGCCAACTCGACACGCACTGCGAGGTGGCCGAGACCGTCTGGATCCAACCGGGGCGTGAGGATGACCGCGTCGATCGGGGCGTCGGTCTCGGTCCGCATCTCAATCGGCCCGCTGAGGCCGACCGCCGGTACGGGCGGTGACCAGGCCGGGATCCGCCCGAGGAGGCTGGCCCGGGCAAAGCGCAGGCGTTGGTCGGCCACGAGTCGGGTGCGGTACCGGGGCCGCGACCGCTTCGCCGCTCCGAGCCAATGTGTCAGCGAGTGACAGCAGACGCGGAGCGTTCCCCCGGTGGCGATGCGATCGGTGATGTCGACGATGACCGGAACAAAGGATGTCTCGGATTCATGGATGACCTCTTCGTTCCAGAAGACGGTTCCGATGGTGGCGACCACGGGTATGCGAAGCGTGACGCGAGCTCCGGCAGCGACGTGACGCGCGTTGATCTCGATGCGGTAGTGATGGTCGAAGGCGTCGAGGTCGGTGTGTTCGTCGGTCTCGATCGGGTCTTGTCCGGCGTCGGCGAGAAGACGACCGACACAGCGGGCCTGACCGATGTGGACGAAGCCGTGTGGGTCGTCTCCGGGCGCAGCGCGCGCATAGGACCACGAGGACAGGAGTTCAGACGTCGTCGCCATGGGCCTGCCACTTGTTCACTTCGGTGCCGACGGAAGTGACCGCACGAGGTCGGTGCCGGCCTGCCAATCATCTGCGAGCGATTTGGTCCAGGTCGTCGGATCGAGCGGCTTGCCACTGATCACGGCTCGCGCCGTTCGCATCTGGAAGACGAGCGCGGTCGCGGCGACCGAGGTGAAGTGTTCCGCGGCGCGTGACAGGGTGCTCGTCACGTCGGTCGACGCGCTCGAGTGCTTCGCGATCCACGCGAGATGCGACCCGGCGAGCTCGAACGCCGGACCGAACTGGCGGAACGTGGTGAAGGCATAGGCATGGAACGCTTCATCACCGCCGGCCCGGACCGCGTCGAGTTCGTCACTGAAGCGCTCTGCCCAGGTGAGGAACGGATTGCGGGTGGGAAGGCGGCCGCGGTCCCGACGAAGGAGATCGAGCGCCGCATCGGCGAGGTCGGTGATGGTGCGTCGCTCGGCGTCGGAGACCGTGCATATGTCGACGTATGGCGGCAGATGCGTTCCGCCGCTTTCGTAGGCTCCGACTCGGAACAATCCGTCGAAATCATCACCGCTCAGCTCATAGCGGCCGGAGTTGTGGGCGTAGGAGAGCTGTCGTTTCGGAACGTCGATCGAGAAGACGGCAATCGAGCTCTTCACATGAGCGAGGCGGTACGCCACGCCGGCGGTGTCGGGGAGGAACCATGAGTCGACCTCGGGGATGGCGATGCGGCCAGACGCGATGGCTGCTTCGCAGGTGGCGAGCAGGCCGCGCCACGGGTTGGCTTCGACGACGTCAAGTCCGAACAGCAGGAAGAGGTCGTCGAACGATGGTTTGAAGAACGTCCACTGGTCGGCTTCGAGGGTCACTCGGAGGCAGGGCCCGAGCATGGCGAGGGGCTCGTGGCCGATCGCATGGAGGATCTCGATCCACACGTCGGTGTAGCAATTCGTCTCGCGCCACACGGGACCATCGGCGTGGAGTGGGTGAGCCTTCATCTGAACAGAACTCGCAGGCCCACAGCTCATGGGTCGAACAACAGGGTCCGCACCGGCGCTGGCCAGGTTCCCGGGTCGCTGCCGAGGAACTTGAACATCGCCAGCGTGATCCGCTCCAGGCCCACGCCGAAGCACGCCGTATGCGCCTCATGGCCGGCGGCGGCGTGGATGTCGAACGCGTGGGTGAAGTGATCGCGATGGGCGTTGAGCGACGCGACCGCCGTTTCGTACTCCTCGCCGAACGTGGGCACGAGGATCTCGAACTTCAGTGCCTGATCGCGCTGCGATGCCGCCATGAGGCGACCGGTCCGGCCGAAGAAGGGGTCGTTGGCGACGTCGAGCCGGAACGGCACACCGAGGGCCGCGACAAATTCCGGAATGCGGGTGAACCACACGTCGCGCCACGCCTGCACTTGCGAGGGTGTGCCGACGCGGACGATTTCGTGTTGGCGAAAGGTGATCTGGCGCATCGGATCGATTGACGGCTCGTGACGGAAACACTGTCCGACGATCTCGAACGTGCGCCCTTCGGCCGGAAGCAGTCCGGTGCAGAGCGGATACACCGGGTAGCACGCGGCTGGCGTGAGGACGACCTCGGTCGACGGGAATCCGTCGGCCCAGGACTCACCGTGGGCTTGGCGTTCGAGCACGGCTCGGTGCTCACGTTCGGAACCCGTGAAGGCACTCACCGACCCGAGGAGTTCGGGCATCGAGGAGAGGTGGCCGCTCCGTTCATAGGTGACGCGCGGGAGGATTGGTGGGAAGGCGACGCGCTCCGCGTTCTGGTCGGCGCCAAGACGGTGCACGCCTCGGGACACGGCCATGAGCACGTCCTCGAAACGTGCGCTTCGACCGTAGACACCGTCGACGGGTGTACCGAGAAGAAGCCCCGAGGCGAGGAGTTCCTCACGCCAGGCCAGTCGTTGCGGGGTGATCCAGTCGGTGGCGATTACCGTCATGCGTCGTCCTTCGTGATGCACAGCAGCGAACCGTTGTTGGCGAGGATGCGTTCGTTGTGGACCATGAGCACCGCACTGTGAAGGTCGCGGAGGTGCCGGCCGAGCGACTGATCGCTGTCGTTGCGATACGCGTTGATGCCGCCGAGCCGAAGGGCGTCCGTGACGATGCGGGGAAGGGCGAGGGAAACCGACACCTTCAGCGCGTTCATGCGCAGGGTCATCGACGGCGTGGTCGCCGCTGCCGGGTCACTTCGTACGCGCTCATACAGTTGCGCGGTTGCCGCAACGGCGGAACGGACGAGTTCGAGGTCGGCGTGGAGCATGGCAACGTCGGGGGCGGTGGGTGGAACTCCGGCGGACTTGCGGGCCTGCTTGCGCAGATTCGCCCGGATCTGCTGCACGGCGTCGGTGGCGATCCCACTCCACAAGGCGGTCCAGACGAGATGGCTCACCGGCAGCATCGTCCGGGAGGAGATGTCGGCGTAGGGCTCCCGAAGGACGTGATCGGCCGGTCCGGACGCGGTGAGGATGTATCCGCGCGAGCAGGTGCCGCGCATGCCGAGAGCATCCCAGTCCGTCGTCGGCACCAGTTCAGCGTCTGTTCGCCGCACGAGGACAATGATCTGGTCGGCGGCCGGAGCGTCGATGGTGCGCCGGGCCGTGACGAGGATGTCGTCGGCATAGTCGCCGTAAGAGATGACGGGGGTCTCCTTGCGGAGGGAGAAGCACCCGTCGGCGACGGTGACGGCGCACACACTGGACCGAACGTCACCACCCGTCCCGGTCTCCGTTGTGGCAGAAGCGAGGAGCCGCTGGTCTCGAGCGATCAGTTCCATGTGTGCTTGCAGCGTCTCGGAGTCGAGCCCATGGTGGACCAGGCAGGCGATCTGGATCTGATGCATGGCGTAGACCATCGCGGTCGATGAGCAGTACTGCCCGAGGACATAGCAGGCGGCAACGATGTCGGTCATGGTCGCACCGTCGCCGCCGAGATTTGGGGGCAGGAAGCTGGAGAGGAGGCGGTCTTCTCGGAGAGCGGCGATTGACTCCGTGGGGAACCGACCGGCCCGATCGACATCGGTGGCGTTCGGGCGGGAGACCTCGGCGCCGATCTTGTGGGCGAGAGCGACGAGGTGCTCGCCGACCGGGCTCAGATCGAGGAAGGCGAGCATTGCCGTTCAGGCGGTGACGACGAGTGATTCGATCGACGACTGCAGGGCGTCGATCGACTCGAACGTGCGACGGTTGAGCATGCGGTCGGGAAACACGATGTCGAGAGCGTCCTCGATGGCCACCATCACGGCAACCGTTGCATGCGACGACAGCCCCGCTTCGTGCAGGTCGGCCGATCCGCTCAGGGTCTGGGCATCGACGCTGAGGCGGCCGTGGTCGGCGAGTACGGTCCGGATGAGGGAGCGGAGTTCCATGCCCCAAGTTCTTCGGCGCTCCTGCGGGCGGGCTTGACAGGCTGACCGGGTCAATTTTGATCGACCCTCTGCGCGCCGGAACGACGCAGGTGGGCAGTCTTTCCCTCCGGTGGGCTGCAGGTTCGGCATCTGTGCCATTTCCCTACTTCAGACATCGACGGCCGGTTCCGATGTTCAAAGCGTCCGAGATAGCACCCAAGGTTCGCCAACCCGACCGAGGCCGCAGGAAGCATCGATGTCCACCCCGTTCGCATCTCTCCACGTCCTCGTCCCGACCTATCGGCGCGACTCCTCTGAGGTCATCGGCGCGGTGCGTCGGAGCTCGGTGGAGTTCTTGGGCATGGAACAGATGCCGGGTGGAAAGTTCCAGATCACGGCCCGCACCATGTCTGGGGCTGATGCGTTCGTGTCGCCGGTGAAGACGAGTCTCGCCGCTGGGCAGGCCTCCCTTGAAAGCGCCCGTCGATCATTCGGCGGCGAGGATACTGATCCCTCCCACGTCCGCTCGGGGGACCCAACCGATGGGTTGTCCACGCGGTACGACACGGTCCCGCCGGGCCGGGAGAACAACGTTGACGAGGAGGCCTCGGTTGACGGACCCCCGGTTGGTCTCGAACCTCGGATCCCGATGTTCACCTTCGCCGACATCGAAGTGCCCGAACTTCCGACCTCCGTGCACTGAGAGTCCACGTGCGGCGCCGGGGGAACCGGCGCCACGGAGCGTTCAGCCGGCGATCGCCGCACCAATTCGTTCGGCGGCGGTGAATTGAGCCGCCATTGCCGCGCGTTCTGCGGCCTGCGCGCGCTCCGCCGCCAGCGCCCGACGAGCCGCAGCACGGCGCGCCCGGCGCAGGGCACGTCGCTCCTCTTCGGTATGGGCGCCCCAGACCCCGTGGTCTTGATTCGTCCGCAGCGCGAACTCGAGGCACGCCGGTTGGGCCGGACAGCTCCGGCAGATCGTCTTGGCCCGTTGCGTCTGGTCGATGGCCGAACCCGTCAGGCCTACCGGGAAGAAGATGTTGGTGTCGAGGTCCTGACACGCGGCGTGGTCCCGCCACGACAGATCGTTCCACATTGCTGCGCGGATCGAGACCGCGCCCACCTCATGAGGCGGGGTGCTCTCGGACGAGTCGGGGCGCCGCGTTGCGGGGGCATACGACGTGGTGAGGATCGAATGGAGCATGGGGGGCATGCGGTTGACTGTACCTGGTTCCAGCGAAAGATTAAAGCGTTCGCTCAAATTATCTTCGTGACCGTCGCCACCCCGAAGCCAGAAACCTGTCTGAAGCTCAGTGACGACCCTGGTTGGCAACGTTGGCGGAGGCCGCTTCGGCAGCCGCCGGGTCGAGGTACGCGCTGCTCACAGGCCGAAGTGCGTCATCGAGCTCGAAGCGGAGGGGAATCCCAGTGGGAATGTTCAAGGCGACGACCTGCTCCCGGGACAGCCCCTCGAGGTGCATCACCAGCGCCCGTAGCGAGTTGCCGTGGGCGGCCACGAGGGTGGTCTTTCCTTCCCGGAGGTCGGGAACGATGGCGTCGTACCAATACGGCAGCATTCGCTCGAGCACGTTGGACAGGGCTTCGGCGGCCGGGAGCAACTCAGGCGCGAGGTCGGCGTAGCGGGCATCGTTTGCGGGGTGGTACCTGGAGGCCCGGTCGACAGGAGGTGGAGTGGTGTCAAAGCTCCGCCGCCATGTCGTGAACTGCTCATCGCCGAACTCGGCGAGCGTCTGGGCCTTGTCCTTGCCCTGGAGGTCGCCGTAGTGCCGCTCGTTGAGACGCCACGACCGCTTCACCGGGATCCAGTGACGATCACACGCGGTCAACGCCATGTTCGCCGTACGGATCGCCCGCTTGAGCAGCGAGGTGTGGACCACGTCGGGGTACACGTTGGACTCTCGGAACAGCGTTCCGGCATGGCGCGCCTCATCTTCGCCCCTCGGGGTCAGCTCGACGTCCTCCCAGCCGGTGAAGCGATTCTCCTGGTTCCACACCGATTCGCCGTGGCGCAACAGGACAAGCGTGCTCATGGCACTTCAGCGTACGGGTCCGCCCAGCACCGCCGAGCCACTTGGTAGGCGATTGGCGCCAGCAAATCGTACGTGGCGATGTCGTCTTCCCAACAGGACGGCGCCAACGGCCAACCAGGCCGGGCTAGGCCTCGTCGAGCCATTCGTCGAGCAGGCGTCGGGCGATCGTCAGCGGCGGGGGGATGACCGGAAAACCCCGGCGTTTCCTGGCCTCGGTCAGTTCTTCCCGGCTGAACCACTGCGCGTCTTCGAGCTCGGTGGGGTGCACGGCTAGGACCGTGCTGGTCGCCTTGGCGTGGAAGCCGACCATGAGTGACTGGGGAAAGGGCCAGGGTTGCGATGACGAGTAATGGATCGACTCGCAGCGCAGCCCGACTTCCTCGAAGACCTCTCGGGCGACGGCATCCTCGAGCGACTCGCCCGGCTCGACGAACCCGGCAAGCGTGGAGTACATACCCCTCGGCCAGATTGCCTGACGGCCGAGAACGGCACGGTCACCGTCGTGCACCAGCATGATGACAGCCGGGTCGGTGCGCGGGAATTGGGTCGTGGAGCAGGCCTCACAGTGTCGTTCGTGCCCGGCGGCGCGTATGACGGTCGAAGCTCCGCAGACGCCGCAGAACCGGTGCATGGTGTGCCAGCGGACCAGTCCGCTGGTCATGGCCAGAAGGTTGGCGTCGTCGGCATGCAGGACCGCTGCGCCGTCTCGCAGCGACATCATGATGGCTTCGTCGCCGACCAACGACACCACGGCGTCTCGTTCGAGGCTGGAGGCGTCGACCCCGAAGTGGGCGACGCCGTCGAGCAGGCCAAGAAAGATCGGATCCCCGACACCCTCCGGGAGGACAGTTGGCCGGACCGGAACCGAACGCTCGCCGGCCACGGCGTGGGTGCCCCGCCAAACCAACTGCACGACCGTCGTTTCCGCCCCCCACTGCTCGGTGATCCATGCCTGCTCGCTGCGTCGGTCACTCAGTCGATCGAGTGCTGCAGTGGCGAGCGTGTTCGGACGGGGGCTCGGACGCGAGAAGGCAGACATGTCTTCGCCAGTCTGACCGATTTTTAAATGGGTACCCTCGGTGCATGACTTCGGGTGACCTCCTATGACTCGTCCGCTCGAAGGGATTCGCGTGCTCGACCTGTCGAGGGTCGTGGCCGGCCCCTTCGCTGGGCGCATGCTCGCCGACCTCGGTGCCGATGTTGTGAAGGTCGAACCGCCCGAGGGCGACGTGTCGCGGGTGTGGGGGGAGAAGCGCCACGGCGTCAGTGGCTTCTTCCAGCAACAGAACGCCGGCAAGCGCGACGTCTGTATCGACCTTCGCACCGAGGGCGCAGCGGCGGTCGTCATTGCTTTGGCGGCCCGCGCCGACATCGTGATCGAGAACTTCCGTGCGGGGGTGATGACCCGCCTTGGGCTGGACTGGCCGGTGCTGTCGGCGGTGAATCCCCGACTCGTGATGTGCTCGATCAGCGGTTTCGGTGCGCACGGCCCCGACGCCGACCGAGCTGCGTACGCCCCCGTGATTCAGGCAGAGAGCGGGATCGTGAGTCGACAGGCGCTCTTCGACGGCATGTCGCCAACCGATCCGATGCTCTCGATTGCGGACTATGACTCCGGTCTGCACGCCCTCGTGGCCATCCTCAGCGCGCTGCGGATGGTCGAGCGCACCGGAGTCGGAACCTGGATCGACATGTCGATGGTCGACGCCATGCTGGCCACGGACGACTACGTCCACCACTCGATTGACGGCTCCCCCGTTGACCGACTCGGGGGCACCTACTGGCAGGTGGCCGATGGCACCTGGCTCATGGTCTCGTCGCCGATGAAGCACTTCTGGCGGGTCGTTTCCTCACTGGGGGTCACCGCCGAAGCGCCCGCCGACGCGTCGCTGGACGAGAAAGTCGCAAGCCGCACCCGGGCGATCGCGGCGTGGATGCGCGGGCACGCCTCCGTGGGGGACGCCACGTCCGCGCTCGATGCGCTGAACATCGCGTGGGGTCGGGTCCGCACCATGGACGAGGCGATCTCCTCGCCAACGGCCGACCACCGCAGAGTCGTCGCGCAGATCGATGACCGTAGCGGAACGGGGTCCACCCGCGGGGTGATCGATTCGCCTTACCGCTTCTCGGCGTGGGAGAGCGGAGTGCGCGCCGGAGCGCCGCGGCGGGGAGAGCACAACGCGGCGGTGCTGGCGGAGTGGCTGGGGTGGGGGGAAGCCGATGTCGCCGGGCTGGTCGCGTCGGGTGTGCTGCTGGGGGAATGAGAGGCGGGTATCGTCGCCTGTGTGGCCGCCGATGAGTTGGTGTGGACACGACGCCCGGAGCTGCACCGTCCGGTTCTGATCGTGGCCTTCGAGGGGTGGAATGATGCCGGGGAGGCAGCGACCACCGCAGCTCGCCATCTTGACGCGACATGGAACGGTGAGCCGTTCGCGTCGATCGACGCCGAGAGCTTCTACGACTTCACCTCGACCCGGCCGCACGTGCGCCTCGACGGCACCGAGCGGGTGATTGACTGGCCGACCAATGAGTTCTCGGCCGGTCTGATCGACGGAACCAATCGACATGCGGTGCTGCTGGTCGGTGCCGAACCCCAGCTTCGTTGGAAGACGTTCAGCCGGCTGGTCCTCGAAGTGGCGCAAACTCTTGAGGTCGAGCTCGTGATTTCGCTAGGCGCGTTGCTGGCCGACGTGCCGCACAGCCGACCCACGCGAATCACCGGGACCGCGGCCGACCCGGAGCTGATCGAGCGCTACGCGCTCATCGCCTCGCGCTACGAGGGACCGACCGGCATCGTTGGTGTTCTGCATGATTCGTTCGCCACGAGTGGCATCGCGTCGTGCTCGTTGTGGGCGACCGTCCCGCACTACCTGCCAAGCACCACGTCGCCGAAGGCTGCGTTGGCCCTTGTTGAACGAACGACGGAGATCCTCGGTGTTTCGGTGCCGACGATTGATCTGCAACTCGGCGCCGTCGACTACGAGCGACAGGTCAACGACGTGGTCGACACCGACGACGAGATGCGCGGGTTCGTGCGAACGCTGGAGGAGAGCTACGACGTCGGCGACGACGACGATGATGACTTCGACGACGAAGACGTTACGGATGACGTCGATCCACGGATTGTGTTCATGAAGTCTGACGGCAATCTGCCCACCGGTGACGATCTCGCCTCGGAGCTGGAGCGGTTCCTGCGCGAGCAGTGATCGGGCCCCGGTTCAGGCGGCCGTGTCCATTGGTCGAGTCTCGAGGCGTGCAGCTAGAGATCCGACCGGAGTGTGACACCGATGCGCTCCGGCAGTGGCGAACGGCTGAGCGGAGCAGTCACCGAGCGGCGGCGTCGAGGCCGAGTTCGAGGGCGTGCACCAGGAGATCGATGTCGTCGTCGGAGATGACCAGAGGCGGACAGAACGCCAGCGTCGACGGCAGTATCGGCCGGACGATTGCGCCGTGCAGCATCATCGTGGACCGGACTGCTGCGGGGTTCATCCCTTCGTGAAGCCCAATCCCCCACACGGCGCCGACGCCTCGAACCTCGGCGAGCTTGCCGGAGAGGTGAAGAGAATGGAGCCCGGCGGAAAGTCGCTCGCCGATCGGGATCGCCCGTTCGACCAGTCCTTCGTTGCGGATGAGGGCAATGTTGGCGAGACCCGCGGCACATGCGCTCGCATGGCCAGAGTAGGTGTAACCGTGGCGGAGAACGAATGTGGCATCGGCTTCGAGCGGTGCCCGAACGGCGGGGCCCACGAGAACGCCACCGAGTGGTACGTACCCAGATGAAACACCTTTGGCGAACGTGATGAGGTCGGGCGTGACTCCGTAGTGCTGCGCGCCCCACCATGTGCCGAGGCGACCGAACCCGCAGATCACCTCGTCGAAGATCAGATACGCACCGTGCTGATCAGCCAGGGCACGGAGACCCTGGAGGTAGCCGTCATTCGACGGATGAACGCCGCCTGCGCCTTGCACGGGTTCGCTGATGATCGCAGCGACGCGACCGGCGTGCTGTGCGCATGCCGCCCCCACGGCGTCGAGGTCGTGCTGTGGCACCTGCACTACGTCGGCCAGCATCTCCCCGAACCCGGCCCGGTTCAACGGGAGTCCGGTGGCCGAGAGACCCCCATAGTTCACGCCGTGGTAGCTCTGCATCCGGCTGATGACCACCGTCCGTTCGGGATGACCGGCTTGGGTTTGCGCCTGGCGGGCAAGCTTCATCGCGGTGTCGACGGCCTCGGAGCCACCGCTCGTCAGGAACACGCGGGCGTCGGGCATCGGGGCCAGCGCGGCGAGCTCGTCGCACAGTTGCTCCGCCGGCTCGTTGGTGAAGATGTCGAATGTGCTGTAGGTCTCGAGCTTGCCCATCTGGACGTGGACGGCATCGGCGATCGCGGCGCGTCCATGGCCGACCTGGCAATACCAAAGACTGGCGAGGCCATCGACGTAGCGCTTGCCGCCGCTGTCGAAGAGCGCCGCGCCTTCCCCGCGAACGAGGGTCACAAAGTCACCTGGTTGGGCGGCGGGCCGGGCGAAAGGGTGAAGGAACGGAGACGGAGATGCCATAGCCCCTTTGACGCTACGCCTTCACGGCCAGCCGGACCCCGGAGTTCGTCTCAAGTCGACGGCACGCCCCACGTGTAGGACTCTGCTTTCTGGTGCTGCGCTGCTCCGCTTCGCTGCTCGCGGTGCTGGTCTCAAGTCGACGGCACGCCCCACGTGTAGGACTCTGCTTTCTGGTGCTGCGCTGCTCCGCTTCGCTTCGCTGCTCGCGGTGCTGGTCTCAAGTCGACGGCACGCCCCACGTGTAGGACTCTGCTTTCTGG
>JANOHI010000261.1:0-3665 GCA_031406385.1 Acidimicrobiia bacterium
AAAGAGCAGATCACCGACGCGCCAGCCCGGCGCGATCGCGTACGGAGCGAGCGGATCGGGGTCAACGACGATTACTCGGGGTGTGACGGCCATGGTGTTTCCCTTCGGTGGCAAGAGGGCCGAAGATAGCGCGCGTCGCGATCTCCCACCAGACAGTGTTGGCGACAGAGAAGCCCGGCGGCGCGTGCAGGATGGGGTTTGCTAGTTACGGACTTTGGCCACGAGTGTGACCCGTCTTGGAGGTCGCTTCGGCCAAGGAGTGGGAACGGTGGATTGAGCAGAGTGGGTCGGATCTTGGTATGCGGCCTTGACTTCGGAAGAAGTCTTCGGGCTTACCGGGGCCAACGTAGGCTGAGGCTGCGACCGCCGGAATACGTTCCGGAGTTGCCGTGGCGCCGAGCGTACGAATACATCAAGACCTTTTGAGCACACACACCTGCCGGGGCTCTGGCTAGCCATCGAGCCGGCGGTCCGGGGCAGGGCCGGGAGCGAGAGTGTGGGTTCGGTCGCTCTGGGAGCGACTGCGAGCACACTCTCTCGCACGCAGGGTCGTTCGCGTCGGGCTCGGTAGCGCCAACCCTCCCCGCAAAGTGCCGTTGCAGGGCACTCCATAACGGCGCTCGATACCCTCGGCTCGAAACGAAGCGGTCGCCGCCCTGCTCCGGCCCTTACGAGCGGTCCCGACGCCCGTCGCGACGACAGCGTGACGGCCTGATCGTCGGCAAAGTTGTCGCGGGAGTCCCGACCCGTCGCGGACCTCGCACCTCTCCCACGTTCGAACGCTCGCAGCGCGACTCGTCCCGAGATCACCCGTATAACGGCCGGGAGTGTGCGGGGTCAGTCTGCGGATGAGCTGAGCGAAGTAGTGCGCTCCTACCAGCCGGCTGGCCCGTGGTGGACCGCCGGTCCTCGAGTGGGTCGCTACTGGCCCGGGTCGGAGCGGTGTCCGATCCACCCGAGGTGGGTGTGCTGAAAGTGGTCGCTGTACTTCAGGCCGTAGCCCATCAACCGGTCGAGCCCGATGTGAGCGAGCCAGACCAAAGCGATCGCGACGAGCGACGGCCACTGTTGCCATAGGCCAAGCCCGGCGAGCAGCGCGGGCGCCGGGGTGGCATGAGCCATGTTGTACATCAGCGCTCCGAGGCGTGTTCCGCCAAGGTACCCAACCATGAACAGGTCGGGCAGCAACACCACGATGGCGACAAGCCACCAACTGCGGCCGGTCGACGCGTACGCGATCAGCGTGCTGACGAGCAGCGTCGCTCCTTCGAGTCGCAACCACAGTCGGGGGATGCCGTGGACGGTTCCGAGTCCCTCATGGGTCGGGTTGACGGGGGGAGCCGCAGGGCTCACGAGTTGGCCCAGCCGGCGAGGCTGGCGATCACGCCGGCGAGGAGTCGGTCGAAGCTCCGATCGATGTCGGCAGGTAGAGCGAACGCTCCTTGGGCCTCGAGCGTCACGAAGCCGTGGAGCACGGCTCGGAGGGCGCGGATAGCGTCGACTGCGTCGTCGCCCCGCAGCCCAAGGCCGGACATGATCTCGAAGGCGACCTTGGTGATCTCTAGGGTGGCTGCTTCGTCTTCTGCGTCTCCGGTAACGGGGGCCCGGACGGTGGCGGCGTAGCGACCTGGATGTGTGGCGGCCCATTTCCGGTAGTTGAGCGACATCGATGTGATGGCATCTCCGCCGGCCTTGCCGACCGCCGCGCGGGCCATTACATCTGCCAGTTCAAGCTTGGCTCGCACCGCAATGCTGCGACACAGATCGTCCATGCCACCGATGTGCTTGTACAGCGACGGTTGCTTGACCCCGAGCCGACCGGCCAGGGCCGCCAGGGTGAGCGGGGTGGCGTCGGGCTCGTCAATCAAGCGTTCGGCTGCCTCGACGACGATGATGTTGGTAAGACCCGCTCTAGCCATGAGCCCGCACTGCGTTGAGGAATGTCACGACGGCGGGGGTCACGACATCGGGCCGTTGTGATTGCGGGTAGTGACCGGCGTCGGCCACCATCACGACCTCACCGTGGAGGGCGTCGGCGAGCCACGAAGCCTCGGCGGCAGGATCGGGGAAGTCCGGATCCTGCGCACCCATGACGATCAGCGTCGGTGCGGACACCATTGCCAGGCACGCTTCGGCGGGGTCGTGGTTGGTTCGGGTGGTGAGTGAGAACGCCTTGGCGTAGCCCGGGCGCCGCAGACTCGCCACCACACGATCGCGGTGATCGTCGAAGTCCACCGGACGCTGACCCGCGTACAACTTGGGCATGTACGCCTTCCACGACGCCGCCGCCCAGAGCGGCACCATCGCTGCGCGGAGCATGATCCGCTGCATCGCTCCCGTTGCTCCGTTGCGAACGAAGGGTCCGACGAGCACCAGGCCGCTCACCAGCTCGGGCCGCTTCGCGGCCACCATCACGGCGGATCCTGCGCCCAGGGAGTTCCCGACTACGACCGCCGGCCCACCGAGTTCCTCGATCAGCGCAACCACGTCGCTCAAAGTCTCCGCGTCGCCATACGACTCGAAGGTGGTGTCGCTGTCACCGTGGCCTCGCAGATCCACTGCGGCGACTCGGAAGCCCTCCGCCACCAACGCTGGACCGAGGAAACGGTAGGCCGAACGAAGGTCTCCCATCCCAGGCACAAGGACGACGAGGGGGCCGTGGCCATCGACCTCGTAGCCGATCCGCCCCTGCGAGCGGGTGAGGAAGAGTGTCTCGTGAGCGGCTGTCGAACTGGGCGAGGTCATGAAGCTACTGTACATAGCCTGCTGGCTACTGTCAATAGCTAAGACGAGGACCTCGCCGACGACGAGTAGTTGCCGATGTTTTCACCACCACCAGCAACGCTGGAGCTCGCACCGCGGCGTGACTGAGGGGACATTGACCACGATCGACCACGGGCGTCAGAGGGCGTCGGTCAATGACAGAACCTACGGTCGGCGACGGTCCCGAGTCGAAGCCCCCGACGTCAGCTCCCTGGCGCGTCGGGCGTCGATGCGATCGTCTTCGGCGAGTCGGTGGCCGAGGGATCGCAGAGCCGTCGCGCGGTGTAGATGGCCGGTTACGAGCGGGTCGCGCCGGACGGGGATGGTCAGAGTGTGCGCACCGATCCCCGGGGAGCTGGTCGGTTCCCTCTGTCGAGCGGTGCGGGCCGCGGTGTCCGATCAGGCTGAGTGATCGAGGACGGGCTCGGGAAGGTTCATCCCGGCCGCGAGGTCGATGCCGTGCATCTGCTGCACGTGGGCGCGGAACCAGACGTCGAAGGCATCGTTGGACGTGGCGACACCGAACAACGAGGCGGAGAGGTCGTTGGATTCGAGGAGCACAATCGAGACATCCCCGGCGGGAGTCGACTGGATCCAGGTCGCTTCACGGGTGATGCCGTGGCGGGCCCGCGAGGCGCGGTACTGCTCGGCGCGCTCTCCTTGCCAGCACGACATCATCTCGTCGCGCTCGGTGTCGGTGGTGCCCGGAAGCAGGGGAAGGGCGAGGCAGATCGTCTGGCTCATGGTGTGGTGTCCTGTCGTCATGGGTGCTCGGTGCACCGTGGTTGATGACGGCCAGCATCCTTCGATCGAGCTGATTTGACCATCCCGATCGATCTGGGATTTTTCGCGCGTGTGGGTGGACACCGACTCGGACGGCGAGGATCATGAGGTGGTGAACG
>JANOHI010000262.1:0-13771 GCA_031406385.1 Acidimicrobiia bacterium
ACATGTCGTGGTGCCAGGAAGGTCCCAACTCAATCTCTCTCACGGGCACACACGCACCAAGGTGTACCGAGCACAACCAGCCCGCCAAAACATTCTCATGACGTCGTGGCGCCACGCCAGTGGCATGGAATCTCTCTCCCAAACGCGTGCGCTTCATCAAGGTTTCAGGTGGGAATGCCGATAGTTTGACGATGGCTGCGACGTCTGCTGAAGCGTTGGTGGCCCACGTCCTGCGGCGATGCGCGATCGCTCCCGACCCGGAGCGGATTGCCCGGTTCACTCGAGGGGCAGCGAACCCCAAGGCCGCCGCCGACGCGGCGATCGACTGGGCGTTGCAGGCGACAGCACTGCCGATCTCGCCGGCCCAGAGCCGCGAGGACGGATGGGACGATGCGCTGAAGGGCTGGACGGGGAACCTGCGCTCGTCCGGTGCCGGGTTGCATGAGCGGATGACGTGGTTCTGGCACAACCACTTCGCCACCAGCAGCGACAAAATTGGCAATCAGGCGATGCTGCACCGCCAGCAGCAGCTGCTGCGAACGCACGCCCTCGGGAACTTCGCAACCCTGCTTCGCCAGATGGCAATCGACCCGGCGATGCTCTTCTACCTCGATCTCGCCGGCTCCTCGATCGACGCCCCCAACGAGAACTTCGCTCGTGAGCTCATGGAGCTCTACACGATTGGACCCGGGAACTACAGCGAGGCCGACGTGAAAGCGGGCGCTCTTGCGCTGGCCGGCTACGAGGTCGACTACAAGACCGCGGCGGTGACGAAGAAGCAGGAACGGAGCCTGGGCGGAGAAGTGGTGTTCCTCGGCCGCCGGGGACGTCTCGGCGTCGATGATGTGATCGACGTCCTCCTCGGCCACGAGGCGACCGGCCCGTTTGTGGCGTCGAAGATCTACCACCACCTCGTCGGCGTGCGGCCCTCGCCCGATCGGGCGAACCAGCTCGGACAACTCTTCCGCACCGGTGGGTACGAGATCCGTCCTGTTGTCGAGAGCATCGTCCGCGGCGAGGAGTTCCTCGGCTTGCGGATGAACCGGGCGAAGACGGCGATCGAGTGGTGGGTCGGCGCCGTCCGGTCGGTGGAGCCGTTCCGTGCCGATCAGGACAAGGACATCAATGCATGGATCCTCAATGACCTCGGCCAGATACCGCATCGGCCGCCCAACGCCGCGGGCTGGCCGACCGGAGCGAAGTGGCTTTCGTCGGATCAGTTCGTCACCCGCGCCGCCTACGTACGTTCGCTGTCGTGGCGTATGGAGCCGATAAAGGCGGCGCCCGGCAGTGATCTCGTGGCAGCAACCCTGTCGCGGTGTTCGCTCCACGAGGTGTCGGGTCGGACGATGAACGTCTTGCGCGACGCCGCCCTCGCTGTTGCCGGCAATGCCGACGAACTGACGATTTCGCGCCGCCTGATCACGGCCGCGCTGCTCTCACCGGAGTTCTCCCTCGCATGAACACGACGCCCGAACCACGACCGTCGAGCGTGGTCAGCCGCCGCCAGTTCCTTTCGCTGATCGGCCTCAGCACGACGTTGGCGGCTCTGCCCGCGGTGCGAGGTCTCGACGGCTCGTCGGCCGACGCGGCGAAGCGGAAGACGAAGTCCGCGACCGGCAGCAGGAAAACTTCGGCCGAGGGCCCCGTCGCTGCCGGCCGCCCCGTGGCCGGCCCTCGCGTGCTCGTCATCATTGAGCTGCAAGGTGGCAATGACGGCTTCTCGATGCTCGTGCCGTCGGGTGACGGACGGTTCCGCCAGCTGCGCGACCGGGCCTGGCTGAATCCCAAGGATCTTGCCCGGCTCGACGATCGGTACTCCGTCGCCGCCGGACTCGCCCCGCTGGCTTCACGGCTTGCCTTCGTCGAGGGCGTTGGGGTGTCGAAACCCGATTTCTCGCACACCTCGATGATGACTCGGTGGTGGCAGGGTGATCCGGACGGTTCGGGCACGACTCGTACGGGCTTCCTCGGGAGGTGCTGCGATCTCCTTGACTCCGGTTCGCCGGTGATCGGCGTGAGTGTCGGTGGAGGGGCGACACCCGCGCTGCTGAGCGCGAAGGCGCCGACCGTCGCGCTGCCCGGCCTCGACTCACTACGTGAACTTACGAATGACCGAGACGACAGGATGCGCGCCACCATTGGCTCGCTGACCGACGGAGGCGGCGAAAGCGCTGGTTTGGACTCGGTCGACAGCGATCTGCTCGCTCGCGCACGCTCCGGTCTTTCCTCCGGTCTGACGCTCTTGAACGGACTCGGTGGCATCAGCGGGAAGACCCAGAAGTACCCGGACAACAATCGGCTGGCGTCAGCGCTGGGACTCGCCCGTGAACTCGTCTCGCTCAACGTGGGCGTTCGGGTGATCCATGTTCCGTGGGGATCGTTCGATACCCACACCGGGCATGCGTGGTCCCATCCCGAGCAGATGCGCCAACTGGGATCGGCACTCACGGCATTCCACAACGATCTCGTCCGCAGTGGCCTCAGCGACCGTGTGCTCGTGGCCACGACGAGCGAGTTCGGTCGTCGTCCCCAGGCGAACGCCGGCGGCACCGACCACGGAGCGGCCTCGACTGCTCTCCTGCTCGGACCCGTTCGGGCCGGGCGGCATGGCGCGCCGGTGAACTTCGCACAGCTCGATCAATCCGGGAACGTCGCCGCCACCGTGTCGATGGCGGACTACTACGCCACGCTCGCAGCGTGGCTCGGCCTTCCCCCCGGTGAGGTCCTCTCGACGTCGGGTGCGGTGCTCGGTTCGCTCGGTCTCGCGTAGACAGAGTGTTCTGCGAAGATGCACTAGAGCCAGCCGTTGCGCTTCAGTCGCCGATACGTAACGAAGCTGCTTGCTGCGATCGTCAACAGCGCAACTGGGTAACCCCACAGGTGTTCGAGTTCGGGCATGTGAGCGAAGTTCATCCCCCAGACGCCGGCGAACAGCGTTGGCACGGCGATGATCGCGGCCCATCCGGAGATCGCTCGCATATCCTCGTTTTGCCGGACGGTGATCAGGGCGAGATTCGCATCGAGCGCTGCGGCCAGGAGCTCTCTTGACTGTTCGAGGCGAGCCTGGACTCGGAGCAGGTGATCCAGGACGTCACGAAAGTAGGGGGCGACCGTCGGCGACACGGCAAGGAAGGTGCGCGGCTCGGCTTGGGCGAGTCGCGTCATGACGTCGACGAGCGGCGCCACGTTGCGTAAGAAGGTAAGTGTGCTCCGCTTCTGATCGAAGATGAGCTGAGTGGCATCGTTTGTTCCCGGGGTGAAGACGCGATCCTCGATGCTGTCGATCACTGCTTCGATGTCGTCGCAAACCAGCTCGTACCGATCGACAACAGCATCGGTGAGGGCGTAGAGAACGGCGGCGACCCCCTCCCGGAGGAAGCTGGGTTCCTGGGCAAACGCCACCCGCGCGTCGGCGACCGGGTCGGTCTCACCGTGGCGCACCGTGATCACGAACTGCGGTCCGATGATCACTTGGAGCTCGCCGAAGGGTGACGGAGCCCGGCGAATCGGTTTGCCCTCCGGACGAAGGATGGTCCGGTCGGCTGTTTTCAGAACGAGCAGGGCGGACGACGGATACATCTCGAGCTTCGGTCTCTGGTGTGGCTTGAGCGCGTCCTCGACGACGAGTGGGTGTATCTGCAGCTCAGCGGCCACCCGATCCAGCTCGGACAGTGTCGGGGCGACCAACTCGATCCAAACGAGAGCGTCGGGCCCGCTGAGCGATTCGAGGGCATCGTCCAGGCTCAGCGGGCCTGGCTGACGCTCCCCGGCGTGGTAGACGGCACAGTCAACGATCACCCACTTGAGTATTGGCCCAGTCGGCCGTCCTCAGGCGGATACGCCGGTCACGGGGGGAGCGACCTGCACCGGTGTCGGAGGCGCCACCGTGGCCGGAGGCGCCACCGTGGCCGGCGGTTGGCTCGCCGTGGCCGGGGGTTGGCTCGCCGGGGCCGACGTCACCGGGGCGGGCGTGGCCGGGGCGGGCGTAGCAATTGATTTGGTCGGGGTGGTGCCGCTCGGCGCTGCTGAAGTGGGTGCACCGGCCTGGGCGGACGATGGCGTCGGCGTGGCGACCCCGACCCTCGTCGAGCTCACACCCTCGCTTCCGTCGCCGTCGGCGTCGGTGCTCTGTGGGGCGCCGGTCTCGCGAGGCTGGGTCGTGGTTGTGGACGCGCCGAGCGTCGGCTCGCCGTTGCAGTTCACCCCCTCCTTCGGGAGATACACGGCGCGGAACGAGTCGGTCTTCGACGTTCCGTCGACGCGGGTGATCCGACGAATCGTCTGCACGTCGGCGCACTGGTCACGCTTCGACTTCTTCTGCTCGAGTACTTCTCCGGTGGCGAACTTCGTGGAGTACAGCGTGACGGTCACGCTCGATTCGGTATACGTCGGCCAAATGAGTACGCCGTAAGGCGTGGTGTTGCGGATCTTCAGATCCGGCCTCGGGAACGAGAGGGTCGCTTCTCGACCGTAGGGATACCGCGAGATGTAGATCGAATGCGCCTTGTAGGCCGGAATGTCGAGGCCGGCGAAAAACGCCGCGTTGAACAGGGTTGTCGCGAACTGGCTGATGCCGCCGCCGAATGACTCCTTGAAGACACCGTCCTCGATCACGTTCGCTTCGATGAATCCTTTCCCCGGTGTGCGCGGTCCGATGATCTGGTTCACCGAGAGTGTCTCGCCGGGCTGGATGATCGTGCCGCGAAGTAGGTCGGCTATTCGGTGGATGTTGCGGACCCGGTCCTCACCGGAACGGTGGCGTGTCGAGAATGTGGCGATCTGCTCCTTGACGCCGAGTTCGGCAAGTTGTTCCGTCGTGATCGCGGGTTCGACGACATCGAGGTCGATGGTGACAGGCGGAGTTGCCGTACCGTTGAACACTGCTTCGATGCGCTGATACGTGCTGTCCGAGCAGCATCGAAGACCTTGCTCCGAAGGGATGTTGACCACCTCACCCGATGAGCCGATGAAGACCTGCGCGCTCTTCGCCGCGCGCACCGTCCGACCACCGAGGAGCGTTTGCAATCCAGCGAGGGTGTCTTCGGGGTCGAGCGTCAGCCGCACCTGACGATTCACGATTGTGGGTCGGACCCATTCGCGGAGCGACTCCGTCGAGATCACATACGTGGTGCCGTTCGCGATCACCGCAATCGGCCGCGCGGTGAGGGCCGTGGCCCGCGCCGACAACGCCTCGAGCTCCTCGGTCGTGTACGCCGACGGCAGCGCCACACTCGCCGTTGACACGGTCACCGGGAATCGACCGGCGTCGATCTCGCTCTCGATGGTGTCGGCCACAACGGACGCGTCAAGGCCCTGGCCGTCGCTTCCGGGAAGGATGGTGAACGCCCCGTTTCGCACTCGAAGCTTCGGATCCACCGGATCGCGGCGCCCGGCGCCCTCTCGTTCCTGGAGGACGGCAACGGTCCCGACTCTCGATGCGATGACCGGAACCGAGATGTTGACCGGCGTCGAGAACGAGGCGACGTAGCGTCGAAGCCGCTGTCCGAGCGCGGGCTCACGACCGGAAGCCATCACCGCTGCTCGAAGACGCGGGCGGTCCACGGTGAGGCCGAACGCGGCACCGGGAGCCGAGAATCCTCCGGTTGGCGTGGCAATGCGAACCGGCGTGGCCCGGATCGAACCTTCGACGTCGTCGATTGCATTCTCGAGGCCGCTGCGGTCGAGTCCGCCGACGTTTCGTCCGGCGATGGTCACGTTTCGGAGCACCCTGTTGTCGAACGAGCGCGCATCGGCATAGGCCGCGCCAGCCAGGCCGACCAAGATCAGAGCAGCGGCAATCGTGCCGAAGCGTGCGCGAACAGAGAACCCCGACATCTTCGGCTACATGTTACGTGTGCGGAGTAACCGCCGAAGCCGCCCGCTCAGCTCAGTCTGGGGCGAATGCACGACTGTCCCATGCGCTGATCTCCTCCAGCGCCTCGTGCATGCTGACCAACACCCGCTCCCACAGTTCTCGTCCGAGCATCGCGTTGGCGCCTCGCCCGTCGCCGATGACGCCGATCGGCAACTCGCCCGGAGCAGGTATCGGCTCGAAGTCGTCCGACAGCCATCCGAACGCAACGCTTCCTCCGAAGCGGACGTGACGATTTGCCGCCAACTTCTCGGGCACCGCCCGCACGGCGCGGCTCACATCGACCAGGTCCGGTCGGATGGCCATGAGCATCGACGTCTCGTCGTGTCCGCCGTGGATGGGCATGCCATGCTCGTCACCTTCACCGCTCACGACGAAGGGCTGCATCAGGAAGGTCTGAAATCCGTAGGCCAACCGAAGCTCGCGGAGCATGACCTGGAGCAGGGCGCTGTTGCCGCCGTGGCCGTTGACGAAGACGAGCTTCCTTGCCCTGGTGGTGGCGAGCGATCGGCCGATGTCGTTGAGCACGGCGAGCATCGTGGCGGCCGAAAGCCAGACCGTCCCCGGAGCCCAGGCGTGTTCGTTGCTCTTGGTGTACCCCAGCGATGGGAGAGCCCAAATGTCGAGCTCGTCGCCGAAGCGCTCTACCAACGAGTGAACCGCATGTTCGGCGATCAGCAGGTCGGTGCTCAGGGGCAGATGGGGTCCATGGGCCTCGATTGCGCCGAGGGGGAGCAGGAGGATCGACGATTCGCTGATCCGCCCCCCGAGATCGTGGACGGAGAGTTCCTCGAACCGGCGTGTCATGACGCCAGGCTAGGTTCCGGCGGCGCTGATCGGCTCACGCGCGTCTCGCGTTGGCGGGTTTTCCAGAGGCACAGCCCGAAGAAGTAGCAGACCGCCGCCATCAGCCCGATCCGACCGATGACGGAATTGTTGGGGAGCCGCTGGGTGGCCCACGCCATGGCCAGCAGCCAGGCCACGGTGATTGGAAGCGTGAAGATGCGCCCGCCTTCAGAACGGACCGGATGGGGAAACTTGACGTTCGTGACCATAAGCACGCAGAGCACCAGGGTGAACCCGGCGTTGAGCCACGTTGGTGTCTCAAGCAGGAAGAACGTGGGAGCAACGAGGTTCCAGGTCGCCGGGAATCCGCGGAACCAATTGTCCTCGGTCATCATGTCGGTTCGGGAGAACCAGATGGCCGAGAGGAACACCACGAGCCCAGCCATGGGAAGCGAGATCGGACTCGGGAGCAGGTCGAACTGGTGGAGGAAGGCGGCCGGCACCACCACACACGTCACGTAGTCGATGACGAGGTCGAGGACATAGCCATCAATCCTCGGCACGCGCGCCACGATGTCTACGCCGCGGGCCATCGGTCCATCGATGCCATCGATGATCTGAGTCAGCAGAAGGTAGAAGATCGCCTCCTTCGGCTTCTGATTGAAGACCGCCTGGAGGGCCAGCATGCCGACCACGATGCCCGTCGCGGTGAAAAGGTGGACCATCCATCCGTGGCGGACTTCGGAGCGAGTCGCACTTCCCGTTCCGGGCTGGCCATCTCCTGCGGCACTTGCCATGGGAACAGGGTAGTGCCGACCTGGCCGCGTACCGGGAAAGATGGAGGCATGGCTTTCTCTGGATTCGGTCGTGACGCGCTCTCCTTCTTTGCCGGGTTGGAAGCCGACAACTCCAAGGCGTACTGGACCGCGAACGTGTCCACCTTCGAACAATCGGTCCGCAATCCGATGAGGGCCCTCGTGGGAGAGGTCGACGAGTCATTCCGTCCGCTCGTGGTGTTCCGCCCCCATCGCGACGTCCGCTTTGCCAAGGATAAATCGCCGTACAAGACGCACATCGGTGCTGTTGGCGAACTGGAGGGAGGGTCGATTGTGTACGTGCAACTTTCCAGCCGCGGCCTCATGGCCGCTTGCGGGTATTACATGATGGCGACGGACCAGCTCGAGCGTTATCGCGCTGCGGTTGGCGACGACCGCACCGGACCCGGGCTGGAATCGGCGATCAAGGAAGTGACCAAGGCCAAGCTGACCGTGTCGCATGGGGGCGGCGAACCGCTGAAGACGGCACCCCGCGGGTATCCGCGGGACCATCCGCGGATCCGGCTGCTGCAGTGGAAGGGCGTGATCGGCTCCCGTGAGTTCGGTGCCCCCTCGTGGCTATTCGGCGCTGGTGCCATCAAGCAGGTCGAACAGGCCTGGGAGGCGACGGCTCCGCTGAGTCGCTGGCTCGATGCCCACGTCGGGCCGAGCATGCTGGTGCCCGACGAACTCCGCGAGCGCCACTCGTCGTAACGATCGGCGAGAGACGGCCTCGGCCAACCGGTGTCGACGAAGGTCGAGAACTGGTGCCAGCATCGAGGCTATGGATGCGGGTGCAATTGTCGTCGGAGCGGGGCACAACGGACTGATCTGCGCGGCGTATCTGCAGCGCGCCGGAATCACAACCGTCGTCGTGGAGGCGCGGGAGACGATCGGAGGTTGTTCGGCGACTGACAACGCATTGGGCGGCGCCCTCGTGAATATCTGTAACTGCGATCACGCCATGGTCCGCACCACCTCGATCCCCGACGAGCTTGCGCTGGATCGTCACGGCCTCCGCTACCTCAACGTGGAACCGGCGTATCTGAACGTCCATTGGGACGGCGGGCCCGGTTGGTTCCTGTTCCACGACGTCGACAAGACATTGGCCTCGCTGAGGTACTCCTATCCCGGGGAGGTCGCCGGCTACGAGCGCTACCTGCGCTCGGCGTTGCCTGTGGTTCGAACCGTGACCGAGCTCGCCCAGGCGACCCCGACTCCGGGAGCAGTCTTCGGCGGAATGGCACGGCGCGCCAGGCTCGCCTCACGTGCCGTGCCGACGATCCTGCAGTGGTCCAAGCGAAGCGTCGGTGACGTTGTCCGCTCGTTCTTCGCCGAGGAGGCCGTTCGAGCTCCGGTCATCTCGACGGGACCGTCGGTGTGGGGTCTGTCACCGGAGACGCCAGGGACCGGCCTCGGAGCCCTCGGCTATGCGATGCGCCACCACGCGCCTGTTGGCCGGCCGGTGGGGGGAAGCGGTGCCCTTCCCGGTGCGATCGCCTCGGCTCTCGTCGCCGCCGGCGGGACGGTGCGCGCGGGCGCGCGGGTATCTCGCATCCTTTGTGAAGGCGGTGCTGTCGTCGGCGTCGAGCTGGCCAGCGGGGAAATCATCCGCGCCCCGATCGTGGTTGCCGCGACCGATCCCCGACTGGCGCTGGTCGACTGGCTGTCTGATCCACCCGCCTCCGCCGCGTCGCTCATCGCGAAGTATCGCGACGCGCAAATACACGATGGGTACGAGGCGAAGATCGACGCCGTTATCGACGCACCGTACGACATTCCCGCGGTGGACGATGCCATGCGCCGAGCGCTCGGTCTCTCGGCCGAACAGGTGCGCACACCATCGATGATCGTGAGCAACTCGCTCGCCCAGCTCGCCGTCGATCATGGTGCACAGCTGCAGGGTCGGATCGCCGAACGACCGCAGTTCTTCGTTCAGCTTCCCTCGGTGCTCGATCCTTCCGTGGGGGCGGCACTCCCTGCGGGACATCAGGTGTTCTCGCTGGAGATCCTCTGGACGCCGTATGCGTTGGCCGGTGGGTGGGAGTCGACCGACGAGCCTCGCCGGTGGCTGACGAAGGTGTCAGAACTCGTGAGAATGGACGACGGTCGACCGTTCCACGATCACGTCGTCGACTATCGGCTGATGGGCCCGAAAGAGTACGAGCGCGAGTTCTCCATGGTGCGCGGACACGCCCCGGCCTTCTCCGGTACCCCGATCACCGCCCTTATGGGACGAAACCGGGAACTGTCCCGCTACGAAACCCCAGTGAAGGGCTTGTTCCTCACCGGTGCGGCGACGTTCCCGGGCGCTGGGATCTGGGGGGCGTCGGGCCGCAACACCGCCACGGCGGTCCTGGCGTCGGATGGCCGCACGGCGCGCGCCAGGCGCTCGGTGGCCGAGGCCGTCGGCTGAGTTCTCCGCAGAATCACGAGAAGACCCAGCCCGGTCTCAGGAGCGTCCGATGAGTGGATCGATGAACCGCGGGTCGATTTTCGCCCGCAGTTCTCGCTCCAGCTTGGAGAACTCGTCGGTCGTCTCGCTATTCGCCACGGCGTTCGCTCGGGTGAACTGGGCCAGTCGGGCGGCGGCGACATCGCCGATCGTGGCGTCGCTGCCGTTGCCCAGAATGCCCAGCTTCAGGGCGATCGCCGTCGCCACCTGGGTCGAAGGAACGTCGATCGGCGAGCCGAGCTTGGCGCTGATCGTTCCCAGATTGGCGGTGAGTCGCTCGGGTTCGCGCGCCACCCGAACGGCGCCTCCCTGGAGGACGGGGATCAATCCACGAAGACACTGCTCGTAGCGGGTTCGGGTTTCTTCGGTGGCGACCATGACGAACGGATAGGGCTCCCACCCGAGTTCGTCGACGAGCTGGTAAGTCAGGCTCGGATTCTCGGTGACGAACGGATTCGCCAGCAGCTCGGCCCACCCTGGGGTGATCGGTGTTGGCGTCGTCGTCGTTACGGCGTTCTCCAGCGGCCGAATCGTCGTCGGTGATGCAATCTTGGGCGCCGTGAAGAGTCCTGATCGGTCGAGGTAGGTGACCACGTCGGCTGAGGTGCCAGGGGGCGGCGCGGTTGGCTTCGACCCCGGTGGCAGCTCGGCGGCCGTCTTGCCCAATCCCGACGGCCAGGTGAGGGCGAGGTCGTTTCGCTCCCATGGGGCGAACACGGCGCGGATCTCCGGTTTCGCGGCGAGGAGTTCGTCGGTTGAGATCGCGCCGAGCAGGATGGTCGGGTCGCGACCCAGGGCGTCGAGCACGCTGGCGTTCGCGATGGTTGCCTTGGTGCGGATCTCGATGTCGATACCCAGTGGCAGCACGCTGAGTGGATCGAGCATCGCTCCGCGATAGGCAGACGCGCCGGTGAGGCCGTCGATCGCGGAGACTCCGACCAACGGCAGGGCCCAGATATCGACAGGTCGGTCGAGTTGGATGACGATCGGATCGGGACACACCGTGGCGAGGGCACCCGGTGTGGGTCGTTCAACCGATGTCCCAATCGTCGACGTGGTCTGTGTCGTCTCGACTGCCTCGGGTGATGGGCGGGTGCTGTCGGTGCAGGCGACGAGTGCCAAGACGGTGAGCGCCATGGCGACACCTCGTCGATACTTCAGCGGCACGATGTTCAGTGTCGAGTCGATGGAGCTGACTGGCGCGGTCACGTGGCGTCCTCAGCGCAAAAGATTGCGTGTCACCTTCGTGCTGGCCACGAGACGGCCTCGGTGCCAGACCATTCGCTGCGCGTCTGCCTTGGCCATGACGGACGTGAGGTCGTCACCGGGGACGGCCATCAGCTCTGCCGGTTCGCCTGGCGCGATGGTGACGTTCGGCAGACCCATTGATGCGCGGGCGCCCGTGCTGACCGCGGTGTACGCCTCGTGGGGCAGGAGGTGGCCGGCCATGACGAGCAGCGCCGCAGTCTCGAACGGGTCCGAGCGTCCCATCGAGTTGAACGGGTCACGCACGTTGTCCGCTCCGGCGCCCACGATCGTGCCGGCATCGAGGAGGGCGCGTAGAGCGGTGAGCCCGCGTGGCGTCGACACCGGGTTGTCGCGGCCTTGGAGGAAGAGGTTCGTCTGGGGCAGGGTGATGACCCGCACACCCGAAGCGGCGGCCTCAGCGGCCACAGCTCGCTGAACATCGACCGGCTGAACGCCGAGACTCACGCAATGACTGGCAGTGGCCCCCAGATCGAAGCCGGTCTCGCGAACCCGCTGGGCTAGGTAGCGAAGCTCGAGGTGGGATCCGTCCAGCGTCTCGTCGGTGTGCAGATCGAGTTGGCGGCCGAGTTCCATGGCGAGAGCGAGCGCGTAGTCGGACGCAACGAGCGGCTCGATGTCCAGATGCGGGCATCCTCCGACGATGATCCCGTCGTCCATTTCGAGGACGGTACGAAGGAGGTGTCGGGTCTCGGCCGCCTCCGGTCCCGTTACCCAGCCGCAGAGCGCAACGATTTGGATGTCGAGGAGATGGCCGATGCGGTTCCGAACAAGGAGCAGCGCCTCGGCCGCCTTCGCGTCGATGCCCGGATGGACGTTGACGTGGGTCCGCACCGCGGTGACACCGTTGCTGACCAGCTCGAGGGCGGCGATCTCCGCTCGCTCGGCCATGTCATTGACGGTGAGCTTCGGAAAGAACGGCATCCACGCTTCGATTGCGCCGAGAAGGTCGCCGCGCTCGTTCGGCACTTCGGTGACGGTGAGCGCCTTGTCGAGGTGGGCGTGCGGTTCGCACGGTGCCGGCAGAAGAAGCCAGCCTTCAAGATCGATGTCGGTGGTCTCGTTGGCTCCGCCGTTGGGGTCCACCACGCCGCCGATATCGGCGCTGCGCGGCCACGCTCGTCGTGGCTCGTCCACGGTCACGATGCGTCCGCTGAGGGCGTCGATCGAGACGTCGACGACTCGCCCGTCGGCCAGTCCGGCGTTTCGGAGCCACGTGGTCGGGCGGGCTCCGTCGGAGTGTTCGCGGGTTGGGTTGGTGGTGTTCATCGATTTCTCAGAACGGACGATAGGGGATCGATTGCTCCGGCTTGGCGAGCGGTTCGAGCGCGATGCCCGCGGCGGGTAGGACCTCCTCGGCGAGGATGTGGATCTGCTCGTCGAGCTGGCTCCTCGTGAGCCCGGCAAGGTCGAGGAAGAACACGAAGTGTTCGACCTCGAAACGATCTGCGTACATACGGATTGCCGCAGCACAGTTCTCGATCGAATCGATGAGCTGGATCTGCTGATCGCAGGACTGCTGCAGCGTTGGACGAACCCCGAAGGCCATCTTGTTGCCGTCGTCATCCTTGTAGTTGGTGAACCGGCCGTACGGTGCCAGGAACTTCGAGAACTCCTGATGGCCCGGTCCTCCGATTTTCCACGCCTCTTCTCGGGTGGGCTGGGCGTGGAGGCTGAGCACGCACGCTTTGTTCTCGCCAAGCCGTGACGAGGTGCCATGGTGCTCGTCCCATGTACGGGTGAAGTGCTCCCAGCGGGGCGCGAGGTAGTCGGGGTGCATCAGCCAATAGACGCCCTGATGTCCGGCGCGCGGCACGTATTCCATTGTCTCGCCCGACGTGACGGGCTGGAAGATGGGAACAGTGCGAGTGGGCTTCGGAACGAGCGTGAGGTCAGTGACCGTATGCCCACGATCGGGTATACCGGCCGGCGGGAACTGGTAGTGCTTACCGGTGAAGGAGAAGCGCTCGTTGTACCACGCGGTCTTGATGACCTCCATCGCCTCCTCGAACTGTTCGCGGTTAAAGGCGTCGTCCTTTGCGCTCATGTCGTTGTCGCCACTGGCGACCCGGCTGCCGAGGGCGAGCGCCTCACGGGGAACGGTGCCTCGACCGACGCCGAACTCCATACGGCCTCCAGTCAGGATGTCGGCCATGGCGAAGTCTTCGGCAAGTCGCAGTGGATGCCATTGGGGAACCACGTTGAACATCTGCCCGAGTCGGATGTTCTTGGTGTGCTGGGCCATGGCCAGACCGAAGAGCACCAGGTTCGGGGTGACTTCGTAGCCCTCATATTGGAAGTGGTGCTCGGTGAACCAGACGCAGTTGATTCCGACATCGTCGGCGGTCTTGCACCACACGGCCAGATTCTCGTAGCCGGCGATGAAGTCAGCGCTCCCGAACCGGCGGTCGGTCGACGCTGGTCCGGTGTCCCCGGCATCCGTCATCGGAACGTGGCCATAGAAGTTGAGGTCGACGCGCATCCAACCACGTTAGGTCCGCTCGGGCGGAACTTCTTCGAATGCGAAGCCGGGGCCGGAGCGATCAAAACCGGCGTCTGGTCGGCGTGTGGTCG
>JANOHI010000263.1:0-4171 GCA_031406385.1 Acidimicrobiia bacterium
CATCCGCAAGCAACGAAGCCAAGGAGCACGTAGCTGGCTCGACGGCCTCGTGCAGAAGGGCTCGACACCGAGCGATCGCCTCAGCGCGCTTCTCCCACTCGTGATCGACTTCGTTTCGTTCCGGCTTTCGACCGCAAAACGTACATTCGGCTCCGAGGGGGCGACCCTCACCGCAACCACACTCCACCTGTGAGAAGGACAGGACCATGCCTTTTGACCGGCCCAACCCTGCCTTCAATCCCTTGGCCATAGACCCCAGGGTACCCACCCGACCAGGCGCGAACGCCGAGGTTTCGCTTCTCAAGGTCCGGCTGATCGCCAGACCTTCATCGATTGTGCTGACAAGGTCGCCGTCAAGGTCAAGCCTCTTCGAGGTGCGCTTCGCGCAACCTTGACTGCGTCTCCTGGCACGAGTCCATCGTCGGACTCTTGCGACACGACGGAAGTACTAGCAGCAACCAATAGCGAAACAAGACAGCGAAACAAGACAGACCTCCGGGTAGCCGTTGGCTACCCGGGCGGCAACCTATCGGCGCCCGACCGTCAATAGTTGCAGCCGCTCCGTCGGCTGCAACCTTCGAATTCCTTCGTCGAATTCGTTCGCTGCGAGCCTGCCGCAAGGCGGATATCCATATGTGTACAAACGGCATGCCTCGGTCTCCTCCGGCATCGGACGAGAAATCTCCGAATTCTTCGGCGCATCGGCGTTCGGCGTTGCGAATACCTTCCATGTGGGAAGAACGCACACATACCAACCGACGGCCCGGTGGTCGTGATGCCGATCCTCGACATTACGCCACTGGGCTCCGCTCGCTCTGGCACTGCTGGCGCCGTCGCGGCGATCGTCGACTACCTCACCCAGTCCGCGCCACGCTCCCCGGGAATCGACGGCGCCGCCGGGTACTTCGCTGACCGAGCCGAGCAACCCGGCATCTGGCGGGGACGTGGCGTGAACGGTGAGCAGTTAACCGGTGAGGCGACGCCCGAGCAACTCACTCGACTCCTTCTCGGCGGCCACCCCATCAGCGGCGGCGTGCTCGTATCGTCGATCGGTTCCTCCGGGCGTGCCGCACGTGACCGCTCGGCACCGACGAAGACCACGAGCACCGAGTGGCTTGATGTCGCCCAAACCGCCGAACGCCTCGGGGTCGATCCGTCGTACGTGAAGCGGCTCTTGCTCGCCACCGAGCGCCACCAACAAGACCCGGACAACCAACGCCCGCCACTCCAGCCGCTGCACGGCGTGCGTGACAGTAACAACCGGTGGCGAGTGGAGCCGAGCGAGGTTGAACGGTTCCTACGCGCACGTAGTGAACCGAAGGTCGTCGTTGCCTACGACGCCACGTTCAAGTGGGAGAAGTCGATCAGCGTCGCCTGGGTCCAGGCTGACCCGGACACTCGTCACATCATCGAAGACGCACTCGACCTCGGCGTCCGCACCGGCATCGCCTACCTGGAAACGCACGGCCTCGAGGTCCGCTCCGGTGAACGTCGCATCGCCGCCGATGGCATCTGGGCTGTCCAGTACCGCCACACCACCAACCGCAACCTCGAACCTCAGCTCCACGACCATGTCGTGATTGCCAACATCGCCGCCGACCCCGACGGCAACAGCAAGACCATCGCCGCCCGCTCCCTCTTCACCCGCGCCACCACCGCCGGGCACCTCGCCGGCCAAGCCGTCCGCCACTACCTCACCGCCCACCTCGGTTACGAGTGGGGACCGCTCCGCAACGGCACCTGCGACCTCGCCCACATCGGCGATACACCACTCGCCGTCATGTCGACCCGATCACGCGAAGTCCGTGAACTCGCCGAAACCTACGGCACCGACAGCCAGTACGCCCGACGCATCGCTGCCCTCGCCACCCGTCAACGCAAACAACAAGCGGCCGACTATCCCGCGCTCGAAGCGAAGTGGTCCGACACGCTCACCTACTGGGGCTTCAGCCTCGAGCACGAACGTGCCCTGCACGGCCGCGCCCAGACCACAACGTTCCTGCACGCCGACGCGCTCAGGCTCTACGCCCATCTCGACAGCCCAATCGGCGTCACGAAATCACACGGATGGTTCGATCGCGACGACGTCGTTCGCGCCGTGATCGCGTGGGACGGACAACACGGCGGAGCCGCCCGTCTAAGCGCCGGCGACATCGAAGACATGACAACACGCTGGCTCGCGTCGGACACCGTCGTCCGTCTCGACGACGACCGCAGCCGCACACCGCGCTACACAACCGTGTCGATGCTCAAGATCGAGAACACCGTCCTCGACACCTACCGTCAAGGCATCGGCATGGCGACCCGAAGCGTCAGCGACGTCACGGTTCGTACCGAACGACTCCTCTGGCAACACAGCACCGGTCACACTCTCGGAGCCGATCAGGCCGCCTTCGTCCGGCACCTCGTCACCTCAGCGGACCGCTTCGGCCTCGGTATCGGACCTGCGGGCACCGGCAAGACCGCAAGCCTCGCTGTTGCCTGCCGGGCGTGGGAGGCAGCCGGCTGCCGGCCCATCGGTGCGACCGTGACCGGTGCCGCCGCCGACGTGCTCGCCGACGCCTGCGGCATCGAGACCCGCACCGTCGCGTCGCTCGTCGCCGAGATCAACGCCGGCCGCAAACCGTTCGACCGCAACACGGTGCTGATCGTCGACGAAGCATCCACGCTCGCCAACCGCGATCACCACACCCTCGTGCGATCGATCCGAGACTCCGGAGCGATCATGCGTGCCCTTGGCGATCCGGCACAGCACGGAGCAGTCGACGCCGGAGGCCTCTGGACACAACTCCTCGAGACCCACGGCGACCGAGTCGCCCACCTCGAACACAACCGACGACAAGCAACGCCAGCAATGGCCGACATCCGCCGAGCAGGCGAACTACTCCGAAACGGCCAAGGACGCGACGCCGCACAACTTCTCGCCCGCTCCGACCGCCTTCTCACTGCGCCAAGTGCTGCTGATCTCATTGCCGACATCGTGCACGACTGGCACACCGACCATCGCCGCCACCTCACCGAGCGAACCGCACCGTCACGCATGATGGCCGAACACCACACGACACGACGCCTCCTCAACCACGCCGCCCAAGAACTGCTCAGAGCCGACGGCACGATCGCCGGGTCAGGCATCCGCGTCGGCGACGAGCTGATCCACAAAGGAGACGAAGTCATCACGCGGATGCAGAACCGTGACGTGCGGGGCGTGAACGGACGCTTCCTGCGCAACGGCATCGTCGGAACAGTCATGAGCGTCCACTCCGACGAGCACGGCCCGACGATCCAGGTGAGGTTCCCAGGCTTCGGCATGACAACGCTTCACAGCGACTGGCTCACACAACAAGTCCGACCCGGCCTCAACGGGGCCATCGCTCCCGCATACGCGATCACCACCCACGTCGCGCAAGGCCAAACGATGGACGCTGGCCGCGCCGTGATCACCGACACGACTGCCCCCGAAGCGGCATACGTCGCACTCACCCGAGGACGCAACGACACCCGCCTCTACGTCCTCGACTCCCCCGTCCGCGCCGAACGTCGAGCCGCCGCCGAACAAGCCGAGTTCCCAATCCTGCTCGACGAACCCGAACTCCTCGACGCCATCGCCACTCGACTCCAACAGAAGGCCTCCGCGGAGACCGCAACATCGATCAACCCGAAGGCACTCGACGTGCACCGCCTCTCACTCCGCCCAATCGACGAGATCAACAAGCACGGCTTCAACCGAGACGCAGCGATCGACCTCGCCCTCCATCGAGCACAACTACGTGCGCTCATCAAGCCACCAAGCTCGTACGTTGCCGATTACGGGAGTCGGCCGACAGCGGAGCAACCGCACCGACCAATCTGGGACCGAGCCGTTGCCGCCCGCGCACGACACGAAGCACTCGGCGACAAGTGGCCGCCCGATCGGACGGCACCGCAGTTGGCCAAGGTCGACGACGAAGCTCGGGCCGCCAACCTCGACCGACTCCCGCTCACCGAACTCCTCAGCCGCATCGAGAGCGTGTCGCCCGGAACTCCAACGAGGCGAGAACTCGACGATGCAATCGAACGTCGAGTGTCGAGAGCGATCGCAACGCCAAGCGACTACCTGACCGACGTCCTCGGCAAGCGGCCGACCGGCCCGGACCGTGCTGCCGTCTGGGACCAAGACGCCAGCTGTCAACGG
>JANOHI010000269.1:0-25434 GCA_031406385.1 Acidimicrobiia bacterium
TGATGCGTGATGCGTGATGCGCCGCTAGCATCTCGATCATGCGGACGACCCTCGACCTGGACGACGATGTACTTGCTGCCGCGAAAGCCATTGCCCGACGCGAACGCCGAACCGCAGGACAGGTCGTGTCCGATCTCGCCCGGCGATCCCTCAGCGAGCAGCGATCAACGGTACAGGCCGAGTTCCTGGGCTTTCGACCCCTCCCCGACGGCGGCACGCCGGTGACCAACGACAAGGTCAACGACCTCCGTGACGACCTCGGTGTCTGAGGTGCGTGCTCTCCTCGACGTGAACGTTCTCATCGCTCTGTTCGACGGCTCGCACGTTCACCACGAGACGGCGCGTACCTGGTTGACGAAGAACCAAGAGCACGGCTGGGCATCGTGTCCGCTCACCGAGAACGGAGCGGTGCGAATCCTCTCGACACCGTCGTACGCGAACGCAGTGTCCACCGCCGAAGCGACCGCGATGATGGCCGGCGCCTGCGCAACGGAGCATCACGAGTTCTGGTCCGACGAGGTCAGCATCGTGGACGGCGCGCGCATCCGGAGGGACCGCATCCACGGGCCCCGACAGATCACCGATGTGTACCTGCTTGCGCTTGCTGTGGCGAACGAAGGCCGCCTCGTCACCCTCGATGCCGCAGTCCCGCTTTCCCCCGTTGTCGGGGCGACCAAGCGCCATCTCGTCGTCATTCGCTAAGGGCGTCCACGGCGTTCCTTACTCGTGAGCGACGACATCAGCGTGCCATCGAGCGGTCATCGCCGCCGAACACGGCGCGGTTAACCAATGCCGCAGCGGAAAAGGTCACGATGCCGGCGAGGACCATCATTGACCCCACCGCGTGAATGGACGGCGTGACTCGCCTCTGCACGGCCGAGAAGATGTAGATCGGCACGGTGGTGTCCGTCGGACCTCGCAGGGCCAGCGACAACGCCACGTCGTCGAACGAGAAGGCCAGTACCAACAGCGCCGAGGAAACGATCGCCGGCATGAGATCGGGGATCACGATGTCGCGCAACACCTGCCACCGCTTCGCCCCGAGATCGAGCGCCGCCTCCTCGTGAGAACGCAGCGAACCAGCGGCGCGAGCCCCCACCAGAAGCACGACGAAACCCGAGAGATACGCGGCGTGGGCTGCGAGCATCGGGCGGAACCCGAAGGCGATCCCGGCTGCTGAAATGGCAACCTTGAGGCCCGTGGCCAAGATGATCTCCGGCGCACCGATCCGAGCGACCGAGAACGCTGATGACACCCGACCGAGCCAGCGCGACCGACGCGCCGCGATGGCCGCGAGCGTGCCGATCAGCGTGGCAAGAATCGCCGTGGCTGCGGCAAGCCGAAGGCTCACCCCGACGGCGCGTCGCAGCGCCGGATCGTCGAACGCCTCGCGGTACCAGCGGCCGCTGAAACCCTGCCACGACGTGGACGCCGGGTTGGCGTTCACGCTGGCGACGATCAGAAAGACCAAAGGTACGTAGAGCAAGGCCAGCACGAAGGCAAGCACGAACCGAGACGGCATACCCTCCGCGCGCTTACGGAGCATGATGAGCCGTGCGACGGCGAACCACCATCGTCAGCAACGCGGTGAGCGCGAAGATCACGAGCATGGTCGTGGTGATGGCGCCGCCAAGCGGCTGATCCCGGCCAGCGCCTCGATCGGCGAGCACGTTGCCGAGGAGAAGCACCTTGCCGCCACCCAACAGCGCGGGAACAACGAACTCTCCGACCGAAAGCACGCCAACGGCAACGGCACCGGTGACGATGCCCGGCAGCGCGAGGGGCAGCGTCACGTTGAACAACTGCTGGCGACGCGATGCTCCGAGGTCTGCCGCCGCATCGATAAGCGCGCGTGGCACTCGCGACATGGCGACGAAAGCCGGAAGGATGAACAGCGGAACGTTGCCTCGGTCGCCGCGGCTTCGGTCGCAGGCGCGTCGGTCGCAGGAGCATCGGTGGACGGCGAATCGGAACTGCAGGCCGAAACCACAGCTACCGGGGCAACCGCGCCGATGGTCAAAAAGGTGCGATAGGAAACTTCTTGCTCACGGGACTCCTCGGTTGCCGCAGCGTCCATCGCCGAGCGGTGCGGAACTCACTGCAGGACGAGCGGTGCGCCGCTCGTCCGCGCAACCTGAGAAACCCCTAGGCGCCCACCGAGCGACCCGGGCTAGACCTTCTCGGGGTTCGCCGTTGGGTCGGTGTTGAGCTCGTTCTGCGTGCGCTCGAAACCGACGACGACGATTCGCTCGACCGCGTCAGCCGCGACCTGAACGGCGATGTCGAGTTCGATCTGCTCGGCCCTACCCGGACGCTTCAGCACGTAGTCCCCACCCTTGGGCGTTCCCGACGGCCGGCCGATCCCGATGCGGATCCGTCCAAAGTCGCCTCCGCCGAGATGCTCCTTCACGGACGTGATGCCATTGTGGCCGGCGGCGCCGCCGCCCATCTTCAGCTTTACCCGGCCGAGCGGCAGATCGAGCTCGTCGTAGACGACGACGAGTTTGGCCGGGTCGTCGATGCCGTGGCGCTTCACCAGGAGGCGGACCGAGGCCCCCGAAAGGTTCATATAGGTCTGCGGAAACGCCAACGCGATGAGCTTCCCGTCCATGCGGACCTCGGTGGAAAGTGCGCGCTCTTTGCCGTTCTTCAACCGTCCACCGTGTCGATCGGCCAGCACCTCGACGACCGCGGCGCCAACGTTGTGTCGTGTACCGGCGTACTCGGCTCCGGGGTTGCCAAGGCCGACGACGAGCAGGTCGGCCGGCGTGCCGGTACGTTCACCGGCCTGCGTGAACAACTTCATCGGTTCACTGCTCCCCGCGGTTCAGGTGTCGTCGCCACCGGGATGCGGCAGCACGAGGGCGGGATCGCAAAAACGCGACCCGAAACGACTTCAGACGCGCAAGAAGTCGATGTGCAGCGCCGTGTTGCGGGTTTTGTGGCGCTGGATGTCCTGGAACTTGACCTTGATCGGCTGGCCGTCGAGAACGAGTGTGAGCTGCTCTTCGCGGCTGGCCCGGGTCGGGAACGACACCGAAACGTCGTGGTGATCGAGCTCGATCGAGATCGTCTCGGAGCCCTTGCCATAGATGACGCCGGGGATCTTGCCGGTATGACGGAGACGGCCAACGGCGCCAGAGCCAGTCGCAGAGCGGCGATCGGCGGTCAGGGTGATTTCAGACATGGCGAACTCCGTGCAGGGTTGCTATTCGGGTGAGTATGTGCGGGCCGCCTGACCCGCCAGACGCAGGTCAACCGACGAAACAGGACCGCCAATACTACTCCGCCGCCGCAAGGTGGAGCTACAGCGGTCCGGATCGGGCCACTTGGCACACACGCTGGGCGGTGCGAAACGCGGAAAGCGCCGGGTCGCTAGAGCACTGAGTCGGAAGTTCCTGTGACATCGATCCCTCGGACAACGCAGGACCTACAACGAATCAGAAGAATTCGATGTCACCGGAACTTCCGCGAAGATGCACTACTGGGCGACGATGCGGGTGACGGTGGCTCCGTCGGGCCGCACGGCATCGCTGAGGCGATCGGCAGCGGTTATCACCGCGCGCCGGCCCGATGCACCGGACGGGCCGGCCGCACCGGAGGTCACGAACGCGAGCGCCGCCTCCACCTTTGGCGCCATGCTCCCGGCTCCGAACTCGCCGGCGGCGAGATGGCGACGCATCTCGTCGGCCCGCACCGTCGTGAGCCAGCGCTGGTCCGGTGTGCCAAAACGGACGGCGACCCGCTCGGTCGCCGTGAGGATCACCAGCAGTCGGGCGTCGAGTTGATGGGCGAGGAGAGCTGACGTGGCGTCCTTGTCGACCACCGCTTCCACGCGGGAGAGCACTCCGCCAGGTCCTCTCGCAACGGGGATGCCTCCGCCCCCGGCAGCGATGACAACGTGTCCTGCGGCCAGCAATGCACCGATGGCTGAGCTCTCTGCGACCTCGACCGGAGACGGCGACGCCACCATCCGACGCCACCCGCGGCCCGAATCCTCGGCGACCGTCCAGCCATACACAGAAGCGAGATCCTCGGCCCGCTCCTGGGTGAAGTGGGAACCGATCGGCTTGGTCGGTGACCCGAACGCCGGGTCATCAGCGTCGACGATCACCTCGGTCACGATGGCGGTCACCGGCCGGTCGAGACCGCGTGCCAGCAGCTCGTTGCGAATCGCGAGAAGAAACATGTGGCCGATCGCCCCCTGGGTGTCGGCCACCGCGAAATCGATGGGGATTGGGGCGACCTCGGCAAGAGCGAGCTCCGACCGACGGAGGATGTAACCGACCTGTGGGCCGTTGCCGTGGGTGATCACCACCGAATGACCGGCCTCGACGAGGTCCACGATGGACGGCGCTACTGCGCTGACTGCTTCGAGTTGATCGAGGATCGAGACGCGATCGTCGTGGACCAACGCGTTGCCACCGAGGGCGACCACGATCAACGATTTGTCAGCACGCACCGGAGTCTCCTGCGTCGGACATGCCCCGAAACGTAGTCCTGAGACATCTCGGAAGCCTTGCCCCACCATGAAGACTGCGTTTCCGCCTTGTACGTGATGACTGGGACCAAGGGGGCCGAGGGACCCGTGTCGACGAGCCGGTCGTGCTCGACGAACACGGCGTGACTGCGCACCGACCGGCGTGTCAGGCGCTGACGTCGACGAAGGGCTGACCGAGAACGGTCTCGTCGAGGGTCAATCCGAGCCCGGGTACGTCGGCCTGGGGCACGAGGAACGAGCCGACGCGAGGGCGCGGGCCGGTGACGAATCGCACGGTGACCCAGCTATCGAAGTCGACCGAGTGCACCCGCAGGCGCGCCGGGGTCGATGCGTTCATGTGGGCGAAGGTGGTGTCGGCCAGATCGCAACCGCTGGCATCTTCGACCGTGACACCGATGCCGAGCTCGACGGCAAGGTCGCGGATGAGCTTCGCGGGGGTGATCCCGCCGACGCGCATCAGCTTGACGGTGACGCCGTCGGCCACTCCGAGACGGTTTGCTTCAAGCAACGCCGCTACCGAGACGATGTTCTCGTCCATCACCATCGGCCCAGCCCACGAGTCGCGCAGACGAGCGCAATCGAGGAGCGTGGCACACGGCTGCTCCAGAAACACACCGGCGCCGTCGGTACCAAGCGCGCGTACGAATCGGCGTGCAGCCGAAAGCGAAAAGCCACAGTTGGCATCGGCGAAGATGACCACGTCGGGCCCTGCCGCGTCACGGACGGCGAGCACACGGGCGGCGTCGACGATCGGATCATCGCCCACCTTCACCTGGAGACGGTGGTACCCCTGGGCGATCCGCTCGTGGGTCTTGGCCGTGACAGCCTCGACGGTCGCGCCCTGAACCGGACGATAAACCGGTGTCGGTTCGGGCCCGTCGCCGCCGAGTCGCTTCCACAGCGGAACCCCGGCGATGCGGGCGGCAAGGTCCCAGACGGCAATGTCGATGGGCGCCTTGCAGTACGGGTGGCCGGTCATTGCCGCGGTCATGCGGCGATGAACCGACTCGGGGCTGAGCGGATCTGCTCCGAGCACCACCGAGGCGAGCGTGGTAACGCCGGTGATCTGGCCGGGCAGGTTGGCCGAATCGAACGTGACTCCCACGGTGCCCGACTCACCGATCCCCCATGTTCCGTCGTCGGCCGTGACGCGAACTGCGACGACGTCTTGGCCCGTGGAGATGCGGTCGCCCGCCATCCGGTAGGGCCCCTCCGCGTTCGGAAGATGTATCGACCAGGCCTCGACGCGGGTGATCTTCATGGTCAGAACTGGTTCTCGCCACCGAAGATGTCGGACACCGAAGCATCCTCGAACACCGCCGAGATGGCATCGGCCAGCAACGGTGCAATCGAGAGCACCTCGATCTTGTCGATCTGCTTCTCCGGCGGCAGCGGGACGGTGTCGGTGATCACGAGCTTGGAGAGCGACGAGTTCTTGATCCGATCGATGGCTAGGCCCGAGAGGACGCCGTGGGTAACGACGGCGAGGACTTCGGCCGCGCCGGCCTGGACGAGGAGGTCTGCGGCGGCGCAGATCGTGCCGGCCGTGTCGACCATGTCGTCGACCAGCACGCAGGTACGACCGGCCACCTCGCCCATGATGTCGAGCGCCTCGACCGTGTTGACGGAACTCGTCGATCGGCGCTTGTAGATCGATGCCACATCCGCGTCGAGGCGTTTCGCAAACTTTTCCGCCACCTTCACCCGGCCGGTGTCGGGCGACACCATGACGCATCCCGGACCGACGGCGTATTTCAGATGGGCGACGAGCACCGGCGTGCCCGTGAGATGGTCTACCGGGATATCGAAGAAACCCTGGATCTGACCAGAGTGCAGATCGATGCTGACAACGCGATCCGCTCCCGCCGCGGTCAGGAGGTCGGCGACCAACTTCGCGGTGATCGGCTCGCGTCCGTCGCTCTTGCGGTCCTGGCGGGCGTAGCCGTAGTACGGACACACCGCGGTGATGCGCTTCGCCGAGGCCCGCTTGGCGGCATCGATCATGATCAACTGCTCCATCAGGTGATCGTTCACCGGAGCGCAGTGTGATTGGAAGATGAACACGTCGGACCCGCGCAGCGATTCACCGAAACGGCACCGGATCTCACCGCTGGCGAAATCGACAAGGCCTGGGTTCGTGAGGGTGACCCCGAGGCATTCCGCCACCTCCGCGAACAGGGCCGGATTGGACCGGCCGGCGATCAGCTGCAGACGCTTCTTGGGGGCGACTTGCATGGGTTGGATCGTCTCCTGGGCCGGGGCCGGATGCGTCGAGAACGGAGTGGACCCCGGACCGATCAGCCGAGGTAGGCGCCCGGACCGACCCGGACACCGTCGTGCACGTTAGCCCCCGGCTCGAAGGCTGCATACGGGCCGACAACAACGCCAACGCCGAACGTCACCCTCTCTGCTGTGCTCGCCTCGATGGTGGAGCCTTCGCCGACCACGCACTCAACGAGGCGGGTGTTTGGCCCGATTTCGCAGCCGCTGCCGATCACCGTGTGGCCCTGCAGGAGCACGCCCGGGAAGAGGGTCACATCAGTCCCGACAGTGACCGTCGAGTCCACATAGGTCTGATCGGGATCGAGCATCGTGACCCCTTGGCGCATCAGACGGTCATTGGTGCGGCGGCGCAACTCGGACTCGGCCTTCGCCAGCTGCACTCGGTCGTTGACGCCTTCGGCCTCGGCCCGGTCCTGCACCACGTGCGACGCCACCGGGTAGCCGGCATCTGCGAGGACGGCCACCACGTCGGTCAGGTAATACTCCCCCTGGCTGTTTTCGGGGCTGAGGCGGCGGAGCGCGGGGGCGAGTAGCGCCCGTTTGAAGACGAACACCGATGTGTTGATCTCGTCGATGGCCCGTTCATCGGCCGTGGCGTCGCGATGCTCGACGATGCGCCGCACCCGGCCCAGCTTGTCCCGCACGATGCGCCCGAGTCCGGTCGGGTCAGGCACATGGGCGGTGAGCACGGTCGCCGCCGCCCCGCTGGATCGATGCGTATGAACGAGCGCTTCGATCGTGGCCGGGCGAAACAGCGGCTGATCACCGGGCATCACGATCACGTCGGCTTCGGCGTCGGCGTCGAGCTCATCGGACGTGAAGGCGGTGAGGGCGACGGAGACGGCATCGCCAGTACCTCGTTGCACATGTTGCGTCACGAACTCGAGCGTCGTGTTGGCCGGGGCCTCCTCGATGAGGGTCTTCATGACCCGTTCGGCACCGTGGCCGACCACAACGATCGCCCGCGAAGCACCGACCGGGGTCACGGCGTCGAGCACATGGCTGATCATCGGCTTGCCGCACAGCCGGTGCAACGGCTTGGGCCTCGCCGACTTCATTCGGGAACCTTCTCCCGCCGCCATGATGACCACGCTGAGGGTCGGTCCGCCCGGAGTGCTCCCGCGCTGCTGTTTGGCGATCGACAGGATCGCGTCGACCTCTTCACGTGCGTTCGCCACAGGGGACCTCGTCGGTGTTTTTGGGGAAGTGCGGGTCGCGCCGCCAGTGACGCGGCGAGTTCTCGGGGAAGGACTCGAACCCTCATTCTCTGGACCAAAACCAGATGTCCTGCCATTGGACGACCCGAGAGGGACTACCGGGATCCAACCTTACCCGAGGTCTCTCCACCGTCACCGGTACGTTCCGGCTTGCCCTCATCCGGTGGCGGGAAGGAGCGCGAGATACTGGCTGCGCTGGATCGGGGTCGGGATCGGGCCGTCCGGGCCGGGAACCTGGGTCTTGCGGACGCCGCCGACCTCGACGGCCACGGCGCCGAATGACTTGTTGGGCACGTTGGAGTCGATCGCGTCGAGCAACTGGGCCAGAACCATCGCCTGGCGTGCGGGCGGCAGCGCATCGAATGTGGCATTGAACGAAAACGCGTAGCCGTTGCCCTCTTCCCGGAATTCGGGTTCGACCCCGCGCACGTCGGACATCAGCGTCGGTTCGGAGGGCAGCGGGCCGCTGACGAGCGCCGTGATCAGCTGCTCGGTCCACTCCAGCGGGTCGGAGGCGTCGGTGAGGCCGGTGACCTGGCGCTCCACCGGGACGAGCCGTCCGTTCTGCCCGAGCAGGATCCGGATGCTTCGCTGGCGGCGGTCGAGCGTCGTGCACAGATCCAGGGTGAGAGGCTCGCGGGCATCGACAACGGCGCCGTTCGGGTCGCGGACCGCGTTGATCCGAGAACCACCTTCGAAGAGCTGGACAGACCGCACCGTCCGACCGTCGATGAGCGTGTAGAGCATCTGGCAGAGAGGAAACGAGTTCTCGGCGATGTCACGCCCAGAAGCCGCATCGACCGAAAGTGTGCCGTCCGAGAAGCGGATCGCCACGAACTTCCAGTCAGCCAAGTACTCCGAATCGACCGCAGTGCCGTCTTCAGGCAACGGTCCTCGCTGCAGTTGGCCGAGGAGCGCCTGGGAAACCACGAGCGGGCTGTCGGAGAGAAGGACCTCACGCGAGCGCGGGAACAGGCTGTCCTCACTGCGAAAGTAGACGTTACGCCGCTGGCTGGGAGTCTGCAGCCGTTCGACCGAGGCCCGATCTCCGAGTTCCCCCGGTCGGTCCGTCGACGCCACGACACACGAAGCGAGCGTTCCGGCAGCCACGACGGCGACGATCGTCCGTCGGATGGCCTTCACGGTTCCACCAACTCGGCGCAGAAACGCGCTCCTCCGCCCGGCCGCTCCTCCACCCAGGCTCGGCCCCCGTGGAGCTGCGCGTGAGCCGCAACCAGCGCGAGACCAAGACCCGTTCCCTTGACACCCGACCCCCGCTGATGGGCGGTGCCGCGTCGGAACCGCTCGAACAGCAGCGCGCGTTCCTCGGCACCGATACCGGGCCCATGGTCCTCCACCGCAATGACGATTCGGCGAGGCGGCTCGGGCGAACCCTCGCCGAGCAGAGCGTCAGACCCGGGTCCAAGGATCGTCGAGGTGCTGACGATCTCGACCGGAACCGACGCTGCGTCACGGAGTTCGACACGGACGGCACCGTTGGCGTAGTTCGCGGCATTCTGCAGGTAGTTCGCAACGATGCGTTCGACGCGGCGCTTGTCGAGCCGAACTTCGGGATGATGCAGCCCGGCGGCATCAACCTCCGCGCCCGAACCCTGCAACACGACCAGCTGCTGCACGAACGAAGGAAGATCGAACACCTCGGCCACCAGCTCTGCGGCATTCGCGTCGAAGCGGGAAATCTCCAGGAGATCGAGAACCAGTCGACGGAAGTGTCGCGACTGGTTGCCGAGCACGTCGACGATCTTCTGATTCCGTTCGCTCAGCTCGTCACGTCCTCCCTCGAGCAGTTCAACCGCAGCGGTGAGGGCCGTGAGGGGAGTGCGCAGCTCGTGGCTCACGTCGGAGGCGAAGCGGGCCTCGCGCTCGATGCGGGTCTGCAGCGACGCCGCCATGTCGTTGAACGAGGTGACGAGCGGATCGAGATCGGAGTCACCGGTGAGCTCGAGGCGGGTCTCCAATCGGCCGCTGGCGATGTCACCGGCAGCGACGGCCACATTCCGGAGCGGGCGAACCACGCGTCGACTTACCGAACGGCCGACGACCGCCGCTCCGGCCGTCGACGCCAGCGCGGCGAGGGTCAACGCGCGTCCGAGGTTGCGAAGGGAGCCATCGAGATCGGTAAGCGAGGAGATCTCGTAGAAGGTGGCCGACACGCTCGGTAGACGAATGCCAATCACCAGCCGGGAGCCGCTGCCGTCTCGGGCGATCTGCCAACCGCTGGCCGTGTCGTTGCGAGGATCGCGAGACGATGCGTCCATGCGGCGGCGCAGCTCGGCGGGGACTAGCTCGATGTTCACCGTGGCATCGTTGCTCCGGTAGGTCGCCGAGCCGCTCTGGAGCAGGCTCGACGAGGACCCTGGCCGGTGCTGACCGCGCAGTACCGAGGAGACGCTTCGCCCGGAACGGCCGGCAAGCGCCTGCTGGGCCTCGGCCGCGTTCGTGAAGGCCAGTCGCTCAGCGGCGCGACGCCGCTCAGCGACGAACGAGGAGCGGGCGACGACGAACGTGAGCAGCGACACGATGACCGAAACGACGAGGGCGCCGAGCGCAAGTGCGGTAGTGGTTCGCGAGGCGAGGCCGAGATGAATGCCACGAAGTCGACGGGGCAGGATACGACGGAAGTACCCGGAATCAACAAGATCGACGACATCCGCCACTGGCGGGGTCGCCTCCCTCCGTTCGAGGTACGCACCGGGAAGTACCGAACCGCCGTGGTTGGAGCCGGGCTGTCTGCTCGGCGAACCTGACGGCAGCGGTGCCCGCAGCGACGTTCGAGAGGGATGCCCGTCGCTCGAACCCACCTCGGTGTTCGCCGGCGACGACGCCGGCTCGACACTCCGAGGGTCAGTCACCGGGCGGGACCAGGCGGTAGCCGAGCCCTCGGACAGTGGCGATGAGGGTCGGTTCGGCAGGATCGTCTTCGACCTTGGTCCGAAGACGGCGGACATGGGCATCGACGAGGCGACCATCGGCAAGTGCGTCGTGATGCCAGACTTCGGCCAGAAGCGCCTCGCGGGAGAAGACCTTCCCGGCGTTCTGGGCAAGAAACAGCAGGAATCGGAACTCGGTGCGGGTCAGCTTTTGGTCGATCCCTCCCTTGAGCGCCCGCCCCTCGTCCTCACGGATCTCGACGTCGCCGAACACCAGGCCGCGGGGACTTCCGCCGGCCGGGGACCGCGCCGGCTGCGCCCGGCGAAGGTGCGCCCTGATGCGCGCCGCCAATTCCTTCGGCTGATAGGGCTTGGTCACATAGTCGTCGGCGCCCGCTTCGAGGCCGGCCACGACATCGAAGCTCGACTCCTGCGCGGTGACGACGATGATCGGGACATCGCTCGTCTGGCGGATCGCCCGACAGATATCGAACCCGCTCATATCGGGGAGCTTCAGGTCGACCAGCACGAGCAGCGGCTTGTCGGCGGCGAATGCGGCCAGACCGTCGGCGCCATTCGCCGCCTCCGACACGTCGTAGCCCTCGTCTTCAAGGTGTAGGCGCAGCGTGAAACGAACGTCGTCGTCGTCTTCGATGGTGAGCAGGCGGGTGCGCACGGCTCCCAGTCTGGTCTCTCCCAGCGGCCACGACGACGACCGTTCGGAAACGCCGAGCGTGGAGCGCTGATCCGACGGTCATTGCACGCGTCGACGCCGCAGAACCGGCCTACGGCGCTACTTCTTCTTCGCCCTGCTGTGCCCGATCGACGCCGCAGAACCGGCCTACGGCGCTACTTCTTCTTCGCCCTGCGCTGGAAGCGCGTCCTCTTCAGCATCTTCTTGTGCTTCTTCTTACGCATGCGCTTACGGCGCTTCTTGATCAACGATCCCATGAGGACGAAAAAGTTAGTGCATGGCGCAGGTGGGCACGGACGGCGCTATTTGGCCGTGATGCGGTCGACGGCCGGAGGTGACACCGAGCCCTTCTTCAGCGCGGCTTCGAGCGCATCAAGGTCAACGACCCCGCCGATTCGATCCTTGCCCTTGATGAAGGCGGTGAACAGATCACCACCATCGGTGAGGAAGTTGTTCGCCGTGACCCGGTACGAGCCTTTCGGATCGAGCGCCTTTCCGTCGAGCTTCACGTCCGACACCTTCTTGCCGAGCGGCTGAGCTGCGGTCCAGGTGTAGGTCAGACCCTTCGACGCCGAGAGGATCCGGTTGGCCCCGCGCGTCGGATTATCGAACTGTTGCTCGAGCACCTCGATGATGTCGGCGCCGGTCATGGTCAGCGTGACCAGGTTGTTGCCGAACGGCTGAACCGAGAACGACTCGCCGAACGTGACATCGCCGACTGCCTCGCCGCCGCTGATCTGCGACGCAATCAAGTCGGTGCGGATACCGCCCGGATTCATCAGCGCGAGCACGGCCTTGCCGTCCTTCTCGCCCGCTGTCGCGGCGAGCTGGGAGTCGGCGAGGAGGTTCCCGAGCGGCGACTCGCCGGCCTTGTTCGCAGCGCGCACAATGTCGCCCGTGATCTTGCCGATCACCCGACTGGTCTTCGGGGCGGTACGCGCCCTCAGACGGTTGATGTACGTGGTCACGTCGGCTGCCGGGGTGACGTCTCGCGTGACGATGAGGTTGCGCGCGGTGCTGGCCGTCACCTTGCCGGTTGCCTTGCTGATCGTCAGGTCGATCTTGGTGATGACCCGCCCGAACGAGGCGGCACTGGTGACCGGCTTGCCGTTGATTGTGCAGTTGTAGGCCTGGTGGGTATGCCCGGTCACGAACGCGTCGACATCGGACGTGGTCTTCTTCACGATGTCGATGATCGGTCCGGTGATGCCGTTGCACCCGTTCGGGTCCCCATCCGCCGGAACGACGCCTTCGTGGATGAGCGCAACGATCGCCGAGACGCCGTAGCTTTCCTTCAGGAGCTTCGCCGTGGAGTTGATCGCCGTGGCTTCGGGGAGGAACTTCACTCCCTGCACGCCGGCCGCAGCGACGATCGTCGGGGTGCTCTCCAGGGTGACCCCGATGAAGCCGATCCGAACACCGTCGATCACGCGGATATCCCAAGCAGGAAGAACCGAGTTACCGGTGGTCTCCTCAACCACGTTGGCGGCGAGGACCGGAAAGGTGCTGCCGGCGTACGTGCCTTCGAAACACCCTTCGACAGGATGGCATCCCCCAACGGCCATGCGCTTGAGTTCGACGATGCCTTCGTCGAACTCGTGGTTGCCGACGCCGAGCACGTCGAGGCCGATCATGCGCATCACTTCGACGGTGGGCTCATCTTTGAAAATGGCCGACAGGAGTGGGGAGGCTCCGATCAGGTCGCCGGCGTGCACCACGAGAGTTCGGCCGTTCTGCTCCCGCAACCGGCGGACGTGGGTCGCAAGGTACTCGGCACCGCCGGCGTTGGTCGTGCCGATTCGTCCGCTCGAGCCCGCCGGAGGTTCGATATTTCCGTGGAAGTCGTTCAGACCAAGAATCTGTACCGTCATCGTGTCCGATGGTGCTGTCTGAGCGTCAATGGGGCCGATTGACGCGAACAGCGCAGCAACAGCCGCGCCGACGGTGGCAAGACCGATGAGCCGGGAACGGGCACGTGACATGGGGCGAACCTCCGAAGTGGTGAGGAAGCTCACTGTACGGAGGAAATGCGACCCTCCAGCACCACTTCTGCGACTGAGAATCAGTGTTGAGGACGAGTGGAAACCACCACGAAGCCGTCGCCGGGAAACGCGCCTTCGACGAACCAGGTGGAGCCACTGCCCGCAAGCACCGGAACCCGGCCCGTGTGCTCGCGCAGGAGGTCCCGCCACGCCACGAGGCGCGGCTCGACCACGACCGCGGCCGGCTCCAGGTCGTTCGGACCGTCCACTTGCGGTCCACCGAGGGCGTCCCACGCCCGGTAGACGGCAGGAGTGGAGACCCCAAACGGAGGAGTGCACAGCGTGAACGTCTGCGCCACGTCGTCAAGCGGCTCGCAGATCTCCCCGATACCGCTGACCCGTGCTCGACCACCGCGGATGCAGAACGAAACGTCGGCGCCGAGTCGAGCAGCGTCACGGACGTCGCGCTCCGTTGTGCGTCCGGCCCACCGGAACACCGCTGCGGCGTCAGACGAGCCCCCTCCGAGCCCACCGCCCGCCGGAATCCGCTTCGTCAGGGTCACCGAAGCAGTACGTCCGACATGTCGGAGGGCCCGGCGGACGAGGTTGTCATCATCGGCGCGCACCGGAAGTGCACCGGATGCCGTTGCCTCGGTCACGATCGACAGCCCATCGCCCTCTCGGAACACCAGCGTGTCGGCGAGGTCGAGCGAAACCATTTCGGCGTCGATCAGGTGGAAGCCGTCGGGACGGACTCCGGTCATCCGCAGGGAGATGGTCAGTTTGGCCGGCGCGAGCTCGGTGTGGATCGCCGTGGGTCGCGAGTCGGAACTCATAACACCGGCGACTGTACGGCGCCGGAACGCGCTTCGACAGCAGCCGCAAGGCGAACCCAGGCATGCACGTCGAGCTCTTCGGCCCGGGCGGTCGCCGCCACGCCGGCTGCGGCGAAGTCCGACTCCACCACCATGCCGGCGAGGTTCCCACGAAGCATCTTGCGTCGTTGCGAGAAGCCGGCCTTCACCAGTGCGAAGATAGTCTGCGCGCGTACGATATCTTCGGAGACGATCGGCCCAGTGGCATGGCGGTCGATCCGGACGAGTCCGGAGTCGACGTTCGGCCGGGGGAGGAAGACGGTGGGAGGAACAATCCCGACCATGCGGGCGACCGCCCAGTAGGCGACCTTGACCGTCACGGCGCCGTAGGCGCTGGTCCTCGGGGCAGCGGCGAGGCGCTCGGCGACCTCCTTTTGCACCATGACAAGCATCACGGTGATCTGGGGCACGAAGTCGAGCAGGTCGGCAATCAACGGCGTGGCGATGTTGTAGGGCAGATTGGCCACGAGCGTGTACGGACCGGCATCGGGTGGGAGGGCCTCGTTCCAGTCGAGCGCCATTGCGTCTGCATGGAGCACCGTGACGTTGCTCTGCGCGCCGGTGTTCTCCCGCAGACCATCGATCACGTGCCGGTCGATCTCCACTGCGAGCACCGAGGCGCCGGTCTCGGCCAGCGCAAGGGTGAGCGAACCAAGACCGGCTCCGATCTCCACCACCTTCGTGGCCGCGTCGACGTCGGCGAGGCGGACGATCCTGCGAACGGTGTTCGGATCCACGACGAAGTTCTGCCCGAGGGAACGGCTCGGATGGCCGCCCGTCTGATCGAACCAGGCCTGTACCTGCTGACGCGAAAGCGTCATGAGCTTCCGAGGCGGAATGCCCGGTTGGTGTTCTCGAACGTCGCTGCAGCTACGTCGTCGGCAACCATGCCTCGGGCGTTGGCCACTGCCTCACCAACGTGGGGCACCCATGCCGGACGGTTCGGCTTGCCGCGGTACGGGGGTGGGGCGAGGTAGGGGGTGTCGGTTTCCACAAGCAGCCGGTTCAGCGGCGTCAGCACGGCCGCAGCACGGAGATCGGTCGCCGTCTTGAAGCTGACGATCCCGGAGAAGCTGAGGAAGACCTCGTCGTGGATGGACAAGCATCTCTCCGCCTCGGCGGGACCACCGGAGAAGCAGTGAAAGATCGTCGCCTGCGGCGTTCCCTCATCGGCAAGGATGGCGAACGTGTCTTCCCACGCCTCGCGTGTGTGGATCACCAGCGGCAGGTCGTACGCGAAGGCGAGTCGGACTTGCGCTGCGAACTCGGCGCGTTGCACGTCTCGCGGGGAGTGGTCGTAGTGATAGTCGAGCCCGCACTCCCCCACCCCGACGACGCGCAACGCTGCGGCGTCGGCGAGCAGCAAGGGCATCCACGACGAGCCTTGCGTGGCGTCGTGGGGATGTAGACCAACCGTGGCCCACACATCGTCGTGCTCGGCGGCGAGCGCGATCGCCGCTCGGGACGTGGGCTCGTCGCAGCCAACGTCGACGAACCGGGTCACACCGGCAGCACGGGCCTCATCAAGTGCTGCGTTCGCGTTGACCCGCGCGTCGTGGACGTGGCAGTGCGAATCGAACCATTGTGCCGGTGTCGTCATCGCTTGATCCTGCTCAAGGCGTGTGGACTATTCGGGTGGTGAAGCACCTGACTACGTTAGGTGGGATGACCTCGGACGACGGCAAAGCTGTTCCGCTCACCATCGTCCACGACGCCACTCCCGCCGCCGACCCGACCCACGAGGGGGCACGAGGCATCGCCCGCCGCATCGATCATCTCGGCCGGATTGTCATCCCGTCGGAGTATCGGAAGGTGTTTGGTATCGAGAACGGTGACCTGCTCGACATGACGATCGAAGGTGATGCCGTGGTGGTGCGGCGACTCGAGCGGTCCTGCGTGTTCTGCCACTCCCTCGACGACCTCGGGATGTTTAAGGGCAAGCTCGTCTGCCGGTCGTGCCACACTGCGTTGCGCCAGCCGCTCGGCTGACCTGCCAGGTCACGTGGCGGCGGTCGCACCGATCGCGGTGGAGAGACGTTCCTCGGCTCCGGCCCGGTTGCAGATTTCCCAGAACGCCTTCGCCCATCGCGCTCGGTCGGCCTCGTACTGGAGGTAGTACGCATGGCCGCCGGTGGTGGGTACGTGAGTTGACGTCGGTCACTCAGTCTTTTTGCGGGGCGACGGCCAGCGAGTACACGTGACGTCGAGGCAGACCGGTCGCCGCAGCGACAGCGTCGACCGCCTCTTTCGTGCGGGAGCCCCGGTCGCGCTCGGTTGCCAACATCGCTCGGATCGAATCGTCATCGACGGGCAGTAGATCTTCCGCAGCCGCTCGTCCAGCGAGCACGATCACGTACTCGCCGCGCGGTTCGGCGGCGCCCTCGGTGCCGAGAGCGTCGAGAACCTCGCCGAGGGCGCCGCGTCGGGTTTCCTCGAATTTCTTCGTGAGCTCTCGACTCACACTGATCCGTCGGTCGCGCCCACAGCTCTCTGCAAGATCGGTAAGTGTACGGATCAATCGATGTGGCGCTTCGAAGAGGACGACCGTCTCCGGGCCGGCCGCCGCAGAGTGCAAACGCGTGAGTCGCTCCGGTCCTTTCGTCGGCAGGAATCCTTCGAACATGAAACGTGCGGTCGGCAGGCCGCTGATCGCCAGAGCGGTCAGTGCGGCGCTGGGCCCGGGAACGCACGTGACCGGGAATCCCGCAGCAACGACTGCCGCAACAACCCGTTCGCCCGGATCGGAGATGGCCGGCATTCCCGCATCGGTGACAAGAGCTATGCACTGCCCTCGGGCCAGAAGCTCGACGATGCCGTTAGCCGCGTGGTGTTCGTTGTGCTCGTGAACGGCCAGCATTCGCTTGCCTTCGATGGCTGCGGCGGACAGAAGCTTGCGGGTGTGGCGGGTGTCCTCGCAGGCAATCGCATCAGCGGTGCGCAACACTTCGACGGCTCGCGGTGAGAGGTCGCCGAGGTTGCCGATCGGCGTGGCCACCAGGATGAGCTGACCGCTCCCCTCTCTCGCTTGATTGCCGACGCTGTGTTCGGTCATGGCTCGACGTGCAGTTGGTCTCCGACGGAGACGTTCCACGTTGCGAACGCACCCGAGTCAGCTTCGAGGACCTGGCGGGCACGTTGAACCACCCTCCCGATTCTCTGCGGCACCATCGTATGCACACGTAGTACACGCATCGAGGCGTCAAGGTATGCAACATCGATGGCGAACCGCATGCGCAGCGTGTGCACGCTGCGGCACTTCGTGATCAGAAGCGCGCCGCCGTCGGCGGATGCGCGACCGAGAAGACCCCGGCGACGAGTTTGGCGCGTGTCGGCCACCTCAAGAGCAACACGACGTCCGTCACCCAGCACCAGCACCGTCACCGCTGATCCCCGTCGGCTGTTCCGTCGGGGCTACTTGGAGACGTTGAACTTGAAGTCGACGACGTCGCCGTCCTGCATCTCGTAGTCCTTGCCCTCGAGGCGCAGTTTGCCGACGTCGCGGGCCTTGGCCATCGAACCACATTCGAGCAGCACATCCCACTGGATGGTCTCGACCTTGATGAAGCCCCGTTGGATGTCGGAGTGGATCTCCCCGGCGCACTCGGGGGCCTTGGCTCCGGCCCGGAAGGTCCACGCCCGCGTCTCCTTCTCGCCTGTCGTCAGGAATGTGCGCCGGCCCAGCATCTCGTAGGCCGACTTCATCAGACGAGGCAGCGCACCGTCGCCGAGTCCGAACCCGTCGAGCATCTCGCGGCGAGCGGCCTCGTCCATGGTGGCGGCCTCCGCCTCGAGTTGCACGCACATGCCCAGCACCTCGCCATAGGGCCCGAAGAGCTCCCGGACCGGCGCCGCCTTGGCGTCGGTGTCATCGAGATCTTCGTCCCCGACGTTCACCACGGCAAGAACCGGCTTGTTGGTGAGGAGGAAGAACTCCTTCAGCAGGGCGCGTTCATCGGCCGTCATCGGTGTGCGGTAGAGGGGTGTCCCGTCAGCGAGAAGAGTCTGGGCGTGTTCGAGCGCGGCCACTCCGGGGAGGAGCGTCTTGTCAAGCTTTGCTGCTTTTGTCCGCTTACCGACTTGGTTCTCGACGGCCTGCAGGTCGGCAAGGGCGAGTTCGATCTCGACGGTGGCGAGATGGTCGAGCGGGTCCGATGAGCCGGGAACGTCGTCGCCTGTGGATCCCTTCTCGAAGGCTCGGAGAACGAAGACGATGGCGTCGACCTCGCGGATGTTGGCGAGGAACTTGTTGCCGAGACCTTCGCCCTTGCTCGCTCCCTCAACGAGGCCACCGATGTCGACGAACTCGCTGGTGGCGTGCACGATCGTCTTGGTCTTCGACATCTCGGCGAGGGCCAGCAGGCGGGCATCGGGCACCTTGGCGCGGCCGATGTTCGGTTCCTTCGTGGCGAAGGGATACGGGGCGGCTAGCGCACCGCCGCCGGCCAGGGCATTGAACAGCGAAGACTTTCCTGCATTCGGCAGACCGACAAACCCAAACCGCTCCATAGGCCCGGCGAGGTTACAGCTGAAGTGGCGGAACCGACTTCCAGCAACGATCGGCGCTCACGACCATTCGGCCGGAGTCTCGTCGAAAAGGCGGCGCTCTTCGATCACCGTGAGCCTGGTCAGCACGCCATCGTCGAAGGTCTGCCACAGTCGGGTGCGATAGCCCTCCGTGGCCAGGGTGATGATCTCGACGATCTCGCGGCCCGGGTTGGACTTCCAGTGGTAGGGGAAGACGGTGATCCGGCCCTCCACAAGATAGGAGACACCGTGAAAGTCAGGGTCGTCGAACGTGACCGTCTCTCCGGTGATCTGGGCCCGGAAGTCGATCACCTCGGGCTCGTGGCCCTCACGGGAGTACACGATCCGCTCGAACCAGTCGGTGCCCCGCAACCTGGTCTCCTGACGGGAACCGAAGTGCTCGATCAGCTCGCCCGACGGCTGGAGGTGGGTATACGTGCCCTCCCACACACCCGCAATGCCACTCAGAAGCTCGGAGAATCGGGTGTACTGGTCGAGGTCGTGGCGAGCCATGCGACACCCTAAACCTCGTCATTCCGGGCCGCCGTACAGGGGCCATGGCGGGCGCGGCTATCCTTGATCCCCTTATGCCGTCGAAAAAGCGCAACAAGAAGAAGACCAACGCCCGCCGCAAGAAGGCAAACCACGGCGTCAAGCCGAACATGGGCCGCTGAGCTTCGCTCGCCACGAGCTTTCCCCGTTGTTCCGCTGGTCGGTCAGCCCGTCGGGCTGGCCGATTTTCGCGTCCGGACGTCCACCCGCAGGTGGTGTCCATCGGTTGATGACGGCGACCGCGATCAGGGTGATGACAGCAACCCGCCGGGCCGATCGGAAGCGACCCTCGGGACCAACGACCCCTGCCAAACGGGCCGGTGCTCCGCGAAGGTGGTACCCATGGATGCAACGGGCACGTCGCTGTCGAGCCATCGCCGAAGGAAGCGTCTTGTGAACACCCCGGCGGTGTTGCCATGAGCATCGAAGAGGCGTCGGCCAGGTTTTGGACGGAGATGACCCTTGAGGAATGCCTCGGTTTGCTGAGCACGCATGAGGTCGGTCGTCTCTGCGTTGTCGAGAACGGCTTCCCGCTGGCGTTCCCCGTGAACTATCGGCTGGTCCCGAACATCGACGGCGGTGCCGCCATCGTGGTGCGCACCCGGCCAGGAGGAGTTCTCGACCAGGACGAGGTTCGCGTCGGTTTTGAGCTCGATGGAATCGACGGATCCACCGAGACGGGATGGAGCGTGGTCGTGCGCGGAACCCTTCACCGGGCCGAGGCGACCACGACGCCGGCATGGTTGCGCAGCTGGGACCCCCGGCCGTGGATCGGACCGCGGGACAGTTGGCTGTACGTCACTCCCCTCGAGATCACCGGTCGACGGCTCGTCGCATCCGTCATCGAATGGGCGGTCTCCTTCCGCGGCTATCTCTGAGGGGCTTCGGACGTCGGCGTGGGGAAAGATTCGGAGTGCACGACCTGATGTCCGGCCGCCTCAACCATGACCGACCCGAGTGCCGTCGTTTGGCTTCCGAGCGAGGCGCAGCGTCAGCGAAGCCCTTCATAGATGAGCAGGGCACCGAAGACGAGGAAAGAAGCGGCTGCGCCGATTCTGATCGCTCGTTCGGGAAGGCGCGCGCCAAGCTGCTGACCCACGACGATAGCCAGCGCGTCGGCGGCGACCATTCCGAGGGTGGAGCCGACCCAGGTTCCGAACAAGCCGTTGGTGGTAGCAAGCGTGATCGTGGCGAGCATGGTCTTGTCACCCAACTCAGCAAGGAAGAACGCGACACCCACGGCAATGAGAACTGATCGAGTGGTCTGTTCCGCCTTGTTGGCTTCGTCGTCGCCGAGCTTGTCACCGCGCAGCGTCCACGCAGCGAAGCCGAAGAACGCGAGCCCGGCGACGATCGAGATCGCCTTCGTTGGCAGAGCAGCGCCGACGACGGCACCCAGCAGCACACTGAAGAGATGCACGAACGCGGTGGCCAAGGTGATGCCGATCAGGATCGTTCTCGCCCTGTACCGGGCCGCAAAGGCCAAAGCCATCAATTGGCTCTTGTCGCCGAGCTCGGCGACGAAGATCACGCCGAAGCTGATGAGAAACGCGCGCATGGGGTTGGGTGCTCCGAGAACAGGCCCGGAAAAACTGGAGGCCCTCGACCGGGCATCGATGGGAAATCCCGAGTCGAAGGCGTGCTCACCCGCAGACCCGGGACCGGGACGTATCACCCAGTATGCCGATTACCCGGCGATGAGCGGCGCATCCTCGACCGTCGAATCGGGCCCGGCGTCGGTGAGGTGGTTCCGAACGTGTGAAGACGGGGTCATACGCCTGAAGGCCCCGGCCTCGATACTGCAAATAACCACCAATGCTGATCCCGATCCCACGCTGCTACGTGACGCGTGCCGAGTTCAGTGAGACGAAGTGCCTGACAGGACCGTCCCCTCGACGTCTGCGCCACGTGGTGGTCAGGAGCCATGGCTGCGCGAAGTCGTTGATGTCGCCGAGGAGTTAGGCACCGACCTTCGAACCGGACTGGCGTCCGTTGAGGTGGCTGCACGCGTGGCGTCGGGCGGCCCTAACACGCTTGTGAAGGCAGTCCAGGTTCCGGCCTGGCGCAAGTTCCTTGCGCAATTCGTCAATCCCCTCGTCTACCTGTTGTTGGCTGCCGTTGTCGTTTCGTTGGTCGCGTGGATTCTTGATGGCAGCGAGGGTTTGCCGCTGGAAGTGATCGTCATTGTCGGCATCATGGTTCTCAACGCTGTTCTCGGCTTTGTGCAGGAAACCCGAGCCGAGCAGGCGGTAGCTGCGTTGCAGCGGATGACCGCAGCAACAGCGACTGTGGTGCGCGACGGACGAGAGCAACGAGTGTCTTCGGACGGCGTCGTTGTTGGTGATGTGCTCCTGCTGGCTGAGGGCGACGCTGTCTGTGCCGACGCCCGACTCACGGAGGCCGCGTCGCTGAACGTTGCCGAAGCATCGCTGACCGGTGAGAGCGAAGCAGTGCTGAAGGACTCCGCACCGATTGGTGCAGGCGCAGCATTGGGGGACCGGCTGAACATGGTCTTCAACGGCACCGCCGTGACCCGCGGCCGAGGTCGCGCCGTCGTCACCGCCACCGGCATGAACACCGAAATGGGCAACGTTGCTCGACTCCTCGGTGCCACCGAGCAGCAGCGAACGCCTCTTCAGGGTGAAGTTGACCGTATCGGGCGAATGCTCGGCATTGCTGTCGTTGCGATCGCGATTGTTGTCGTCGGGACGATTCTGTTCACCACCGACGTCCGAAAGGCTTCCGACGTTGTCGACGTGTTGCTCATCGGCGTGTCGTTGGCGGTTGCTGCAGTTCCCGAGGGTCTTCCTGCCGTGCTCTCCGTCGTGCTTGCCCTCGGGGTGCAGCGCATGGCTCTTCAGCGGGCAATCGTCAAGAAGTTGTCGTCGGTAGAAACGCTGGGATCAGCGTCGGTCGTGTGCACAGACAAGACCGGAACCTTGACGAAGAACGAGATGACGATCGAGAAGATCGTCAGCGGGTCAGGGGTGATCGACATCACCGGAACCGGCTACGTACCCAGTGGCCAGCTGTGCTCCGACGGTCGCCCCGTCACGGAAGGTCCTCTGTATGACGAGGCATGTTTGGTGCTGCTCGGCGGAAGTCTCACGAACGACGCCACCTTGCACCACACCACGTTGGACAACGGCGATGAGCACTGGACCGTCCAAGGTGATCCCACCGAAGCAGCATTCCTGGTCGCCGAAGCCAAAGCCGGACTGGCCGCTCATCGTGCCGAGCGGTTCGTTCGAATCGGGGAGATTCCCTTCACTTCGGAACGAAAGTTGATGACCACCCTCCAAACCGACGGGGACCGACAAGGGAGCATCTCCATCGTCACGAAAGGCGCACCGGACGTCCTCCTGAAGCGGTGCACCCACGAAAACGTCGGCGGCAATGCTCGGCTTCTCACCGACGACAGACGAGTCGCCCTCTCCAAGACCGTGGATGAGTTGGCCGATCTGGCGTTCCGAACCCTGGCTGTCGCGCAGCGGCCATTGCCGAACGGACAACGGCCGGCAGACGACGAGGCGACAGAGAACGACCTCGTGTACCTGGGAATGGTCGCAATCATCGATCCTCCGCGACCAGAAGCGAAGTTGGCGATTGCCGAAGCACGAACTGCAGGCGTGCGAACCATCATGATCACCGGTGACCATCCGCGCACAGCAGCACGCATCGCATCCGACCTTGGGATCATCGACACCGACCGTCGAACACTCACGGGTACGGAGCTCGATGCCATGGACGACGACGAGCTCAAGGATGCAATACAAACGGTTTCCGTTTTCGCCCGCGTTGCTCCGGTCCACAAGCTTCGCATCGTGAAGGCCCTTCAGGCCGATCAGTACATCGTCGCCATGACGGGCGATGGCGTCAACGATGCTCCAGCGCTCAAGGCCGCGGATATCGGGGTGGCTATGGGTATCGCCGGAACAGACGTCACCAAGGAAGCTGCCGACATGATCCTCGCCGACGACAACTTCGCCACCATCGTCACGGCCATCCGCGAGGGACGCGCAATCCTTGCCAACATCCGGAAATTTCTGCGCTTCTTGTTGTCATCCAACCTGGGCGAGGTATTCACGATGTTCTTCGGAGTTGTGCTCGCAGGAGCCATTGGACTCGACGCCACCGACGAGACGATCGCAGTACCCCTGCTGGCGACCCAAATCCTCTGGATCAATCTGCTCACCGACACCGCCCCAGCACTCGCCATGGGCGTCGACCCACCGCCTGACAACATCATGCAACGCCAACCGCGTCGCCTGACCGACCGCGTCATCGATACACGGATGTGGTTCGGCATCGTGTGGGTCGGAGTTGTCATGGCCGCATCAACTCTTGCTGCGCTCGATCTCCGCCTCGACGGCGGGATTCTCGGAGGATCGGGCAACCTTGTGCAAGCACGCACCATGGCGTTCACGACACTCGTCTTCGCTCAGCTGTTCAACGCCTTCAACGCCCGGTCCGACACGGTCAGCGCATTCCATAACCTCTTCACGAACCGCTGGCTCTGGGGGGCCGTCGCTCTCTCCGCCATCCTGCAGGTTGCTGCAGTGCAGCTTCCCGTCTTCAACAAGCCATTCGGCACGACCTCAATGCCGCCGCTCGACTGGGCTGTTTCGGTGATACTTGCGAGCATGGTCCTGTGGGCCGTCGAAGCAAGGAAGCTGCTTCTTCGCAAGGCGAACCCGCCAACGACGTAGACGGAAACGAACCCCGAGCACGGCTCCCCCAGGAAGGCCCGACTCCCGTCGCGTCACTACTCGCCGCGGTTTCACGACCTCCGCGAATCACGCTGGCCCGATAGCGGGCGTCGTCGAAAACTAGACGTCAGCCGAGGGCGGCGATGGCGCTCCGGGGCTTCGCGGACACCTCAGCTGCGAGTTCGGAAAAGGCCGGGTCGGCCATTAGCTCAAGGCCCTCCCGCACCGACATGATGGCGACGCCGTGCTCGCCGATCGGCCCGGAGACGATGACCACGTCGCCAGGACGCGCGTTCCGCGGCCCGATCTCCACACCGTCGGGAACGAGCCCGATGCCCGTGGTGTTGATGAACACTCCGTCGCCGTGCCCCTTCTCCACGACCTTCGAGTCGCCAGCGACCAGCGTGACGTCGGCGCGACGCGCTGCGGCCCCCATCATCTCGGCGATACGTCCAAGGGCATCGAGCTCGATCCCCTCTTCGAGAATAAACGCGCACGAGAGAAACAGCGCCACCGCACCGCTCATTGCGAGGTCGTTCACCGTTCCGTTGATGGCGACGCCGCCCGCGGCGTGCAACTCGTCCCGAACGCAGGGCGCTGATTCGGCTTGATGAGTCCCTGCAGGACCTCGCCGCTGCGACACTGGCGACTCGATCGTGCGTACGCTCCCGACATCGAATCGTTGCTCGGCGTCGTAGTCCGCATAGCGCTCGGAGACGCCAACCGCTCGCAGGGATGATCCCGATCCCGCGCCAGGCTCCATCACAGACGTCGAACAACATCGGCGACCACGGCGCGCCCCACCACGGCGCTGGCGTTTCCCGAGTCCGAGCTGGCGACTTCGAGCAGTTGCAGCTCCGCTCCCGGGTCGTACGGGTGCGGTTCCTGGCAGGCGGGACAGACGGCGATGGGGCCCATCACATCGTCGTGGCCGAGCGCCGCGTCGAATCCGCACGGGCAGCGCAGCCGGTGCTCGATCTCGGTGGTGTCGAGTGCCGCGTCTGCCAGCGGCCCACCGGCGACGAGCGAGGTCCAGATCTCGCGAAGCGCGTCGGCGGGGACGGTGCTGGCGTGGTGCACCACGACCCGCGTCACCCGTCTGCCTCCAGCTCGACGGGTGACGGCATCGACGAGCTCCTCGACGAGCGAGACCTCATGCATCCCCGTCTCCTTCGCCCAGGAGTGCCGCCACCACGTCGACGAGCG
>JANOHI010000271.1:0-1765 GCA_031406385.1 Acidimicrobiia bacterium
CCCGTTCGTCGGTCTCGTCGACCTGGTGAAGATGAAGGCGCTCATCTGGAGCAACGAAGAACTCGGCGCCACGTGGGACGAAGTCGAGATTCCGGCCAACATGGTCGACGAGGCCGCCCAGTACCGCGAGGAACTCCTGGAGACCATCGCCACGTCCGACGAGGCGCTCATGGAGCGCTACCTCGGCGGCGAAGTGCTGAACGAAGAAGACATCAAGCGGGCCATCCGGACCGGCACGCTGGCGTTCGAGTTTGTACCGATCCTGTGCGGTTCGGCGTTCAAGAACAAGGGCGTCCAGCCGATGCTCGATGCCGTCGTCGACTTCCTCCCCTCGCCGCTCGACGTCCCGCCCACCGAAGGTGTCGACCCGAAGACCGATGCGGTGCTCACCCGCAAAGCCGACGAGAACGAATCGTTCGCCGCCCTGGCCTTCAAGATCGTGGCCGATCCGTTCGGCAAGCTCACCTACTTCCGGGTGTACTCCGGCCAGGTCTCCAAGGGTTCCGAGCTCTACAACTCCACCAAGGACAAGAAGGAGCGGCTCGGACGCATCCTTTTGATGCATGCCAACCAGCGCGAAGACCTTGATGTCGCGATGGCTGGCGACATCGTGGCCGGTCTCGGCTTCAAGCAGACGACCACGGGCGACACCCTCTGCGACAAGGACCACGCCATCATTCTCGAGCGCATGGAGTTCCCGGAGCCGGTCATCCATGTCGCCATCGAGCCGAAGTCCAAAGACGCTCAGGACAAGCTCGGCAAGGCGCTCTACTCACTCTCCGACGAGGACCCAACGTTTCGTGTGCGCACCGACGAGGAGACCGGCCAGACGATCATCTCCGGCATGGGCGAGTTGCACCTTGAGGTCCTTGTCGATCGCATGATGCGCGAGTTCGGTGTCGAAGCGACCGTCGGCAAGCCGCAGGTCGCCTACCGCGAGACCATTCGCGGCAGCATCAATGGCCACGTCGAGGTCTACAAGAAGCAGACCGGCGGCAAGGGCCAGTTCGCCCACGTTGTCATCGACGTTGAGCCGAACCCCGGCGGGGGATACGTCTTCGAGGACAAGATCACCGGTGGTGTTATTCCCCGCGAATTCATTCAGCCGGTCAACGCCGGGATCCAGGAGGCGCTCGCCGGTGGCGTGCTCGCCGGCTACCCACTCGAGGACCTCAAGGTTCGCCTCGTGCACGGCTCGTACCACGACGTCGACTCCTCGGAAATGGCGTTCAAGATCTGTGGCTCGATGGCGTTCAAGGAAGCGGCCCGCAAATGTAAGCCGGTGCTCCTCGAGCCGATCATGAAGATCGAAGTCGTCACCCCCGACGACTACATGGGCGACGTCATCGGCGACATCAATAGCCGTCGCGGCCAGATGGAAGGCATGGAAGCCCGTGGCAACGCCCAGGTGATCAGGGCCAAGGTCCCGCTGTCGAACATGTTCGGCTACGTCGGTGACCTTCGCTCGCGTACCCAGGGCCGTGCCGCCTACACCATGATTTTCGATTCATACCAAGAAGTACCTGAGAACGTGTCGCGTGAAATCATCGCCCGCGTTCGCGGCGAGTAGTCGTCCGCACGAACCCCCCACCAAGCCAACACTCACGAAGGAATCAAGAACATGGCGAAGGCCAAATTCGAGCGGAACAAGCCGCACCTCAACATCGGTACGATGGGTCATATTGACCATGGGAAGACGACGTTGACGGCGGCGATTACGAAGACGTTGCATGATCATAATCCGTCGACGGCGTTTACGCCGTTT
>JANOHI010000308.1:0-17430 GCA_031406385.1 Acidimicrobiia bacterium
CGGTGAGCAGTACGAGGACGCGATGTTGGATGGGACCGACCGGGAGTGTCCATCACGTGATCGATCCGTTCAGCGGAGCTTCGACCGACGGGGGCCTTTGCGGCGTGGCTGTTCTGGCCGGCACCGGTTGGTGGGCGGAAGCACTCACGAAGGCGGTGCTGGTCGCTGGCGCCGGGAGGGGTCTGGTCTTGATCGAATCGATTGGCCATGGCGCTCATGCGATGACGGTCGGTGACGATGGTCTCGTTGGTCTCACGCCGGGACTCGGCCCGTTTCGAGCACTGTCTGCTTCCTACGCGGCGGTGGTGTCATGTTGACTCTCGCCGCGCTCACACCGAAATTCAGTTGGTACGTTGCTCGGTCGAGCGGCATAGTGAGCTGGGCTTTGCTGACAGGCTCGGTGATCTGGGGTCTGCTCCTCTCGGCTCGGGTCCTCAACCGACACACCGCGCCCGGGTGGTTGCTCGACCTCCACCGGTACCTCGGTGCCCTGTCGATTGTTTTTGCCTCGGTGCACATCGCGGGACTCGTCGGAGACAACTGGCTGCATGTCGGATGGGGAGACATCCTCGTGCCGATGTTCTCAAAGTTCCGTCCCGGCGCAGTTGCCTGGGGGGTGGTGGCGTTCTATCTCCTCGTCGCCATCGAGATCACGTCGCTTCTGCGGACACGACTGCCGCGGCCCATCTGGCGCGCCACCCACTACGCCAGCTTCCCGTTGTTCATCGCTTGCACCGTCCACGGTCTGCAGGCCGGTACGGATGTTCGGGCTCGTCCGTACGAATGGCTCGCGGTTGCCTCGGTGTCGGTCGTCATGGTGCTGATCATCCTGCGCATCGTGTCAACACGCGGCTCGCGAAACAAACGTGGGGCGACAGCTTGATGGCTGCCTGATCAGGACCTCCTTCGACGGCTGTCTTGCCGAGCGTGTCACGTGGTGGCAGTTGACGACCGTCGATAACGCACCGTTGTCGCAGAAAAGACATGGTCCGTGGCGGTGACACCCCCGACCGGTGGGAGACTGCACGGTGTGATGCAATCTGACGTGGTCGAGAAGTATCTAGGCCGCCTCGGAGTTGATATCGCCGGGCGTCCTCCAGGCCGAGCGCTGCTCGCCGAGTTGCAGAGCGCCCACATGATCAAGGTGCCCTTCGAGAACCTCGACGTGTTTCACCACCGAGGTGTCCAAACCGACGCCGAGTCGTCGGTGCTGAAGATCGTCGAACGCGGTCGCGGCGGGTGGTGCTACGAACTCAACGGAGCCTTCGGTTGGCTGCTCGGTGAACTTGGTTTTTCGGTCACCTATGTGTCGTGCCGGGTGAACGACGGCACCCGCTGGGGTCCCGATCGTGATCATTGTGCGCTCATTGTGCACATGGGTCCCGATCGCCTCTTCGTCGATGTTGGCTTCGGAGACTCTCCGATGGTGCCGATCGCATTGCGGGTCGGCGAACATGCCGGTATCCCGCGACGCGTGCGTATACGTACCGATGTCGGCGGGTTCGTACTATCGGAGTGGGGCCTCGACGAGCGGTGGGGTGATCGGCTGTGGATCTCCATTCAGCCGCGCACGCTCGACGATTTCACCGCACGCAGCGAGGTTCTGCAGAACGAGTCTGGACTGCCATGGACGACGAGCCCATTTGCCACTCGTTCGAGCGCAGCCGACGGTTCACGGATCACGCTTCGAACCGACATGCTCCGGAGCCGAGTCCGGGGCAACGACTTCGACGGGTTTCCGGTCGCCCCAGAGAACTGGTCGGCGGTGTTGGCCGAACACTTCGGGCTCGAAGACACCCTCGGCCCCGTCGAATAGCTTTCGCACCTGGCTGCCGCGCCCGACAACCCGACTCCTGCGAGCGCTCGGGTCGGTCAACCCGAGCCGTTCACGCGGGCGGTTGTCAAAGCGGATGCCGAGAGGCGTCGTGGGGGTAGAGGAATCGGATCAGGGCGTAGGCAAGATGTGCACCGATCAGCTGCATGCCGATGAACATCGGAGCCGATCCTGGCCTGATACCGGCGAAGCTGTCGGAGAGTGTCCGGGCGATCGTCACCGAAGGGTTGGCGAAGCTCGTTGACGAGGTGAACCAATACGCTCCGCCGATCCACGTTCCCACGGCGAATGGCACGACCGATGCCCGGCCGGTGCGGACGCAGCCGTGGATGACGAGCAGCAGCCCAATCGTGGCGATGACTTCGGAGAGCCAGAGCGCACCGGAGGATCGCGTCCGGGTCGAGAACTGGAACGTCGGAAGCTCGAACATGGTGTTGGCGAGGAGAGAGCCGATGCACCCTCCAACCGTCTGGGCGATGGCGTAGAGAAACGTGTCGCGCGTACTGATGGTGCCGAGGAATCGGTCGACGAGGGTAACAATTGGATTGAAGTGTGCCCCCGACACCGCGCCGAACATGAGGATCAGACCTATGAGCGCGCCCGCAGTGGCGGCAGCGTTCTCGAGGAGTTGGAGGCCGACGTCGTCCGGAGAGAGCTGACTGGCCATGATGCCCGAGCCGACAACGGCGATGATCAGCAGGCACGTGCCCAGCGCCTCGGCGACGAGACGTCGAGCAAGGTCGACCGCTACCGCGTCCTTGTGGAGTTTCATCCGGTCCCATAGTGATCCATCGCGCGTCGCCCGGGAACCGAAAAGTGACGAAACGTCGGCGTCTTCGTTGCGGACCGACGACGCCGACGTTTGATGCCCGAAGGTGAACTCCTCGCGCGCTGGTGACGCACGTTGCTGCACGGTTTGCTTGAACTGGTTAGTTCAGTGGCCGCGCCAGACCTGCGAAGTGGGCGGGATCCCGCTCCATCTCGCGGGACGAATGGCACTGTCGGCGGGCGCAGATCACGACCATGCTGGGGTCATGAGGAAGGCGACGTTGCGACGAATCCCGGGGCGTCGCTGACGTGGACTCCTCGGCCGATCGCCAACGCGCAACGGCATGGGCATTCGTCGTGGCACAGTTCCTGCTCATCGGTTCCCTGCTTGGCTGGCAGCCGCAGCATCGTTGGGCGCTTCCCGACCAGCTCGACACCGCGGTGAAACTCGTTGGCTATGCGGGTCTTGGCTGGATGGTCGCGGGGGGACTGAGTCTTGGTCGATCGCTCACCGCCCTGCCGCTTCCCCTGGAGCGGGCCACGCTGCGAGTGGGTGGGCTCTATCGATTGAGTCGACACCCGATCTACACCGGGCTCATTGCCGCCGCGTGGTCGTGGGCGCTCCGTGCCGAAGCCGTCGGTCCTCTTGTCCTGGCGGCGGCGCTCGTCGCCGTGCTCGCTGCCAAAGTTCGCTTCGAGGAGGCGGCGCTCAGAGACAGGTATCCGGAGTACGTGGCGTACAGCGACCGGACGCCGCGATTCCTGCCGCTCGGCCCGCTTTTTCGCGCGCGGAGCAGGGTGACGAGATGAGCGAGGACTGCCTCTGCCTTCTCGGCACTGCTGCGGAGCGGCTAGGACAAAGTTGACCGTAGATACCCTAGGGGGTATATGATCAGGTTGTAGCTTTCATTCGAACGAAGTCGGAGCCGACATGTTCTTCCGCCAGTACTACCTCGGGTGCCTTTCTCACGCCAGCTACCTGATCGGTGATACGACCACCGGTCGGGCCGTGGTGGTCGATCCGCAACGCGACGTCGCCGAGTATCTCCGAGACGCCGAGTCGAACGGTCTGCGAATCGAAAAGGTCATGGAGACGCACTTCCATGCTGACTTCCTCTCCGGTCACCTGGAGCTCGCCGCCCGGACCGGTGCATCGATTGCCTACGGGCGCGCCGCCGCGGGCCGGGCGGAGTTCCCCATCGAAACGTTCGGCGATGGGGATCGCATCGTGCTCGGAGAGGTCGTGCTCGAGATCCGAGAGACGCCCGGCCACACACCGGAGTCGATCAGCATCGTGGTGTTTGACCATGGCGCGTCGTCGGCCCCCTACGGCGTACTGACCGGCGACACGTTGTTCATCGGCGATGTGGGCCGCCCCGACCTGCTCGCTTCCGTCGGTGTCACCGCTGATGAGCTGGCCAGGCAGCTCTACCACTCGCTGCATGGGCAGCTGCTGGTTCTGCCCGACGCGACGAGAGTCTTTCCAGCCCATGGCGCCGGATCGGCGTGCGGCAAGAACCTCTCCACGGAGACCGTTTCGACCATCGGCGAGCAGCGCCGGACGAACTACGCGCTGGCGCCGATGAGCGAGGATGCGTTCGTCGAGGCGGTGACGCAAGGGCAATCCGCCGCTCCGCTGTACTTCGCGTTTGCTGCGAACCGCAATCGTGAGCTCCGCGATCTGCTCGTCGAGGAGGCCGAGGTTCCTGCTCTCTCCTTCGCCGAAGTCCTCGGTCACCAACGCGATGGTGCTGTGGTGGTCGATTGCCGCGACGACACGTCATTTGCCGCCGGTCATCTTCGGGGCTCGGTGAACGTCGGGCTCGGAGGTCGGTTCGCCGAGTACGCCGGTGAAGTCATGACTCCCGGTACGCCGATCGTCTTGGTTGCCGACCCGGGGAACGAAGCGGAGGCCAAGGTTCGTCTCGCCCGTATCGGGTTCGACCGTGTTCTCGGAGCGCTGGGCGATCCGCTCGCCGCCTTCGTCGCCCACCCCGAGCACGTCGTGGCGCTCTCGCGCCTTTCCGCCGAAGCGCTCGCGGCGAGGATCGACTCCGTTCCGGGGCTGGTGTTGGTCGATGTCCGCAATCCCGGAGAGGTCGCCCTCGGGACCGTTTCCGGCGCGCGTCCGATCAGCCTTCCATCACTGTTCACCCGGATCGGCGAGCTGGACCCATCGGCGCCGACGGTCGTGTTCTGTGCCGGCGGCTACCGTTCGGCGATCGCGTCGAGCCTGCTCCGCTCCCACGGCTTCTCCGACGTTTCCGATCTCCTCGGCGGCTACACCGCATGGGCGCTTCGCTCGGAAGGGCTCGCGTCGGGCGCAGGTGGTGCGCGGTGATGCCGCCGGTGGGTTCGCCGACGATCGACGTCGAGACCGTTGTCTCCCAGCTCGGGACCGGGGATGGGGACTTGCTGTTGCTCGATGTCCGTGAGGAGGAGGAGTGGCGGTTCGGGCATGCCCCCGGCTCAGTGAACGTCCCGCTGAGCACGCTGCCTTCGCGTGTCGACACGCTCGATCGGAATCGACGGATCATCTGCGTGTGTCGGTCCGGCAGCCGATCGGCAAAGGCGACCGAGTGGCTGCTGCGCCAGGGATTTGACGCGGTGAACCTCGTCGGCGGAATGAACGTCTGGTCGAGCTTCGGCCATCCGGTCGTCAGATTCGACGGCCGCGAAGGAACGGTCATCTGAGCCGTGGACCTCCGTTCGGTGCTCGCATCGCCGCTCGCCGCAACCCTGCGGTAGCACTCCCGAGGTCCGGGCAATGCCCGCTCGACGAACTCGCGTCGTCAGTGGGCTTCGCGGGTCGGCGCGACCTCGCCTGCTTGGAAGAGCCCGAGTGCACCTTTGCCCACGTTCGAGAACTTGTGCGTGACAATCGGATAGAGACCAGCCTCGGCGAAACTGAATTCGACGAAACCTCCCTGCGCGGGCTGCAGGTCGAGGACCTGAGAACCCCCCTGTCGGGCATCGGGTCGGAGCAGGAAGCTCCCTTCCTTCCAAACCGTGTCGAAGATGGTGCCGACGATGTGGAAGGCCGAGTTCTCTGACGGTCCGTCGTCGACGACCCACACGCGTACCCGTTCGTTCGGCTCGACCCGGATCGGTGTGTGGAAGTACGCCTTCACGTAGCCGTTGAACACGACGGCATCGAAGTTCTCCGCGCTCATCTTCGCCAGACTGCCGGGCTGACCCTGCGGCCCGAGGTAGAGCTCGGACTGGACGATCAGGTATTCGTGGGCAACCGGTGGGAGTCCGGGGGGGTCGATGATGATTGCGCCGAACATGCCGTTGCCGATGTGGTGGAGGGCGGGTGCGGTCCCGCAGTGATACATGAAGGCGCCGGCGTAGTTCGCCGTGAACTCGTACACGAGTGATTCGCCCGGCAGGATTGTGCGCATTTTGTCGTTCCATGCGACACGGCTGGCATGGAAGTCGATGGAGTGTCCGAGCTTGCCGTCGTTGACGAGGGTGACCTTGAACGTGTCTCCGATCTTGCCGCGCAGCACCGGACCGGGAACGGTGTCATTGAACGTCCACATCTCCTGGGTCACGCCGGGTGCGACTTCGATGACTTTTTCGGTTGCCCGGAAGGTGATCTCGTGCACGGTGCCGGTCAGGGCAGGAGCGAGCACGGGGTCACGCGGCTTCCAGCCGGCCGGCGGAGCGGCGTTGAAGTCGATCGTTGCGTTTGGCGTCTCGACGGTGTCCGACGCATCGCTGTGCATCGCGTCCGTCGCGGGTTTCGCGGCCGCGGCTACCGGTGCCGTTCCGCCGACGACGTCGAGGGCGAACGTCATCCCCGCGTCCTTGTGCCCGGCAACGGTGCAGAACCCGGTGAGCGATGCGGTCACGACGCCGAGGTCGAGCGTTTCGGACTCTCCGCCTTTGAGCATCTTCGTCTTGACCCCGTTCGAGAGCTGGAGGTCGTGTTCGAGTTTGCCGCTGTTGCGGACGTTGAGGACGACATGCTCACCGGCATCGGCGGAGATCTTGTTCGGTTTCACGAACAGGTCGCCGAGCGAGACGAGCACGGTCGTCGGCTTGGAACCGAAGGCCGCCTTGACCGGGGTGGCTCCGGCGGATGCTGCCATTGGCGGAGATTTCGCGCCATCCGAGCCGCCGGTGTTCCCGGGAAGGTAGAGCGCGACAACGGCGACGCACAGCGCAACCAGGCCGAGCGCCATAGCCAGGAGCGCGCCGCCAGAGAGCTCTGACCATCTGGACCGCGACACCGCGGCGTCGAGTTGTTGTTCGGGAGCTGACATGTTGATGACCCTCCTGGATCTCGTGTGGGTTCAGCGTGCGCCTGCCGAATGGAGGTCGAGAAGGGATGAAGGTCCCGGTTGCCCGGGTAATTCGTAGTTGTATAGTGTGGAACTATGAGATTGGAGATCACGCGCCGGTCGGACCTGGCAACCCGTTCCTTGATCGCGCTCGCTTCCACCGAGTCCGAAGGCCGCCGGACGAAGGCGGCGGACCTTGCCGCCCTTGTCGGCACCACCCCGGGATTCCTCTCGCAGGCGATGACACCACTGGTGGACCGAGGGTGGGTGCGCTCCGAGCCGGGGCCGTCCGGCGGATATGCGGTGGCCGTCGACATCGCCGAGATCAGTGTCCTCCAGGTCATTGAAGCGGTTGAGGGCGCAACCGACGTGACGCACTGCGTGCTGCAGAACCGGCCGTGCATGGCAGCAGAACCCTGCGCCCTTCACGAGCCGTGGACCGTCGCCCGCCGAGATCTGCTCGCCTCCCTCTCGGCAACTTCCCTCTCCGACCTCGTTCGAGCTGCGGAGGAATCACCGGGGAAGTCCGGCCCCCGTGGTCGGGGCGCGGGCAAACGCCCGACCACAGACACCGTCGCACCCACCAACCGACGCACCAACCGACGCACCAACCGACGCGTCAGTCCACTAAGGAGCGGCTCATGACCACGATCAACAGCGAGATCACCCTCGGCGCGTTGGTGAATGCGTACCCCGGGCTTGCCGGTGAGCTGGAGCGGCGCGGCTTGGACTACTGCTGCGGAGGTCAGCGGACACTCCTCGAGGCGTGCGCGGCGCAGGGTCTCGATCCCGCCTCCACCACGGCCGAGCTTTCGCAAGCCGCGTCGCGAACTGCACCGGCAGCGGAGTGGGCATCGATGGACGCCGTCGCCCTTGTCGAGCATCTGGTCGCAACCCACCACGCGTATCTCTGGGATGAGCTTCCTCGATTGTCGGCCTTGCTGGCCAAGATCGTGTCCGTGCACGGCGAACGCCATCCTGAGTTGGTCACCATCGCGGTGTGCTTCGAATCGGCGCGTGCCGATCTCGAACCGCACCTGCTCAAGGAGGAGCGCGTTCTCTTCCCGATGATCGTCGAGCTTGCCGGCGCGTCCATCGCTCCGCGCTTCCACTGCGGAACGCTGCGCAACCCGATTGCGATGATGTTGCACGAACACGACGCTGTCGGCGAGCTTCTCGCGGAGCTCAATCGTCTCACGAACGGGTACCTCGTTCCCGATGATGGGTGTGCGTCGTACGTGGCGTGTTTCGACGGACTGGCCCATTTCGAAGCCGACACGCATCTGCACATTCACAAAGAGAACAACCTGCTGTTCCCGATGGTGATCCGGCTGGAACAGCCGTTGGCCGAGGTTGCGACCACCTGAGGAGTCGCACAACCGTGCTCGTCGGGCAACAATCGGGCATGGGCAATCCTGACGCTGAGGTATTCGTCGGTACCGCGAGGGTGGACATCACCCCGTCGTGGCCGGTGATGAAGGGAGGGTTCGGGCAGCGGACCGGTCCCCACACCGGGGTGCTGGACGTGTTCTTCAATTGACGCACTCGGGGCATTCCCAATCACGTCGATCCGCGTGTCGCGGTGCTCACCGTTCATGACGCCGGTGACGATCGGGTCACGGCCGTGTTGTTCGGCGTGGGCTGCCACCCCGTCACGCTCGGCTGGGACAACATGGCGATCAGTGGCGATTTTCCCGGCGTCGCGCAACGGCACGTCGAAGCGGCACTCGGTCTCGACAACGCGTTGTTCTTCAACTCCACCGAGGGCAACGTGATCCCGGCGACGAGCCCAAACCGCAACTCCCTTGACCCCCGGGGGTATGTCGACGGCACCTACGCCGACACCGAACGTATCGGAGCAACGATCGCCACCGAAGTCGTGCGGGTCGTGTCGACAATCACGCCCTCTGCGACGGTCTCGCTCGGTTCGGCGCGTCGTGATCTCTTCGTGGCGCCGAAGAACGCTGGTTTCGACAGGGAATCGGCGCAGGAGCGCTTGGCGCGAGCAACATCGGTGATCGAGGCCGTGCTCGGCGCGGACTTCGCGGAGCGCGCCCAGGGTTACGTGTGGGCACTGGCTCGCACCGACAACGCCCAGTCATTCGTGATCGGGTTGGCGGACGCCCACCACCGCAACCTTCCGATGCCCTCGCACTTCCACGAGCCCGATGCCGGCCTGCACTACGAGACGGTCACCGCCGGGCTCGAGCCGAACGCGATGGAACTCGCGCTCGATACGGGGATGTCGCTGCTCGCCGGACTGCGTTCCTAGCTGTGTAACTGCGGCGTTCGGCCCAGCGACTACGTCCGGTCAGGCCGTGACGAACGGCGGGTATTCGTCGGTGAGCATGTAGGCGTAGGCGTTGGTGCGGATCGAGACGCGCTGCATGTTCATCACCCAATCGCGCAGGCCGGTCGGCCACGATCCGGTGAACAGCACGGCGAAGAAGCCGAGGAACCAACAGATCACTCCGACGATGGAGATCACGAACGAGAACAGAAGGGCGGGAATCACCCAGAGGAATCGGAGCCCGACGGTCAGGCGGTTGCGGTTCTCGAGCATTGGCTGAATCGCGAAATCGACCGGCGTGCCGCCCGGTTCGGCGGCGGACATCGTGAAGTCGAACGGGGGATAGCTGTCGTGGAGGTAGCCGGCATACAACTGCGTGCGCAGTGTGTAGCGCATGGTCATGATCTGGAAGTTGGCGAGCCCGACAGGGAGCTTCCCGGTGAAGAGGATCATGAACCAACTGATGACCGCGACCGCGCCGGAGGCGTAGCTGAGGGCACCGGCGATGATGAGGTGGGGGATCGCCAGGATCCATTGGACCAACGGTCGCCAGTTATCGAGCCGCGGCGGTGTGCGTACGGCGATCGTTGCGGGATAGTCCATCGTGGGTTTCCTCCTGGTGTGCTGCCGGTGCCCACCCACAGCTCGGGTGGGTGGTGCTCCTGCATCATCCTCTCCCGTCCGACCCACCCGCAAGGGACGTCCGACCTGCGCCGAGGAGGCGAACGGCGGGCCGTCACTGCCTGTGCGTCGTCGATCCGGCTTCGTTCACGGACGCGGTTCACGGTCACGCGCCGCCGGCATCCAGTTCGGTCCGGCGGTGGCGTCGATGCGCCCCACATAGACGTGACCAACGGGTTCGACGAGGTCGAGGAACGTGCGGGTGTTCTCCTCACCGAGCAGGGCCCATGCGCAGGAGCAGAGGCGATCGAGCCGATCCTCGAGCTCCTGGCGATACGCCAGGCCGGCACCGTTCACCTGTCCGTCCGTGACGAAGCCCCGTTCGGCGAGACGGGCTAGCGCCTCCTCGAGCATGGCGTCATCGGCCCCGCGGCTGCGGGGCAGCCAATCGCTGGCGTAGTTCCGCCAGGCTCCGTCGAGGATGCCCGCCATCACCCCGCTGAGGTCCTCGGCGATCTGGATCGCCCAATGCGTGTCGCCTCGCCATTCACGGATGCAGTTCACAGCGAGCCACGACGACAGCAATGGGTCCTTCGGTCGCGGTCGGTCACGCAACGATCCGAAGAGCACCCGTCCGCTGATCGGAAGCCCGTCCGCAGCTTGCCAGAGCGGTTCGGCGAGCGCTGCCAGACCGTCGCAGATCTGCGGGGTGTACGCGCGCAGACCTTCGACAACCGCTTCGTCGCGGGCATGCATGGTCGCCTCGAAGGTTGTGTGCACCCGACAGAGATCGAGGGTCATCTGCACGAATACCGGGTGAATCGATCCGAACGCGGCGCCGACGGCACTGTTGCCGGCGGAGGCGAGGCTCGCTCCGCGGCTGGCGATGTAGTAGCCCATGCCGTTCGGCACGCCGAGCGCGGTGTAGTTCGCTATGGCTTTCGGGTCCCAGTAGATCCAGCCGATCAATCGGTGCGAGGCGAGCGCCGCTCGCCGAGTGAGGTCGATCCAGTCAGGCACGATGGGCACGGCGCCAACGGGGCTGGCCGACTGAGTCGGCGTTTGTGCCGGTGCGGTTGGATCCGACATCAGATTGTCTCCTGGAAGGTGCCTAGATGAGACGAATGTAGGTCGCGACCCGACGTCTCGGGGAATTGACGATCGAACAGACCATGCTCGCGGCGAGGTGTGCGACAGGTCTGGCAGCGATGCGCCCGGGAGGTGAGCTGCGCCCGGCAGGCAGGTCGATGGGTGATGATGATGCGGTGACTCTTTCAGCCGTTGGAGATCTCGACCGGACTGCCGCGGGGATAGGTCGTTGCGCGCCGCCCTGCTGACGGGCCATGGAGGGCCGGAACGACTGGTCGTCCGTGACGACGTTGTTGTTCCGGAGCCGGCAGCCGGGGAGGTCTTGATCGCCGTGTCGGCGTGCGGCATGAACAACACCGATATCAACACCCGGGTGGGTTGGTACGGCTCTTCGGTGGTCGAGGCGACTCGCGAGGTCGACGACGGCATGGCGGTCGACGACGGCGGTTGGAACGGTGCGTTGCGGTTCCCGCTCATCCAAGGCGCTGACATCTGCGGCACTGTCGTGCGAGCCGGCCAGAGGTCAGCTGCGTCTCTGGTCGGTCGCCGCGTGCTCGTCGATCCTTGGATCCGCCTCACGGACGACCCTCTCGACATCACCACCACCGGCTATGTCGGAAGCGAGTGCAACGGTGGATTCGCGGAGTTCGCCTGCGTACCGGCGGTGAACGTCCACCCCATCGAGTCCGCGCTCTCCGATGCCGAACTGGCGACGTTCCCCTGTTCCGGAGCGACCGCCCTGAACATGCTCCGTCGGGTTCGCGTCGCTCCAGGTGAGACCGTGCTGATCACGGGAGCGTCCGGAGGCGTGGGTTCGCTCGCCGTGCAGATCGCTCGCGCTCTCGGTGCCCGGGTGATCGCGGTCGGTGCGGCGTCGAAGCGGGAACAGCTCCTCGCCCTGGGCGCCGATGTCGTCATCGCCCGAGAGGAAGGCGATCTGGTCGAGGCGGTCCGATCGGCCGCCGGCGGATCGGTCGACGTCGTCGCCGACGTGGTCGGCGGAGCAGAGCAGTTCCCCGAGTTGCTCTCCGTGATCCGTCGCCGAGGACGCTACGTGACCGCCGGAGCGATCGCCGGGGCGATCGTGCCCCTCGATCTCCGGACGCTGTACCTCAACGACCTCGAGCTTCACGGGGTGACGGCGTTCGAACCGCAGCTCTTCGCCGACCTCGTCGGCCTGATCGAGACAGGGGCGATTCGGCCCGTGCTCGCCCGGGTCTTTCCGCTCGAAGAGATCCGGTCCGCGCAGGCGTTCTTCGTCGCCAAGACCCATGTCGGTAGCGTTGTCATCTCGTGTGCAACGACGGACGGCGACGGTGCGATGGGCAGTCCCGGTAGCTCGGCGGGCACCTGAGACCCGACGGAACGGCGGACCGAGGCACGTTGCCCGGCCGACTTGGTCCCAGCTCGACAGTGGAATGTCGGGCACAGTAGGTTCCCCTCAACAGCCAGGTTTGTTCCTTGGAGGAACGTTGACCGACATCGAAGTCCGCCCACAGCCCGAGCATCTACGCGATCTCGTGATTCGATTTGCCGGCGACTCCGGCGACGGCATGCAGCTCACCGGAGACCGGTTCACCTCGGCGAGTGCCCTCTTTGGAAACGACCTCTCCACGTTTCCCGAGTTTCCCGCAGAGATCAGGGCCCCCGCCGGAACACTGGCGGGGGTTTCTTCCTTTCAGGTGCGCATTTCCGACCATGAGATCTCGACCCCGGGCGACTCGCCAACGGTTCTCGTGGCGATGAACCCAGCTGCCCTGAAGGCGGATCTCCGGTACCTGGTGGCCGGCGGAATCGTCATCGTCAACACCGACAGCTTCGACGAGCGCAACCTCGCGAAGGCCGGCTACGCCGCCAATCCGCTGACCGACGACAGCCTCGAGCGTTACCGTGTCGTCGAGGTGCCGATGACGGCGCTCACGATGACGGCGGTGAGACCGCTCGGAGTGAAGGCGCGTGACGCCGAGCGCTCGAAGAATTTCTTTGCGCTCGGTCTCATCTCGTGGTGTTATTCGAGACCGATCGAAGCGACATACGAGTGGATCGACGTGAAGTTCGCCAAGAACGACATGGTCCGGGCAGCGAACAAGGCAGCGTTCACGGCCGGATTCAACTTCGGCGAGACCACCGAGCTCTTCGATCATCCGTACCAGGTCGACCCGGCGCGGCTCCCCGCCGGCGAATACACGAACATCACCGGCAACACCGCGTTGGCGTGGGGACTGGTTGCCGCCGGGCAGTGCGCGCGCCTTCCGGTGTTCCTCGGTTCCTATCCGATCACGCCGGCGTCAGACATCCTCCACGAACTGTCCAAGCACAAGAACTTCGGTATCCGCACGTTCCAGGCCGAGGACGAGATCGCCGCCATCGGGAGCGCGCTGGGCGCGGCATTCTCCGGACACCTCGGCGTGACCACCACGAGTGGACCGGGAGTAGCACTCAAAGGGGAGACGATCAGCCTTGCCGTAAGCCTTGAGCTCCCGCTGCTGATCGTCGACATCCAGCGTGGTGGTCCGTCGACCGGACTGCCGACGAAGACCGAAGCCGCCGACCTGCTCATGGCGCTCTACGGTCGCCACGGAGAAGCGCCACTTCCCGTTGTCGCCGCCTACAGCCCCCCGCATTGCTTCGCGGCGGCGATCGAGGCCGCTCGGATTGCGCTCAAGTACCGGACCCCGGTCATCCTGCTGTCCGACGGCTACCTGGCCAACGGAGCCCATCCCTGGAAGCTTCCCGACGTTGCCGATCTCCCGGACATCTCGGTTCCGTTCGCCACCGAACTCAACCACGAGCGACCCGATGGCGAGATGGAGTACTGGCCGTACCTGCGGGACCCGGACACGCTGGCTCGGCCGTGGGCCATCCCCGGCACCCCTCTCCTCATGCACCGGGTTGGCGGCATCGAGAAGGAGGACGGCTCGGGAAACATCAGCTACACCGCGGAGAATCACGAGAAGATGGTTCATCTGCGCGCTGACAAGATCGCCGGGATCGCCAAGGACATCCCGCTCGCAGAAGTGGTCGGCGATGCCGATGCCGAGCTTCTGGTGCTCGGCTGGGGCTCCACGTGGGGTGCTATCAAGTCCGCCGTGGCCGAGGTGCGCGCAACCGGGAAGAAGGTCGCGTGGGTGCATATCGTGCACCTCAACCCGTTCCCGTCGAACCTCGGAGAACTGCTGAGCATGTACCCGAAGATCATTGTGCCCGAGATGAACCTTGGACAGTTGTGCAAGGTCGTTCGCTCGGAGTTCCTCGTGCCGGCGAAAGCCATCACGAAAGTGCAAGGGATGCCGTTCACGTCCGCAGAATTGCGGACGGCCATCGAGAAGGAACTGTCATGAGCGAAGCTGTCGCCCTCACCACCAAGAAGGACTGGACGAGCGACCAGGAGGTTCGCTGGTGCCCGGGCTGCGGTGACTACGGCATCCTCACCGCCGTGCAGATGCTGATGCCCGAGCTCGGTGTTGCCGCGGAGAACGTGGTGTTCGTGTCCGGGATCGGCTGTTCGAGCCGGTTCCCGTATTACATGAACACGTACGGAATCCACTCCATCCATGGGCGAGCACCGGCGGTGGCGACCGGGATTGCGGTCGCCCGGCCCGATCTCGACGTGTGGGTGATCACCGGCGACGGTGATGGACTCTCCATCGGAGGCAACCACCTGATCCATGCGCTGCGTCGCAACGTGAACCTCACGATCCTGATGTTCAACAATCAGATCTACGGTCTCACCAAAGGCCAGTATTCACCGACGTCTGAATTGGGCAAGGTCACAAAATCCACGCCCTTCGGATCGATCGATCATCCGTTCAATCCGCTGTCGGTCGCGCTGGGGGCTGAAGCCAGCTTTGTCGCTCGTACCCACGATCTTGATCGCAAGCATATGACCGAGGTGTTTCGTGCCGCCCACGCCCACCGCGGTGCTGCGTTCGTCGAGATCCTTCAGAACTGCAACGTGTTCAACGACGGGGCGTTCGAGGACATCACCGGACGCGAGAAGCGATCGGAGATGATCATCGATCTGCATCACGGTGAGCCCATCCGCTTCGGTGCCGATCGTCAGCGCGGGGTCGTGATGGGATCCGACGGCCAGTTGCGTCTCGTGGAGGTCGCTGACGTCGGCGAGGACGCGCTGCTTGTCCACGACGCTCAGCGTGAGGACCCTTCGTTGGCGTTCGCCCTCGCCCGGTTGTCGTCCGACGTGCACTCGCCGACCCCCATGGGAGTCTTCCGGTCGGTCGAGCGGGCGGACTACGGAGCAGGCGTTTCCGCCCAGTTGCTCCAGGCGTCAGAGCGGAAAGGGCCTGGAGACCTGGCCGAGCTCCTCAGGTCCAACGGCACGTGGCAGGTGGCATAGCGTCGGCGAACCGCACGGCCCGTCGGCTGTGGCACGCTGACTAGAGGCGAAAGGAGTCGGCAATGACGAAGGCCGCAGTTCACCCGGTGGGACCTGACATCCGATCGGCCATCGACCGACGGCTGCGCGACGGTGTCTCGATGCCGTCGAGTCAGAGCCCGGTCGACTCCCGGATCCAGGCGTATCTCGACCGGACGTATGGGGATCTGGGCGACGTGCCGCGGTTACCGGCGCGCACCCTGGCCCTCGACATGGCCGGCATGGCCCGAGAGCTGTCGCTCCCGAAGAACGGGGACAGCTTCGTCTCGCCGCTGGTGAAGAGTTATCGACTGCGCAACGGGGTACTGCACAACCCGGTGAACGATCGTCGGACCACCAAGGGTGTGTTCCACATCGCCGAAGGCGGCATGGCCATCCCCGACGACAAGCTCGCCGTACCCCAGGTCACGTTCCTTCGCCTCTTCGAGCGGGCGTTGCGACCGCCGACCGACATCTCATGCCTGCCGTATACCTCCGGCGACACCAACCCGACGCCGTGGATCGTTTCGCTCCTGATGCGTCCGCTCGTCGTCCCCGCCGTTGCCGGGTTCATTGGCGAGAAGCGCCTTGAGGTCCGCTTCTTCGCTCCCGGTTCGCTCGTGTCGAACCTCGACTTCGTGGAGAGCATCTTCGGCAACGGCGGTGACCCCAACCTCCCCGCCAACGACGCCGCGCTCGACCCGGCGACCTGGACCGGGCACACGGGATGCGTGATCCTCGCTCCCCACCTGATCCACTGCACGAAACAGGAATTGGGGCTGCCCCACCACGACGACGCCACGGACCGCCAGCGTCGAGACGGGATGTGCTGGACCGCACCCGACGAGGTCTACAACGGAGGTTCCGCGTTCAAGGTGTGCAGCCGAGACGCCTCGGGCGTCATCGTCACCGTCATCGCCGACAACTACTTCGGTTACTGCAAAAAGGAAGTGAAGACCCAGATCAGCTACTCCGCCAACCTCTACGGTCTCGCCGAGGAGGAGCACGCCGGTGGGGCGATCGTCTACCCGTCCTACGACCTTGGTGAGGAGTTCTTCGGCGATGTCCACGTGCAATCACGAGGCCACTCCTTCGTAGAAATGGCCAAGAGCTACGGGTCGGTCATGGAACTTCAGCCGCAGGGCTTTGCCATCGACCGTACCTACCCCGACATCATCTACGTTCCCGAGGACGTGGCCTTCGACCTCACGGCACGAACGGTGTCGTGGCCCGGCGATTCCGACGGAGCGGTTCATGCGATGGCGTTGAAGGCCAAGCGGACCTACGTGCGGCCGTCGGGCTACAAGGTCCACATCGAACAGCCCCCGGCCCACACGGCATGGCATCTGATCGGCACCCAGGCCGAGGGCACGTTCTGCCACAAGCCGTGCACCGTTTCCGGCGGTGGCAAATCGGAGATTTCCAAAGCCATCTCCGATGCAATTCTTCCCGGACCGGTGTTCGTCGCCGACTTCGAGCAGGACATGGCACACGTTGCCGAGCTCATCGAGCGCGACTACTCCGAAAGATATCGGCCCACGGCGAAACGTCCACCCGATCATCGGCCGATCCTCAGCTCAGAACGATCACTCGGCTCGGTCATCAAACTCCTGACCCCGAACGATGAGGAATACACCGACGAGTTCAATGCCTGGCTGCGGCGTGTGCCGCAGTACGTGAAGGAGATCGTCTTCGTGGTGAAGCGCCACCACTCGGCGAGCTGGGGCGACGACTGGGCGTCGCACTTTTCCGTCGACATTCTCAACGGCAACCCCGGCAACGAGCTCAAGTGCGACAACCGCAAGCTCGCGGCGAGCTATCTGCGCATGGGTTTCGACACCGACGGCGCCTGGCGGGTCTTCGGCCTTCGAGAAGACTTCCATCCCGCCGCCAAGCTCCAGATGGAAGACGACATCACGGTGTCGGTTGTCGTTCCGGGATCCGGCGGGGCGCCGTCAAGAAAGTTCGTGGAGAACTGCGAGCAGAAGCTTTTCCAGCGCCCCGACGACGCGATCCTGCGCGGCTACGACAAGCTCACCGAGCTCGAGCTGTCGCAGCCGGACAACTTCATCTCGAACTTCCAGCCTCTGGTGCAAGCCGACGCCGTCGAGCTTGCCGACGAGGCCATCGGGTTCGGTGCGTTCACCGCGCCGATGCAGCAGCT
>JANOHI010000328.1:0-1888 GCA_031406385.1 Acidimicrobiia bacterium
GCCTGATCGCTCGCTGCTTCAACTCCTCTGGATACTTCCGACCTGATGGCATAACCAACCCTTTCACGGGAAGAAATGCCTCCACCAGACCCGGGGCGATTCAACACCCTCATCACCACAAACAACACCGGGACCCTCACCACCGGACCCAACCGATAGGGCCTGCCCAGGGTTGAGGTGACTCCTTTCGTGTAGAGACCGTGGTCTCGCACAGGAAGTGAGTCATCATGCCGAAGGCCAAGCCGGCGGAGTTCCGTCGTGACGTGGTTGCAGTCGCCAGGCGCTGGGAGGCGTCGTTGAAACAGATCGCGAAGGATTTCGGGGTCAGTGAGGCGTCGTTGTACAACTGGATGCGGCAGGCCGATATCGAAGATGGTGGTCGGCCGGGCACGACGGCGGTGGAGTCGGCGGAGATCCGGGCGTTGAAGAATCGCAACAGGCTCTTGGAGCAGGAGGACGAGATCTTGCGCCGGGCGGCGGCCTACTTTGCTGCTCGGGAGTCGACGCTCCCAAAAGGCTGATGTACTCGCTCGTGACCGATCTCGCCGTTGACGGTGTGCCGGTTGCGGTCACGTGTCGGGTTCTGAACTTCGCGAAGCAGGCCTACTACCGGTGGCTCCGAAAGCCGTGGTTGGAACCGGGATTTCGACGACGCGGTTCTGATCAATCACGCTCTCGATATTCATCATGATGACCCGGCGTTCGGTTACCGGTTCATCAAGGACGAACTCGAGATGCGCGGTGTGATGGCGTCGGAGAACCGGGTCAACCGGTTGTGCACGGCCCAGCGGTTGTGGTCGTTCCATGCCCGCAAACGGGGACTGTCTCGGCGATCTGGGCCGCCCGTGCATGACGATCTGGTGGCCAAGGACTTCACCGCGCCGGGCCCGAACATGGTCTGGCTTACCGATATGACTGAGCATCCGACGTCGGAAGGGAAGCTGTATTTGTGTGCGGTGAAAGACGTGTGGCCGAACCGGATCGTCGGGTACTCGGGTGGCCGAGCGCATGACGTCGGATCTTGCCGTGACCGCGTTGCGGAACGCGATTGTCGATCGTCGGCCGGTGCCCACCGTGGTTCACAGCGACAGGGGATCGCAGTTCAGGTCGAATGTGTACATACGAATGTTGGCGAACAACAAGCTTCGTGGTTCGATGGGACGCGTCGGCGCGCGCGGTGACAACGCCGCGATGGAATGGTTCTTTTCGCTCGTGCAAACCAACGTGCTCGACACCCGCCGCTGGCGTTCACGAGCCGAGCTTCGCCAAGCAATCACGACCTGGATCGAAGCGAAGTACCACCGTCGACGCCGCCAGCGTCGTCTCGGTCGACAAACACCCATCAACTTTGAAACACTTCATTCAACCGCCCTCCGGGCGGCCTGAACCCCTAAACCCCTAGTCACCGAAAGTCTGGGCAGGCCCCTTCGATCTCGAAGAGGGGGCCGCATCGCTCCCGACGCCCCTCCCTCGTCGAAGCGTGATCAGGGCAGGGGTGCGACGTCGTTCCCGCGCTACCGCTCGCTGGGATCAGCTCAACGCTGCGGTGATCCGTTCCAGCAGCTCTGGGAGTGTTTCGAGGGCAGGAAGCTCGGGGAACTGCTCTCGGACCTTCGGCGGCGCGTGGATCAGGAATCCGGCTTCCGCAGCGAGGAGCATGCTCGTGTCGTTGTACGAGTCGCCGGCGGCGACGACGCGGTAGTTCAGGGCCTGGAACCCGCGCACGGCAGCACGTTTGGGATCGGGCATACGCAGCCGGTAGCCGATGATCCGATCGTCTTCGACGATGAGGCGGTGGCAGAGGATCGTCGGCATGCCGAGCTGGCGCATGAGCGGCTCGGCAAACTGCTCAAAGGTGTCGGAAAGGATGACGACCTGGGTGCGGCGG
>JANOHI010000345.1:0-17735 GCA_031406385.1 Acidimicrobiia bacterium
CTCTCGTGGCACTCCGCTCATCGTGGTCTTGGCCTCACTTGCTGTCAGCGGACGCAAAACAACCGAGCGCTATGAGCGCATGGCGACCTCACTGATTCAGATCGCGCCAGAGAGTCTGGGCCCAGCGGTCAGCGTGGCGATGTTCGCAGCGGTACCGGCAACAGCAGTGTCAGACACGAGCGGTGCAGCCAGGGCCGGAACGCCAGCGGGAACAACCGCAGATGCGGGGGCAGTCAGAGCGTCATACACGAACCAACGACGGGTCGGGGCGCCAGCGGCGTTCGGATCAGTGAAGACCGTGATGAACGAGCCGGCACCCGAGACCACGAGGTCGCCGACGATGTAACCGCCGGACGGAACGCCGGTGAGAAGGAACGCGCTGCGCTGGTTGGAGCAGCTGATCGTCATCGGGTAGGCGGCACCAGCGGTGGCCTCGTCGCCGAGAACAACCTTGCGGACGCTGATCACCGGGAAGGTGACGGTCAGGACGACGTCGGTCGAGGCGAAGATCGGAAGCTCAGCGGTCGTGGCGGTAACCGCTCCGACAGTGCCGGCAGCGTTCGTGGCCGTGCCGGCGGTGACGGAGCGATCCACGCCACCAACCGAGATGGCGATGGCCGGCGTGCCGACGTTGGCGGTGCCTTGCATCGTCGCCTGGATCACACAGGAGGTTCCGGTGAGGCCCGACGACGTCGTCGCCTGGAGGCCGATGTTGGTGATGAAGGCGCCCGAGGTCGGAGCGATCGTGGCGTTACCGAAGAGCGTCGAGCCGGTGGCCGGGACGCCAGAGGAACCGCCGGGCTGGTTGACGAGAGCGCCGGTGAAGTAGTTCTTGCAGTTGTAGGTGACCGAAACGCCGGTAACACCTGCGGGCGGGACAGCCGGGTTGAACCTGGCCGTGGCCGAAATCTGACCGGGGTTGACGGTCACAGTCTGCGCATTTGCGGTCTGGGCGACGAACGGGCTGACGAGCAGACCGGCGGCGACCAGGGCAAGTGCTGAGCGGGAAATCCGCTTGATCATGTGCACTCCTTGGAGGTGAACAGGGAACCATCTCCTCCGCATCAGACTGGTCCGGGAACCGGAGCACTGGTATGGATTCGATGAGCAAGCAGGTCGGGATTGACCGCTTGGGAACACACGATACGGACCAATTGTGACGAAGGCAAGTGGATGTGAACGATTTTCGTCACAAAACCGTCACAATTACGGTCCGCGGTCGTTCTGCCGGGCGAATACCGCGGAACGCGTTCGGGTCCGGCCGACCGAGCGGCGGCACGAGGGGGTCGCGGAACCGTACTCTCACACTCGTGCCGCGAGCGTGCGGGCCGGGCTCGTCACCAACATGAGCAGCGCCTGACCGCTCATCACGATGACCACGAGGGCGCCGATGCCGATGCGCGATCCGGGTACGAGGTCGTGCGCCGGGTCGAGGAGGTTCACCACCACGCAGGCGAGACAACCGACCCCAACGGCCAGGAGCGCCGTCCCCCAGCGGTCGAACGCTTCAAGGAGAGACACAGCCAACCCGGCGACGCCAAGGCACAGGTGGGCGATGAGCAGCGCCCACACGTCGTCAACGGGGCCGGCGCCGCTGGCGGCCCATGCGAGAATCGGGATCGAGCCGAGCGACGCCCCGACGACGACGCGTCCGAGGGCACCCACGAGCAGGGCGCGGACCACGGTGATCGAAGAGCCGCCCCCGGACCAGGAGAACGGCTGCTTCACGAGCGCATTAGGGAGCACCCGCCACAGCTTTCCCATATGCCAGCCACCCCAGACACTGCCCAACAGCGCAGGCACGACCGTTATCGCCACCAGCGCAGCGCGCCCGTCCCACAGGAACCTCGGTTCGAGGACGAGAACGCCGCCGATTCCGGCACCGATGAGTCCGGCGACGATGGCGCGTTCGCGTCCCCCCGGAAGTCGGTCCGACGGCCGATGCCGTCGAACCCCAGCCGCTGCCGTCGTCAGCGCCAGCACGGTGAGCACCGGCAGAACCAGCCGTGGGCTCGCTCCGGCTCGAAGCACACCCGCACCGGCCAAGAGCGCACCGCCGAATACCAAACCCCATCCCAGCCGGGTGATCACAAACCCACCGACCCAAATGCCCACGAGACACGCGGCGAGCCAGCCGCCCGGCCGGAACGGCACACACAACGCCATGGCTGCAGCAATGACGCCGAGCACCCGCGGGTCGTTCCGAAGTCTGCCGAGCCCATCGCTTCCGCTCAGGTAGCGACGACGGATCGCCCACTGGATGGCCAGGGAGAGCGGCAACGCCAGGCGCCAAGCCATGTCGACGGTACGCGCGCCGAGATCATTGGTGAGCGTCGAGAGATAGAAACCCATGCCCAGTACACCGGCGACGAAGCCGAGGTCACCGAGGGCAAGCGACGGGTCGAGTGGATCAGAGCGGACCACGCGCGGCGCAAACACGTTGTTCTGTGGCCGTCGGACCGCCGACGTCAGACCGAAAGCCTCCCCCGGCGCAATGCCACCCCAGGCTTCCAGGACGACTGCTGCTTCGAGTCGGTCCTGCGTCGGGCGTTGCAGGTGACGGTCGGCGAAGTCCCAATCCAGCGTGGCGTCGGCCGGGGTCGTCATGATCGCTCGTGACCGGAACGGCTTCGCCAACCGGCCCTGTCCGTTGTCGAGCCGCTCTCGGGTTCAGCCTCGTCCAACGCGTCGAGCCCGCTCAACTGCCGGTCGAGGTCGATCCCCGGTGCGGTGACCGCAGGGCGGATCCCGGTGAGTTCTCCGATCAGATCGGCATATGCCGTCAGACAACCCTCCTGGCCGAACGACTGGACAACGCGCTGGCGGCCCCGAAGGCCGAGCGACGCGGCGAGCACCGGATCTTCGAGCAGGCGCACCACACCCGCGGCAAGCGCCTCGTAGTCGCCCGGGCGGACGGTGAACCCGCAGCCGCTCAGGGCCTCGGGAACCCCTCCGACAGCAGTGGCGACTACCGGTCGACCCGCCGCCATCGCCTCCAGAACCGAGATGGGGAAGCCTTCGGAGATGCTCGAGAGAACCGAGATGGAGGCGTTCTCCAACACTGCGTAGGGATCGTCGGTCGGCCCGAGGAAGCGGAACCGGTCTCGCAGCCCCAGATCGACATGAAGCGCCCGGCACTCTGCGGCGTATCGCTCATTTCCTTCAGGGGTCGGCCCGTAATGATCGAAGCGCACGTGGGGCATCTGCTCGACGACGGATGCCGCGGCGCGCAGAAGTGTCTTCACGTCTTTCAGCGGGTCGATACGGCCGACGGTGACGACGACGGGGTCGACGGGCATCGGGGCGACCTTCGGCGGGACCAGGACACCGTTGTGGATCGTGCGGATACGGGTGGGGTCTGCTCCGAGCGCCCGTTCCCATTCGGCGTTCGCGCTCGTCACCGGGGCAACGATGTCGGCGACCCCATAGGAGAGTCGGGCGAGCCCCCGAGCAAGCCGAGTGTGGACCCAACGCTCACCGGCGGATTCCCCACCACGGATCGCGGCCAGATACGCCTCGCGGACATATACCCCGTGCTCGGAGAGCACAACGGGGGTTCCGTGGACGGCGTGGTGAACAGCCGCCGGGATCCCGGCCCAGCCTGCCGCGGTCACGATGATGAGGTCGGGCGCCTGCTGACCGGTCGGGGTCGGAGCGGCAGCCGCCTGGGCGATCCAGCACAGCGTCTGGAAGAGATCGCAGACGTGCTGTTCGTCAAGGAGCGGTGCCACTCGTTCGTCGTCGTCGGCGGCGAGAACATCGGCGAGCGCGATGCGAAAGGCCTTCCACGCGTCGGGATGGCGGAGCGCGGCACGGATCTTCTCAGGGTTCGTCCGGCACCACACCAGCGCATCGAGCACCATCAGCGGCTCGGCGTCCCAGTGGAGCAGCCCGCGGACGAACTCCGCCGCCAGGCCCGTTCGGAGGTTGGCGCGTCGACCCGGACGGCGGGTCGTGACTTGTTCGGACCACAGATCGATGTGGCCCGCCAACCTGGCATTCACCGGGAGATCGAACACGAGAGGACGCCTGATCCCACCGGCAGTGATGGCGAGCACATCCCAGTCGGCCCCGGAAAGACCATTGACGACGATGTCGCACCAGGTGCTTACACCACCGTGGGCGAAGGGATAGGTGCCTTCGGTCGTGAGGAGGATCCTCGGACGGCGAACGGTCGACGCGGCTGCCCCTGTTGGGGACGGGGGCCACGCGACGCCAGGGGAGGGGGGGTGTCGGTCGGCCACGGAGATCTCCGCCGACAAGGCTAGGTCGGGCGGGAGCGCGACGTTGCGACCGTCGTCAACCTCGGGTGCTTGGCGCCACGAAGTGCGTTTGGCGGTGATGTTTCAGCACCGACTCCATACTGACCACCGCGCGTCGCCGCAGGGGCGGCGGGCACGCGAAGGGTGGGGTGGGTCAGGCCGTCTTCCGGGCGGCGGACAGCACATCGGTCAGCCCGACCTGGTCGCCGTCGGCTTTCCACCAGCGGGTCTCGCAGCGGCTGCATGAATGCAGCGTGAGCTGACGCTGGTTCACGGTCATAGCGATCGTCACGAGGTTGGCGATGTTGCAGAGCGGGCAGGTCATGGTGGTGTTTCCTTGGACAGGCCCAGCGTGGCGGCAGGGGCGAGCGATGAGAATCGCTGGCGGCTGAGTCGTCTGCGGAGACGGGTTCACCGATGGCGTACAGATGCATCGGCACGCCCCGCTGCACACTTGAGCGTGGGTTCACCCTTTTGATCCCTTCGCACCACGCCGGTGCGTCGAGTGACCTATCCGCCGCTAGCGGTCGGCGAGCTGTATGCCCAAGGCAAGCACGGTGGTGAGATTGAATCCGGCATGGAGGAGGATCGCCGTGGACAGGCGCCCCGTTCGAACCCGCGCCACTGCGCAGACCACTCCAACGGCAATCAGCGCCGGCAACTGAAGCAACTGCCCATGAATCACGCCGAACCAGATCGAGCTGATGGCGATCGCCGCGACCGTCGGGAGGTCGAAACCCCGTGGCGCATCCACGCATCCGAAGGCGCGACGCACGGCGTTCAGCACGGCACCGCGATAGAACAACTCCTCGAACACCGGCGCCCCGACGACGACGAACAACGCGAGGACGACGAACCCCAGACCGAGGCCACCGGTTCGATCCGTCAGGTCACGGGCAGGACCCGACACCCGGTCGTCGTCGACGCCAGCCAGGTAATACGCGACCCCGACACCGAACTGGAGCACGACCCCAAGCAGCACAGCCCCCAGATCAATCGGCCGCACCGTGTTCGCACCAACCACGTCCCGCCACGGTCGGCCTCGTCGGTGCGATTGCGCAAGCACTCCGGCGAACAGCACCGGCCACGCGGCACAGAGTGCAGCGAGGATCGGCGCAAGACCCGGCTTGAGTTTCTGATCCTCGGTCAGGAACGGCAGGGTGGCGAACGCCACCGCGACGAACGCCCCGAACTGGAACAACACGAGCAGACCAAGCTCGCCCCGGTCACGTGTGCTGGTTCCGCCACCGAGTGGGCCCGGCTCACTGTTCAACGAGCCGACGTGAGCTCCGCGCTCATTCCGTGCAGCATCGTCGACCATGATCCCAGTGTGGCCGGTCCGTCACCACTGACGTCGTCGGCATCTTCCCCGACGACGGTCGGACGGGCCCGGTCGACCGTCCAGCCGGTGGGCGGCGTGAGCCGGTCCACATGGAAGCGGCACAGGTCATACAGCGAGGGATCTCGTTCGGCGCTGAGCGGCCCGAGGAAGACCACCCGGCTGCCCTGGTTGTAGGACATGGTGGCGACGGCGTGGCGGCTGCAGGTCGGCCGGGCACAGAAGCGATGCTCAGGGTCGTTGTCCGGACGCGGGATCGTTACCGGACGCATCGAGGGGCTGAACCCGAGCCGGTACGAGCCCACCTCGCGTGCCGGGTGACGCCCCGCGGCAGTCGCCAAGCGTTCGTTGCGCGGTCCGAGGCCGATGCCCGCGGCACGAAGAGTTCGAGTAGCGGCATCGTCAATCGGCATCTCTTCACGGTAACGACGACCGTTGCTCCGACGTTGGATGCTCGCCGAACCGGCGTCGCACAGTGGTTTGGGCACCCTCCGAGGACTCCTAGGGTTAGAGGTGGTGGCGAACGACGATCCCCGCTCGACCAACCCGCTCCCCCCGATTCCCGCCCCGGCCCGGGCCTCCATGTCTGAGCCCGAGGGTCGGTTCTCTCCGCGCCCGGTGCCGCCGCGCCCACCCGTGGCGTCGTTGCGCGAACGCCTGGCAACGAGTCGCCGAGAAACCGCCGCCAACGCCGCTCGACGCCGAAACGTCCCGTGGTGGCGACGCCGTCCGCCCATCTGGCTGCTGGTCGTCGCCACAACGCTGGTGTTCGGAGCGTTGCTGCTCCCGCGCCTCGGCGACACCCCCGATGACACCTTCCCGTGGACCACATTCATGGAGCGCGCCTCGGGGGGCCAGGTCCGTTCCGCGGTGTTCACCAACGAGACCGGTGTGGTCACCGGATTGCTCGTTGACGGAACGCCGTTCCGGACAACCGGCCCGTCGGCGTTGTCACCCGACGAGCGACGTTCGCTGGGGGCCGCTACGGAGCTCCGCTTTCGCCCCACACCGTCCAACGAGGTCCAGCAGTGGGCGCCGATCATCGCCTCGCTGGTGATCGTCCTGATCGCCGTTGCCCTGCTCGTTCGCCGTCGACCCTCCGACGCGGCCAAGTCGGCCATGACCAGATCACCGGCTCGCCTCGGTAACGGCACGGCCAAAGGCGCCGACGCCATCACGTTTGCCGACGTTGCCGGCTCCGAGGGCGTGAAAGCTGAGCTGCGCGAAATTGTCGACGTACTGCGCCATCCGGATCGCTACCACGCGATCGGCGCCCGGCTCCCGAAGGGCGTGCTGCTGATCGGCGCGCCGGGCACCGGCAAAACGCTTCTCGCCCGCGCTGTGGCCGGCGAGGCGAACGTGCCCTTCCACTCCATCTCGGGTTCGGACTTCATGGAGATGTACGTCGGAGTCGGCGCGGCGAGGGTCCGTGACCTCTTCGCCGACGCCCGACGTTGCGCGCCGTGCATCGTCTTCATCGACGAGATCGACTCGGTGGGGCGAAAGCGTGGCGCCGGCGTAGGCGGCGGTCACGATGAACGCGAGCAGACGCTGAACCAGCTGCTTGCCGAGTTGGACGGATTCACCGCGTCGAGCGGGATCGTGGTCCTCGGCGCGACCAACCGACCCGACGTCCTCGACGCAGCGCTGCTGCGTCCGGGTCGCTTCGACCGTCACGTCGACGTCCCGCTCCCCGATCGCGAGGAGCGCCTCGAAATACTCCGCGTGCATACGAATCGGCTGTCGCTCCGAGCTGACGTCGACCTCGACGACGTCGCAAGGACCACACCGGGCATGAGCGGAGCCGATCTGGCCAACCTCCTCAACGAAGCAGCGCTCTCTGCGGTGCGCCGCGCCTCGACCGAAATCAGCCCCCGCGACCTCGACGTGGCCCGCGACCGCGTGATTCTCGGCGTCGAGCGCCCCTCGTTCGTCCTTTCCGAGGACGAACGACGGATCACCGCGACCCACGAGAGCGGCCATGCGGTGCTCGCTGTCCTCTTGAAGTCGACCGGACCTCTTCACAAGGTCACGATCGTGGCCCGCGGCGCTGCTCTCGGTCTCACCATGTCATTGCCGGCGGACCGTCAGCTCATGCGCCGAAGCGAGGTGCTCGACCAGATCTGTCTCGCCTTCGGTGGGCGATGCGCCGAACAGCTCACGTTCGGGCAAGTCACGACTGGAGCAGCCGATGATCTCAGCCGGGCGACGGCGCTCGCCCGCCGCATGATTCGAGAGTGGGGCATGAGCGAGCGAATCGGCCCGATGGCTTGGCGCCCGGAGGAGCCCGTGTTCCTCGGCGAGCAGATCTCCCGCAGCCGGGACGAATCGGAGGCGACGGCCCGGGTGGTGGATGAGGAGATCCGGGTGATCCTCGAAGAGCAGGAGCAGCGTGCCACGACGATGCTGACGCAGCATCGTCGTGCGCTCGATGCGGTGGCCCGGCAATTGGCCGAACAAGAGACGATGAGCGGCGAGCGTGTCCGACGGATGGTTGCCGGAGGAGCACAGTCGATCCCTGCAGACAAGCCCCAGGGCTCCCCGGCCCCCGTGCCTTCCGGTGTAGACCAGCCCAGTTCCTGAGCGCCCAACCGGCTCAGCGGAGCGGGATGGCCCCGCCCACGGAGGTTCCCAACTTGGCGGTGCCGATGCGGGGCGAGGCCGCCCGTGACCTCGTTTCCGGGATCGTCGGCTCGGGTGCCAGGGTGGTCGTTGACACGCGGGTGGTTGTCACCGCAGGGGCCGTCGAGGTTGGCTCAGCCGTTGATGGTGCGCTCGTGACGGAGGCCGTGGTCACGAGGGAGGTGACGGGACCCGAGGTCGCCGTCGGGGCTGCGGTGGTCGCGGTTGCCACCGTTGTGGTGGGCGCCGGAGCGACAAGGGCGAGCGAGTCCGGGGGGTTCGGTGGGAGCGTCCCGCCGACCTCGGTGTCCGACGCAGCAGCGAGGACCGCCTCGGTCGGCAGCGGGTCGACGAACGGCCGGTTACCGGGCCGGTCGATGAACTGGATCGACCGCTCGACGACGATCGGTGTGCCCGGTGACGACACCACGAGCGAACGCCCGGTGAGGGCGGCGTAATCACCGAGGCGGACGTCGAGCCGCGAGGATGGTCCGATGACGAAGTTCTGGGCCGCCGCGACCGGTTCCATGCCGTTCGGTCCGAGCGAGCGCATCGTGAGAATCGCGTTGGTGTCGGTCGGGTTCAGCAACGAAAGGGTGTCGCTTCTCGTTGCGGACGCCTCGACATCGGGAATGATCCATGTCTCGGCCGGCCCGACGACGCCCGGAGACGACGCGTAGCCGCGCCGGAGTTTGCCCCGCGCATCGATCGTCCGTTCCACGACGATGTCAGAGCCGTCGTCGGTCGACACAACAACGCTGTAGCCGGTGTTGCGGGCGATCCTCGACTCCGATCCCGGGACCAGCTCGGCGACGTCGAGAGGTGGGATGTCGATCTCGAACGGCTCGACGCCGGCGACGCCGTCGATGAGCACGTCGATGACGGCGGTGACCGGTTGGCGGGTCGGGTTGAAAAGAACGTAACGCTCACGGAACACCGACGACGTTCGACCGGCGGCGAAGTACCACGTAGGGCTCGCCGAAGCTGTGGCGGGGCTAATGGCCGTCCCCTTCGGACGACCTGATCCATCGAAGGTCGTGATCCGTTCGACCACCACGCGACCGATACGTGCACGTACGATCGCGGCCACGCGCTGGCGACGACGAACGAAGGAACCGACGTCGATCTGCTGCACGCTCTGCGCAGCAATCGAGATGCCTTGCAGGGCAGCCGGAAGCGCCGCACCGCGATCGGTCACAAACCGAACGTCGAGGAGAGCGTCCTCCGGAAAGGGATTGAACACCGAAAGCGTCGTCGTCGCATCGATCGACGTTGTTCCGTCGCCGGTGATCCATCGTGCACTGGCGTCGGAGGAGCACAACGCGCTGGCCCCACCGAACGGACCGCTGATCCGGTGTTCTGCAGCGATACCCCCGGCATCGAATTCGACGAGCGCAGCAATCGCCCCTCCCGCAACCGATGGCGGGGCGGCCACGTCGATTCGGCTGTTGCCACTGGCGAGCAGGGCTTGGACGACCGGCTCGCGTCCGATCTCCTCGCCGTACCAGGTAATGCGACCGGGGATCTCGTCGTCGTTGAGGTTGGCGATCGTCACGGTCAGATCGGGGAGGTTCTCACTCGTCGTGCGTCCGGAGGCGCAGAACCACGTGGAGGCACCCGCACCGAGTGGGGCGGCTGCCGGGTTCGCGGTCGGGAGGCGAACAGGCGGTGCCGCGTTCGTCCGGGCGACAAGACGATCGACCGCCAACGGACCGCCCAGGGCGACGGCCAGACCAGCGATGGCAATCGGTCGCCGCCAACGAGCGAGGAAGGTTCTCATGGCCGACGCCGCCTGGTCCCGGCACTTCGGGTGCCCGTCGGACGATCGCCGGTTTGGTCATCTTCCCGGGCGTTTGCGCCCTGACGATCGGCGTCAGCACGTCGCGAAGAGAACCGACTCCACAGTTCGTCGGCAACCGAGCCATCGGCCGGCACGTCATCAACCTCATCGGGCGGCCCACCGGAGCTGGGAGTCGCCTTTGCGGTGATCGTCGAGCGCGGATGCACGAACTCGTCGACGGCGAACTCGTCATCGACGAACGCCAACGCGAGTGCGTCGAAGTCGTCGTCGGTGTCCCCGGTGGATTCCACGTCGGGGAGCAGCCCGGGCCGGTCGGCGAGCAACAGATGGCGTCGGTGACGGTCCATGCCGACGAGGAGTACGGCGCCAGCCCAGGCCAGTGCCGCGGCGAACAGGGCGATGGTCACGCTCCACGGGCGCGTCGGGCGCAGTGTCGCCTCGCCGGCCGTCGGAACGAGGAAACCGCTGAAGGGAGCACTGACGCGCTCCACGCCGCCGGCGTCGGTCAGACCCCGGAGGCGGATGGGTTTCAGTGATGCCGATCCGACGGAGAGGCGCCAGTATTGGCTTGCCGGAACGGATGCGATCACCTCGGTGTCAGCTTCGAGGAAGCCGCGAAACGAACTCAACGGTGGTCGGAGACGAAGCATGTCGAGGGGTACGGCGTCAGCGGTCAACGCGGCAGCGGCCACCAACGGCGCCGGGAGAAGCGCATTCGACGCGCCAGCAGTGTTCACCGTTCCGTCGCGGTCAAGGCCCGGCGACGTGAGTGGGGACCACACCGCAGGGACCCAGGCGTCGTTCTCGTACACGATCAGGTCGGTGCCGCTGTCCACCGCGCGAAGGTCAAGCTGTTCGAGGAGCGACCGACGAAGGTCGACCGGCGCGACGAGACGAGGGCCGTCGACACGGTCGCGTTCCACGAGCACCACGAAGCGGATGCCGAGCGGCGCCAGTTCGGCCCCGAGCCGGGTCGTGGCGCCGAGGCGAGCGAGTGAGAGGGCGTCGGCGAAGGACCGGGTTCGGGCGGTCTCGTTCACGACCCACTGGTCGGCGATCGTCGGGAGTCCGTCACGAGAGATCGAAACGCCGAGCCCCGCCGAGAGTCGAAGCGGGGATCCGGGAAGCACGCGGGGGTCCCCGAGGAACGCCACACGGAATCCGCCGTCTTGGAGGCCGCGCATCCAGGCGAGCTTGTCGACGGGCGCTCGGTCGGGTCGAGCCCAGCGACCACTCGCCGAAGCGGCCACGATAGGCATGGCGGAGAGCCCCACCGAGAGCAGGCCAATGGCGGCGAATCCCTGACGCCAGCCGAACCCTCGTCGACGGACTTCGCCGACCAGTGCCCCCACTCCTTCACCGGACAAGCGGGCGAGGGCGTACGCCGCGGGCAGCAGGGTCAACGCCGGACCGGGCATCACCGGAGGCAGCCACCCGCGACCGCCGAGCCATGCGAGCAGCACGCTTCCGATCACGACGATCCAGTTGCGGATCGCCAGCAGAAGTCGTGCGCCGTCGGCGACGAAGAGCACGAACGCGGCCGCGAGCACGAACAGCCCGCCGAGTGCGGCGGTGCCGATCGGACCGTGCCGGCTGGTCTGGAGGCGCAACAGTTGATCGAGCCGAAGCGGCGATGAGCGGGCGGCGTCGCCCCCGGAGAAGGACCATCCGGCGGCGCCGGATCTCGCAAGGGAAATGACCCATGGGGCGAGAAGGACGAGAGCGGCGATTGCCACGAGCAGTCCGCTGGCGACAATGCGACGAAGCGAATCGGTGCCGCTGGTGACGAGGGCGGCGATGCCGAACAGCACCACCGTTTGCCCCCAGACGAGAGAAAAGGTCGGATCCATGGCGACGGCGACGGCGAGCACCAACGCCGGTCGGACGATCGGAGCAAGGTCGGCCACGCGGAGGCGCCGAAGCAATCGACGCGCTGGCACCTCGGATGCATCGACGTCCGCTGCTTTCGCGATCGGGAGCAACGCGTCGGCTCCCGCGGCGGTTGCACCACGGCGGTCAAGGAGCCGTTCGAGCGGCCGGAAGAGCCACGGCAGCAACGCGTAGCCCCAAAGCGAACCGCGATTCCCGGAGGCCAGGGCGTCGAAGGGTATCGGGACAATCAGATAGACGACCACGGCTGCCAGGGCGACACCGCTGCGATGGGAGACGGGTCGACCGGACGGGTCGGTGGTTCCTGTTGATCGGTACATCCCGAGCGCGCCGATGGCAAGTGGGGCGATTCCCAGAAGCGTTCCAACGAGGCCCGTCGCCCCGAACGCCACGGTGGAGGCAATTGCTACGAGTGCCACTCCCGGAGCCACGGGCCCGAAGTGACCGAGGCCTGGTTCCTGCCATCCCGACGTGACAAGGCGCCAGAGGTCGCCGACCGGCGGCAGCGCGGTGAGCCGTCCGCCGCGCCCGATCCCCGAACCGATCAACCCTCGCGATCCGAAGGCGATCACGGCCACGACGAACGCAAGGGAACCAAAGGCGAATCGTCCGCCCCGACGGCTGCCGAGCGCGCGCTCGGCGGCGCGCCACAGCCGTGCAGTGTCGGCGGAGACGTCAGAACGGAGCTCGGCGCGAAGTCGGGTGCTGACCGGTACGAGCTCGGACCCGAGCTCGTCGGTCCCGGCGGGCGTGCCGAGGGCGCGGGCAGTTCGGCGATCGTTGCGGTTCGCCAGGGCGAGGCGAAGCGCAGTGAAGGGAGTCCGCCGGCGCCCGACCATCGCCTCGCGGGGCGGGGGGCCATGGCGCAGCGCTTGGAAGACGAGGAGCGGGAGGAGGATGACGAGCCTTGTCGCACCTGCTGTCGCAACCATCGACCGAATCCGGTTGCGGTCGCGAAGCAGCCGTTGCTCAGCGAGCGGGGCCGGTTCGGGAGACGGACGGCGGCGGTCGGTGAGCTGCGACGCAATGAGTGGCCCAGGCACGCCATGGAGGATGCTCTGGTGGGCGACGCGGGCGGCCGGTACGACGATGACTTTGCGCCCACGCCTCCGGGCGCGAAGGCACAGGTCGATGTCCTCCCCGAGATCGGGACCGGGGGCCGTGGCGGAGCCAGGGATCGTGCCCGTGGAGGGGTCGGTCAGCGAAGGGAGGAATCCGCCGAGCGCAGCAAACTCGTCGGCATTCACAAGGAGGATCGCGCCGTGCGCCGCGGTGACTTCGCGGACCTGGTCATGCTGGCCTTGATCGAGATCGTCGAGCTCAACGAGCGGCACGGGAAGCCCCGAACGATCAACGGCGTAGCCGAGCGATAGGAATCGCTCGTGATTGTCCCAGGAGACCAATTTCGGAGCAGCCAGCGAGGCGCCGTGCTGGGCTGCCGTGAGGACCAGCAGTCGCACCGCATCAGGAGCGAGGGCAACGTCGTCATGACAGAACAGGTAGAACGCCGCGCCCTGCACCATCTCGGTGACGATGTTGGCGGCGGCGCAGTAGCCGACGCGTCGATCGAGCCGCCTCACATAGGCGCCTGGGGCCACGGCGGCGACGCGATCGAAGACGGACTGGACAGATCCGTCGTCGTTGTCGAGGATCTACAGCGCTTCTTGATCTTGGGCAACGAGCGACGCCAGGGTGTCGTCGAGGGCCGGGCCTGGGTCGCGCGTCACCACGACGGCAACGACCGATGGCAGCATGGCCGCCGGACTGCGTCGAGTCGTCGGCGAGTTTGCGGGTCCGGGTTCTGGCGAATGCTCGGCCGACGTTGCCGTCCCGGCCAGATCAGTTTCTCCGGTGGCCTCCATTGCGATCTTCAACCGTAGTTCTGTGCGTCCGCGCCCGTACGGACGGTCACCCCAGCGGCGCCGCAGTCACGGCCGGGTCGTCTCCGGTGGCGCCGACCCGTCCGGGGGGCACGATGACATGCGACAAACGTCACGAGGTTTCGCGAGCGTTATGCTTGCAATAGTTAGCACCTCCGCCTACAGTTGCATGCATGTTCGAAACCCCCACACTCGATATCCAAGAACTCCGTTCCGTCCTCACCGACGCCGGCCACACTGCCGTCGGGTTCGCCACGATGGCGGCCAAGAAGGCCAACGATGTGCGCCTTGACCTCAATGACCGCTACGACGAGCAGTCGAAGGACCTCCGCACCAACATGCTCACCGTCGTCGAGAAGTTCGCCGACGCGCGTACCAAGCTCGAAGCCCGTATCGACCCGGTCATCGAGACCATGACCGAGCGTCTGCCCGCCCCGGCCCGCAAGGTCGTCGAGAACCTCACCGACTCGGTCAAGCAAGCCCAGGCCAAGGCGCACCAGTTCGTCGTCGACGCCCTGACGGTCGAAGCTCCGAAGACGACCGCCAAGCCGAGCGTCAAGACGTCGGCAAAGAAGACGTCGGTTCGGGCCGCGAAGGCGCCGGTCGCCAAGAAGGCCGCAGTCACCAAGACCACTGCCGCCAAGAAGGCCGCAGTCACGAAGACCGCGGCGAAGAAGCCGGTGGCCCGCAAAGCCGCCGTCCGCAAAGCCGCCTGAACACACGCCGCCAGCAGCGGCCACATGCAGCGCACCGGGGCCGGTTCACCAATCGTTCGATTGGAGTGAACCGGCCCTGGGTCGTTGTTGACCGGACACCGCCCGGGGACTTCTGTTCTGGCCCCTCAGTGCCGGTTGCGCCATTCCGTGAGCACTGCCCGCAGGACGTCGTCGAGTTCGGCCACGGGGCGCCATCCCGTATGGCGGCGGAGCTTGGCGCTGTCGCCGCATTGCACGGGAATGTCGCTCGGTCGAAGACGAGCTTGGTCGAGTGCGACGGTAAGCGGCTTCGTGGCCATCTCCAACATCCGCTCGACCAGGTCACGCATGACGACGGTTCGATCGCTGCACACATTGTAGATCTCGCCGTCAACGCCGTGCATGGCGAGGAGTCGGTAGGCCGCCACAACGTCTTCGACGGCGGTCACGTCGCGGCGGGCATCGAGGTTGCCGAGCATGATCACGTCGGAGTCGGAGCGCTCCGCCTCGACGATCTGGCGGGCGATGGCCGGGAGAATGAATCCCGGCGCCTGGCCGACACCCAGGTGATTGAACGGGCGAGTAACGATCACGCGTTGCCGGAAACACTCGAAGGCGAATCGGGCGGCGAGTTCAGCGGCGATCTTCGACGCGCCATACGGTGACGACGATGCGGTCGGCCGGTCCTCGCCGATCGGGAGCTCGTCCGCCGGCACGCTGCCGTAGACCTCAGCCGACGACACCACGATGATTCTCGTCGTCGGGGCGACGCGTCGGGCGGCCTCCAAGAGGTTGACCGTTCCCATCGCATTCACGGCCCAGGTGAGCGAGACATCGGTCCAGGACCGACCGACGTCGGCCTGACCGGCCAGGTGATAAATCACCTCCGGAAGGCCGCCGGGCGCCGCCGCCAAGGCCGCACAGATGGCTTCAAGGTCGGTCACGTCGGTCAGCGGAGCGTCGACCTCGTCGTCGCAGGACGCGAGATGAGTGAGTAGATGGCTGCCCACGAACCCACTTCCACCGGTGACGAAGACTCGCATGAGCGAGCAAACCTAGCGGCGCGCTGTGTGCTTTCGATTTCGGGAGTGCTCCGGCGTTCGTTCTCGCCGTCGAGGACGCCGCACCGTGAGTCGCCGCGCCCCGGAGAGTCGCTAACGACAGAACCGGTTGTAGACGGTGACGTGACGACGGGCGCACTCCCGTACGTCGTAGCGGGCAGCGGCCGCCAGTCGGGTCGCACGCAAGGGTCCTCGGCCGCTGAGCGCCGAGTCGAGAGCGTCGACCAGAGCTTCGACGGAAAGAGGATCGGCCGTCACGACGGCGTCCCCGGCGAGCTCCTCCATGACGGAGCCCCGGCTGGTTACGACCGGCGCGCCACAGGCGAGTGCCTCAATGACCGGGAGGCCGAAGCCCTCCGCCAGCGAGGGATAGGCGACAACCCGGGCCGACCGTAGCAACGCAGGAATGGCTGCGTCGTCCACGACACCGAGGTGGTGGACGCGCAGCCCCTTCGGCTGCGGCAAAGCCTCGCGCTCCCCCGGCCAGGCCCCGCCGGCGAGGACGACATCGAGTGGTTCATTGCCGCGGAGCCGCGCTGCGGCCTCGATGAAGCGTGGAACGTTCTTCCGGGGCTCGATGGTGCCGAGATGGAGGGCAAAGGGACGGTCGACGCCAAGACCGGAAACAATCTCCGCATCGTGTCCGGTCGACGGCTCGTACGGCGTGAAGTGCGCAAGGTCGATCCCGTGCGGAATCACTTCGACGGGCACGCGAACGTCGACGAGGCGAAGAAGATCGCGCGCCGTTGCCTCGCTCACGCAGATCAACTGATCGGCGCAGCGTGAGGCAACGGAGATCGCCCGACGGAAGAACCGCCGCTTGACCGGACCGTGGAGGAGCGGGTGCGTGAAGACGGTCACATCGTGGATCGTCACGACCCGCGCGAGACCGGCCGGGCTGGGACGCTCGGGCATCGTGTAGTGGAGCGAATGGAGAACGCGGGCCGCCGGCGCGTGATGGTGCAGAGCTCGGAGCATCGAAGTCTGCTCCCAGAACAGTCGATGCAGGCGATTGCGGGGCACGAGCGGTAGCACCGAGCGTTGCTCCCACTCCTCGGATGACGATCCCACTTTCGACAGGCACAGGGGATCAACTCCTGCGCCAGGAAGGAAGCGCGTCAGTAGGTGCGCATAGGTATGTCCACCGCCAGCAGTCGGATGGACCGCGGAGACATCGAGCACAACCGTTGGAGGTGCTGTCCTGCGACCTGGCTCGCTCATCGGAGTTCCTCCCACACCTCGACGTGGCGCTGCGCCACCTTCCGCCACGTGCGGCCCTGCACCCACGCGTGCCCGCGCGCCGTCAGCTCGGATCGCCGGTCGGCGCTGCCGAGCACACGTTGCAGGGCTTGGGCTATCGACGACACATCCGTCGCATCGACGGATTCGAAGGGAAGGTCAACCCCAGTCGAGCGTCGGTCTTGATCGTCGCCGAATGGCTCCACGACGGACGGCATGGGTGCGCAGACCACCGGAACGCCGGCGCGCATCGCCTCGATCGGAGGTAGCCCGAAGCCCTCCCCCATCGACGGGTAGACGAATGCCGTCGCAGTCGCGAGAAGTTCGGCGAGCGTTTCATCGGAGACCGTTCCGATCACTTCGACGCCATCGGGAAGATCGACGGGAAGACCGGAGCGGCCGCGCCATGAATCGCTGCCGACGAGCCGGAGCGTGAGCGGTTCGTTCACCGAACGTCGGACCTGATCGAAGGCGGTCAGGAGTCGAGGGAGGTTCTTGCGCGGCTCGAGCGTGCCGACCGAGAGCAGCACATGACCATCGACGTGGCGACGATGCATCGGGAGGTGGTCAGCTCCTTCTCCCGTGATCACGATCGCCCCCGGCGCGATGCCGTCATCGATGAGCGAGTCGCGGACCGCACGCGATGGCACAAGGAGCCGGCGGGCGAAACCAGCGGCACGGCGCAAGCCGCGCTCATGGAAACGGAGGCCTCTCGGATTCAATGATGACGACCCGACGCCACGCCACAGGAGATCGTGGACGAACACGGTGGTCGGCACTCGCGGGAGCGTCCGGGGGAAGGCGAAGGAGGTGCTGTGCACGATGTCGGCACTGATGTGTCGGGGAACGCCGGCCGACCACAGCCGCGTGGTGAGTTCCGTCGGGAACCGTCCGCTGACACGAACGACTTCGACATCACGGCGCTCGTCGAGCGCATCGAGGAGGC
>JANOHI010000356.1:0-9856 GCA_031406385.1 Acidimicrobiia bacterium
CGTGCCTGCGATGGCGATGCCCGACACTTCTGGTCCGGTTCATCACTGTCCGGGCCCGTTTGCCGCTACTGGTGTGTCACCCAATTGCGTTCGGCGGATTGCGAGCCGCGGTTCGTTGAGGGGAAGGACGCAGGAGGCAGCGCTGAGGCCGGGGTTTCGTGTTTCGATCGCCGCCCGCGATCGCGGCCGGGTGGTGGTTTCAGCAGTGCCAACACGAACATTCGTGTCGGTGCGCCGGCGACACGCCACGCGCGACAGGATGGACCGCAGAGAGCACGGGCGCCACGGTTCGGCAATGGTCGTCGGCAAGGGCGCAACGGGCGGCGAACGAGCAACCCAGCGCACCACCGTTCATCATCGAAGCCGATCCCGGGATTGTGACCAGCCGGGTGTGGGCAGGGTCGGAGAGGCGTGGAGCTGCGGCGAACATCGCGCGCGTATATGGATGGTGACGCTCGCGTGCGAGAACCGAAGCAGGTGCCTGTTCGACAACGCGGCCTCGATACATGACGGCTACATCGTCGGCTCGCGACAGAGCGACATCCAGATCGTGGGTAATCAGGAGCACCGCCATCTCGTGGATTCGGCGGAACATGTCGATCAAGTCGAGAACCTGAGCCTGCACCACCACGTCGAGCGAACTGGTCGGCTCGTCCGCGATGAGCAGACGGGGCCGACACGAGAGCGCGATGGCAATGGCGACGCGCTGGCGAACGCCGCCTGATAGCTCGTGCGGATACTGGCGCGATCGCCGTTCCGGCTCAGCAACGCCGACTGCGGCGAGCAGTTCTACGGCGTGCATGCGAGCCTGAGCTTTCGACATGCCGAGATGCAGTCGTGCTGGTGCCGCGATCTGCGAGCCGACGCGCATAACCGGGTCGAGCGACGTCATCGGGTTCTGCAGGACGACGGCGATGTCGCGCCCTCGCCTCTTTCGTAGCTCGGCCTCCGACAGGCGTAGGAGGTCTGTGCCATCGAAGAGGATGGCGCCGGTCACGTTCGCCACGCTTGGCGAGAGGCCGAGAATTGTCCGCGTGAGCAACGTCTTGCCCGCCCCCGACTCCCCAACGACAGCCAACATGTGGCCCTTCTCAATACGCAGCGTCACGCCGTCAACGGCGCGGTTGTGGCCTTGCCGCGTGGCGAGAACGCTGTGGACATCGCAGAGTTGTACGAGAACGTTGCCGTCCGCCGTGGGTAGGGCCTGTTCAGTCGGGCGCGGAACGGTCCCTTCGAACGGCGCAGCGGAAGTGCTCATGTCAGGTGACGCAACCACATGTCGATCGCGCGCCCTCTGGCGGGTTCTTCCAAGCCACTTGGCCTGCAATCGATCACCGATGATGTTCAACGACAGCACGGTGAGAATGATCACGGTTGCCGGGCAGATGGACCACCACCACATGGTCTGCAACTCCGGACGTCCACTTGCCACCAGGCGACCCCAGCTCGCGTTCTCGAGCGGGACCCCCAATCCGACGAATGACAAAGCACCTTCCAACAAGATGGCTACGCCCAGGAGGAGGAACAGGAACGAGCCAGCGGTGGCCGCCACGTTCGGTGCAATCTCGCGAACGATGATCCTCCAGTGCCGGGCGCCGGCCATCCGTGCTGCGAGTACGTAGTCGCCGCCGAGTTGGGTGGTGGTAGCGGCTCGTAGGACACGGGCCACGGTGGGTATGGCCAGGACGCCGATGATCGCGACGATCGAAAAGAGGCTCTGTCCGACGTAGAGGACGATCGCCGACGCCAACACCAACGCCGGCATTGCGGCGGCCGAATCGAGTAGCACGGTCACAACCCGATCCGTCCATCCGCCGAAGTACGCAGCCGCCATGCCCAATGGCACGCCGACGACGAAGGCGATGGCCACCGACCCGAACGCAACGATGATCGCAACCCGGGTGCCGTGAACGCAGACGGCAAAGAGATCCTCGCCGAGTCGAGTTGTGCCGAAGGGATGAGCGAGGCGGGGCGAGAGTCGCATGGCTGACGGGTTGATCTCGTTCGGCCGGAACGGGAGCCACGACGCCGAAGCCGCCAGCAACGCGATCGCACTGGTCCAGGCGGACGCCAGCCAGAACCCCACGCCACGGGCAGGCACGACCACCCCGCGTGTCACCGGAACGCCTCTCGTCTGATGCGGGGGTCGAGCACGGATCGCAGAACATCGATGGCGAAGTTGACGAGGACGAATGCTGCGCCGATGACCAGCACACCACCTTGCACGATGAAGTGTTCGCGCCGCCCGATAGCTTCGATCATCAGGCTCCCCATACCGGGAATCGCAAAGATGCGCTCGACAATCAGCGAACCACCGATGAGCGATGCGAACTGGAGGCCGACGAGTGTGAGCATGGTGAACGACGATTGTCGCAACGCTCGGCGCCACAGCACCGTTCGGGGGCTCTCTCCCATGGCCCGCGCGAGAAGCACGTGATCCTGCGTCAGGGTGACCGCCAGATCGGTCCGTAGGGTGCGGGCGTAGACCGCTGTGAGAGGAACGGCGAGGGTGCACGTAGGGAGCACGAGTGACTTCAAATTGCCAATCGGGCTGTCGCTCAGTCGAACGAACCCGAATGTGGGAAGCCAACGCATTTTCACTGCGAACACCAGCAGCAGTGCGATTGCGGTGACGAACGGTGGAATCGCAAGTGCGGCGAATGACCCTGCCGTCACGATGCGGTCGAACCGTCCATCGACGTTGTGAGCCGCCCACATCCCGATCGGTACAGCCAACAACAGTGCAAGAACCTGAACCGCCAGGACGAGCTCGACCGTGACCGAGAGACGCCGACGCAGGAGATCCACGACCGGTTCTCCGGTCTCCTGCGATTGTCCGAGATTCCCTCGGACAACGCGACCGAGCCAGATTCCGTACCGGACCAGGAGCGGCCGATCAAGACCGAGTTCGTGGCGCGCCGCGGCGACGTCTTCAGGCGAAACTGCCACACCCGAGAACAGCTGCGTGGTCGGATCTCCGGGGAGGAGGCTGGTGAGCGAGAAGCTGACGAACGACACGACGAGGAGCACGGCCACCAGCGAGCCGAGTTTGCGCAGGAGGAGTCGGGTCATGGGAGAGAACCAGGCCCACACTCGTTCTCGGGCGCCGCGCCACTCAACAGACGAATCCGATCGTCCGCATCGGAAGTCGGTCGTCCTCGGTGTCGGTTCCGCACAACCGCTTGTTGAAGATGTAGCTCCTCGTGCCCGTGGGTCCGATCAGAAATGGCGCGTCACGGCGGAACAGCTCCTGGACCTTGGCGTAGGCCTCCTTTCGCGCGCCCAAACCGCCCGTTCCCGAGCGACCCTGCTCGAGAGCGAGATCCATCTCCGGGCTCTTGTACTTCTCGTAGTTGAGTGCCGATCCGCTGAAGAGCGCGTCGTAGGCGGTCGGATCCGGATCCTTCTCCAACCGGAAGAGCCAAACTGCTGAGTCGTACTGGCCGGCGGAAACCGCCTGGATCACGGAGTTCTGATCGGGCAGGATCTGGAGCTTCGCGTTCATGCCTGCGTCCTGCCACATCTTCACCAGAATGCGAGCGAAGTCGGTACCGTCAGAAGTGATCGTCAAGCTGAACGCAGGGTCACGATCCGTAGCTCGGACATACGCCGCGACGAGGTTTCGGGCTTCCGATTGGGAGAACCCGATTCGCGTTTCCGGGCGGACGTACCACGGGTTGTTCTTGGGCCATGGCCCGTACCCGATTCCGTCGTATTCCGCCCCACCTTCCATCACGGCTTTGACAACCGTCCAATCGATGGCCAGAGTTGCGGCCCGCCGCATGCGGGCATCGTCGAATGGCGGCCTGGCGTTGTTGAACAGAGCGCCGGCCGTGCCGGCCGTGGGTGGGGTAACCGTGTTGAAACCCAGTTCTTTCGCCTGAGCCACCAGTGCTGGCGATACCGTCGAAAGCACCTCGACGCTGCCCGCGCGAAGCGCCTCCAACTGCGTGTTCGGATCCGGAATCTGACGGATCACGACGCGGTCAAGACGGGGCTTGGGGTCTCCCCAGTAGGTCGGATTGCGCACGAACACGATGCGTTCACCGGGCGAGAATTCTTTGAGGATGTAGGGCCCGGTACCGGCATCACTCGGCTCACGCGCCAAGGCGTCCCCCTTGGTTCTGATCGCGGTGGGCGAGAGCATGACGCCGGCACCGGTGCCCAAGAGGAAGGGAAGGGCAGCGTACGGCTTGTCGAGCCCGAGCCGCACCGTCAGGGGGTCGACAACGGCAATCGTTTTCACGAACTGCATGCGCGCGGCGAACAACCGTGCCTTGCGTGCCCGTTCGAGGTTGAACTTCACGGCCTCCGCATCGAACACGGTGCCGTCATGAAACAACACACCGGCTCGGAGGGTGATCGTCCAGGAGAGCCGGTCGGGCGCCTCAGTCAGTGATCGAGCCAAGATGGGAATCGCGTCGCCGACGTTCGGCGACTGCACAAGGGTCTCAAACATGGCGTCGATCGCGGCCCCGCCGATGCCAACAACGAGCGGATCGAGCGAAGGGATCATGTTCGTCGCCGCAATGGTTACGGTGCCTCGCGGCGCCTGGGTCGGGGTGGCGCGAGCTGTCGTTGTTGTGGCGTTCTTGGAAGCCTTCGTTCTTTTCTTCGTTGCCGCCTCAATGGCATGGGACGTCACTGTCACCGCCAACACGGTCGTCGCGACCACGACAGTCATGAGTCGCCTGGCGGTCCGGCGCCAGCCGCAGTCGTGCAGTTGCCGACTGTGGATACTCGTTGATCTCATGGCGACCGTCCTTTGGGGTGTGATGCTTTCACGGTTCGTCGATCCCGGCATGTCCGATGACAAACCCTTCTCCGCTCCGCCACACTGACGCCGTCAGCGGGCCGATGCATCCCCCGAACGGGGGACGGGAACCGCCGAGGTCGAGTCGGGTTCATCCGACCGAAGCATCGCTCTGGTCGCGAGACGTGGAACGCTCAGAGTCCCCTGCGCGGGGGATTACTCATTGCACCCCGCACCTGATGATGACAGCATGATCTCTCTTGAGGCACCTCACCCCCACCAGCCGCACCAAGGGGACCCGTCCCCGCCGGAGCGCTCCTCGTGGGTGCGACCATTGCGGTGGGACGACGTAAGCGTGACGGTGAACGCCTCCCCGCCGGGAGATGAGTTCGCGTTACCGATCGGTACGGTCACGTTCCTTCTCACCGATGTCGAGAACTCCACGCTCGCTTGGCAGGCCGCCCCGGCCGAAATGGGCCCGGCAATTGCGCTCCACTACGAGATTCTCGACCGTGCAGTCTCTGCGAATGGCGGCGTTCGCCCGCAGGAACAGGGCGAGGGCGACTCGATCGTGGCCGCCTTCGGTCGGGCGTCAGATGCGCTTCGCGCCGCCGCGCAAGCACAGGTCGAACTCGATGCTCAGATGTGGCGCGGATTACCTTCGCCCCTGAAGGTCCGGATGGCAGTGCACGCGGGGGAAGCGCAACTGCGCAATGAGGCCAACTACGTCGGTCGGACCATCATTCGAACCGCACGCCTGCGAGCGATCGCCCATGGCGGGCAGGTTGTCATCTCCCAGGCGGCACGCGACCTGGCTCTCGATCAGATCGGTGACGAATACACGCTCATCGACATGGGAATCCACCGGCTCAAGGACCTGGCCCGACCCGAGCATGTATGGCAACTCGTCCTTCCGGGTGTCGCACGAGAGTTCCCGCCTTTGCGATCCCTCGACGCGTCGCCGATCAACCTTCCGACTGCCGGGTCAACGTTCGTCGGTCGACAGCAGGAGGTCGACGCCGTCGTCGCCGTGTCCTCAGCGAACCGACTGGTGACGATCGTCGGGGCCGGCGGAGCCGGCAAGACCCGCCTGGCTCAGCAGGCCGCAGCCCACATGGCTGATCAGTTCGTCGATGGCGCGTGGTGGGTCGAGCTGGCACCGGTCGAGAAGAGCGACGTCGCAAGGGTCACCGCAGATGTGCTTTCGGTGTCCAACGCCGGCTCACTCGCAGACCGTCTCAAGGGTCGCGAGATGCTGCTCGTGTTCGACAACTGCGAACACGTTCTGGATGCAGTCGCCCCTCTGGTCGAACAGCTCCTTCAAAAGTGCCCGCACGTCCGTCTTCTCGCCACGAGTCGCGGACCGCTCGGGGTACCCGGAGAATTCACGTGGCGGGTTCCGCCTCTTTCCGTGCCGGCCGAGAGCGAGCGCCCGTCTATCGAGCGCCTGATCCAGTACGACGCCGTGCGTCTGTTCGTCGATCGGGCGAGCCGCGCCCGGCCGAACTTCGCGCTGACAAACGAAAACGGGCCCGCCGTGGCCGAAATCTGCTCCCGCCTCGACGGCCTTCCACTGGCCATCGAACTGGCGGCAGCGCGGACCAAGTCGATCACCCCGCAGCAGATTCTCGCCGGGCTCGAAGGCTCGATGCGTTTGCTTACGGGCGGTTCGCGGCTGCTGATGCCCCGTCAGCAAACGCTCGAGGCATCGATCGCATGGAGCCATGCTCTGCTCGACGAGACGGAGAAGGTCTTGTTGCGAAGGATCTCGGTGTTCGTCGGAGGCTTTGATCTGGACGCCGCCGAGCAGGTCTGTGCCGACGAGGCAGCGATCGATCAGATGCAAATCCTCGACTCGCTCGAGCGTCTCATCGACCAGTCACTGGTGCAGCTCGACGACAGCGGTCCCGCAGCCCGGTATTCGGTGCTCGAAACGGTCCGGCAGTTCGGCGCCGCCCGTCTGACCGACTCCGGGGAAGCGTTGGTGATCGCCGGCAGGCACTGCGATCACTACCTCGACCTGGCACGCCACTGGGCTCCCCGGTGCGAGACCGCGGAGCAGGACGCAGTGCTCCTACTGCTGGTCCCCGAGCGCTCGAACCTGGCTGCTGCCTTGAGGTACGCGCGCGATCAACGAACATTGGACGATTTCGTTTGGGCCGTTTGCAGCCTTGCTCCTTTCTGGGCGATGGGGGCCGTGCCGCTCCAAGGCAAAGCTTTCGCGACCGAGGCCTTGGACCTCGTGGGAGACACATCCCCGCTTCACCGGGTAGCCCTGCTGCGGGCTCGAATCTCGTGTCTTCAACAACTCGGCCAAATGGTGCTTGCGCACGCCGATGCGACCGAGTGCCTGTCGCTGACCGAGTCTGCCCAGCTCGACTACCCGGTCGGCCGGGTGCGAACCGTTGTTGCACGTTTCGCCCTGACCTCCGACCCCGAACGCGGGCGGGCACTCTTCGACGAAGCGGAGCAGGCGCTTCGAGCGGCCGGCGACGAGTTCGGCCTTGTCATGCTGCGTGTCTGTGCCGTGATCGCAGCGATCGCCCGTGGCGATCACCGTCTGGGTCGCGCTCTGGCCGAAGAACTCTGGCCGATCGTCCATCGTCTCAACTGCCCTACGCCGATCGTCATTCTCGACAGCTGGCTCGCCGGTGCCGCCACCGAGTGCGCCCATCACGCCGCGTACCGGTTTCATATGGACCGGTACCGCAAGACCCGACCGACCGCGGTGCCGATCGGGGTGCAAGAACTGAGCCACCGGGTACTCCATGCATTTGACCTCGGACACCCGGAACCGACCTACGAGGAGCTCGAAGCAAAGTATGCGGAAACTGAGCGCCTCGGGTATGAGGCCGAAACCATAAGCGTGCTTATGACAATGATCGCCTGGACGCTCTTGCATGGTCACTTCGAGCGTGCACTGGCCCTCACCAAACGCGGCGACGATCCCCGCATCCCTCCGGCCCAGAAAGTGCCGTTCATTCAGCTCGCGGCAATGGCGTTGTGCGGCCTCGGCCGGGATGATGAAGCGTCCGCTCAGCTCGTCCAGGTCGCCGTTCCGGCCGCTGACGTGCGACCAGTGCCCTTTTCGACCAATCGTCTCATCGCGGGTCAGATCGCCCTCCGTCGAGGAAACCACACCGAGGCCGAATCGTTGGCGCACCAGTCTCTCGACGTTTCGGTGCCTCAGGAGATGTACCCGAACATCCTCGCCGGGTTCGAGTTGTTGACGGCGTTGGCTGCAGACCGGGGCTCGTGGAAGGAGTGCGCCCGACTTGCGGGCATCGTCGCCGCGATACGCGACACGGTGCCGTCCAAGCGACGACGAATTCCCTGGTCGCTCGCCGCCGAAAGCAGTGAGGACAAAGCAAAGGCGACGCTCGGAGTTGCTTCCTACCAGGCCGCGTTCGACGAGGGGGCCTCGCTTAACCTCCCAAGCGCGTTCGAATACGTGAGACGTGCCCGCGGCCATCAGGGCCGGCCGACGATCGGCTGGACAGCGCTCACGCCGACAGAACGGCGGGTCGCTGACTTGGTTCGGAGCGGGAAATCCAACGCCGAGGTTGCCGCCGAACTGCTCATGGGTACCGAAACGGTGAAGACCCATTTGTCGCGGGTGTATACGAAGTTGGGGGTGAGTAACCGCACCAAGCTCGCTGCCTACGCCGCTCCTGTTGACTAATGGTGGCAGTCGCCCGATTCCCGTGGGTAGTCGAAAGCCGAGCCGGGCCCGAATAGCAGGATTGCTCACTGCAGCGACCGAAACCGAGAGCAGTGCTCGGTGCACTGCGACCTCGACGACCCATCACCCTCGAGTGACCGCACGACGAAGACGCGGAAGCAGACTTCCACGGCTGTGTCGGAGCCCTACGGCGTGAGCAGCGTACCTTCGCCGATCGCCGCAAACCTGGTGGCGCGAGGTCGTCCGGCGCTATGAGGATGTGATGTCGAGCATGTGATGTTTCATAACCCCGGTTGGTTCTGGCGATCGGCGAGGTCTTCGAGCACGGCGATCGAGTGGCGGAGCCATTCGATGGCCGTTTGGGCACTCCGCTCACCGTTGTCGAGCGCCATCGCCCAGTAGGGGCTGTCGTCGGTCACCGTTTCGTTTTCCGCCTCGGCGCGGATGGCAGCGAAGCCCGCTTTGCGACGCTCGGCGTCGACGAGTGCTTCCTCTAGGAGGGCTCGGCACGCCGTCGGGCCGAGGTGGCGTCCGAAGAAGACTCGCAGCAGGAGGGCGTTGCGCGGTGGGGCGGATTCGAACGGTTCAGACAAGAGTCGACGAAGCATGCTGGTGCCGATCGGCGTGATCTCGAAGGTGCTTCCCGAGGTCAGGCCAGGTGTCGCCCGACGGATTGCACCCTCGCTCTCGAGCTCCGAGAGCGCCGGGTAGATCTGACCAAAGCTCTCGCTCCAGAAATGGCCGAGCGTTTCTGAAATCGATCGCCGGACCACGTATCCGGTCATGGGCTCCACGGAGAGTGCTCCGAGTACGGCCAGCTTCGTCTGTGAGGTTCGACCCATCCGTCGACTGTATCTAGAAGATAGGTTAGACTGAGATATCTTCTAGATACCTAAGAGGTCGTTTCCATGCCTGTTTCCCCTGCCGCAAAGTGCTCGGCTGCTCTGTTCGTGCTCCTCGGCCTGTTCCAAGTCGCCCTGGTCGCCGGGGCACCCTGGGGTGAGGCCGCCTGGGGCGGGCAGAACACCGGTGTTCTTCCTTCCTCATTCCGCGCTGCGAGCGTCGCGTCCGCGGCCATAGCCCTTGCCCTCGCCGGATTGGTCAGCGGTCAGCTCCGGGTGCCGTTTCGACGCAACCGCGTGCTCAATGCACTGCTGATCTTCTTCGTGCTCTCCGTCGCCATGAACGCCGCGTCCCGTTCATCGATCGAGCGCCTGATCTGGGTCCCCTACGGGGTCGTGCAGTTCGCCGCCATTTGGATGGCCCGGCGCCAAGAAGGAGCAGTGTGACTACGCCCGAGTTGTCGCGGTGGGGGGGGCGCCGGGGGGCCCCACCACCCAAAAAAAAAGGGGTTTAGCAAGTATATTAACACAAAAGTCCCCGGGGTGAAGGCGGGGGGGGGGGGGGGGGGGGGGGGCCCC
>JANOHI010000468.1:0-6629 GCA_031406385.1 Acidimicrobiia bacterium
CGGCCATGATGTCGGCCTTCGACGTCTCGTTCGGACGACGGGTGATCTTCTCGGCGTACGCGCAGATCGCTTCGCGGCGGGCATCGAGCCCGGCTCGGCGCCAGTCGAGGGTGATGCGATCGGCGAGCACGGGTTCGCCCAACGCTTCGCGCAGCGCCTGTCCGTGGGCGACCAGGCAGTAGAGGCAGCCGTTCGCCATCGACACCACGACGGCGATCATCTCGCGGTCGGCCGCGGACAGATGCTCGGACGGAACGTGAAGCTGCTTGAAATGGTTGAACCACGCTCGGAAGTGGTCCACTCGGTACGCGAACGCCTGGAAGACGTTGGGGACAAAACCGATCACCGCTTCGGCCTTGGCGAAGAGCTTGGTGATGTCGTCGGGCAACTCGTCCCGGTCGGGAACGGGATACCAGGAGATCTCGGGATCGGTGCGCATGGGGCGAAACGGTATCGGCTCGCGCAAGGTATCACCGGGGAGTGACGAGCCTTGGATCGGTTCCCCGGTCGGGTCGAGGCGATCCGCGCTCGGGGCGGCAAGGTCGTGGTCGTCGACCCTCGACGCACCAAGACTGCCGAGCATGCGGACTGGCATCTGGCGATTCGTCCGGGCGCCGACGCGGCGCTGCTTGCGGCGATCGTGCACGTCCTCTTTGTCGATGGCCTTGCGACGTTGGGTGACATCGAAGGTCGGGTGAACGGTGTCGAGATGGTGCGCAACATCACTGCTGAGACATCACCGCAATGGGCCGCACCGATCACCGGTCTCGACGCCAACGACATCCGCACCTTGGCCCACGAACTGGCTACTGCACCGTCTGCTGCGGTCTATGGACGGATCGGCACGTGCATCAACGAGTTCGGCACGCTGTCGAGTTGGCTCGTCGATGTCGTAAACGTGTTGACCGGCAATCTCGATCGAGCGGGCGGTGCGATGTTCGGGCTTGCTGCGACACAGCCGGGACCAATCTCCGGGCCTGCGCGCGAGGGGAAGGCTTTCAACCTCGGCCGATGGAAGAGCCGTGTCCGCGGCTCCGCCGAAGCGGGATCGGAACTCCCGGTCGCAGTGCTCGCAGAGGAGATCGAAACACCGGGTGATGGACAGATTCGCGCGCTCTTCACGGTGGCGGGCAACCCGGTCCTCTCCGCCCCTGACGGTCGCCGGCTCGACGCTGCTCTTGCGACCCTCGAGTTGTTCGTGGCGGTCGATATGTACCTCAACGAGACGACGCGTCATGCCCACGTTCTGCTTCCGCCACCGCGCTCGCTCACCCGTCCCCACTACGACCATCTGCTGTACCAATTCGCGGTGCGCTCGGTGGCGAACTGGTCTGACCCATTGTTCGAGCTTGACGTAGACGAACGCCATGAGTGGGACACCCTCTTGCGACTCGGCGCGGTTCTCGCCGGTAGCGGGACCGAGGTTGATGTCGAGGCGCTGGACGAAGCCGCGGCGCGCGGGCGGCTGGAGAGCGCTGTTCGGTCGCGCCGCAGTGCCGTTTTCGGCCGCAACGTCGACGAGCTGCTCGGGCTCTGCGGTGCCGAACGTGGCCCGGCACGGTTGATCGACATCACGCTTCGCCTCGGTAGGTTCGGCGATGGTTTCGGGGCGCGGCCCGATGGGCTCACGCTTGCCTTGCTCCGCCAGAACCCTCATGGAATCGACTTCGGGCCTTTGATTCCTCGGCTGGACGACGCGTTGAAGACGCCAAGTGGACGAGTTGAGCTTGCTCCGATGGTGATGGTCGACGATCTTGCTCGATTCCGTTCGTCGACAACGAAGCGTGCATCCATCGCCACGAGCGAACGTTCATCGTCGGCACTGCAGTTGCTCGGTCGGAGAGATCTCCGCTCGAACAATTCGTGGATGCACAACGTCAAGGTGTTGGTGAAGGGCAAGCCTCGATGCACGTTGCAGATCCATCCCGATGATGCCGCCGCTCGAAGTATCGGTGACGGCGAGCCGGTGCGCGTCGCGTCATCGGTTGGTGTGATCGACGTGACGGCAGCCGTGACCGACATCGTTCGACGCGGTGTTGTGTCGCTTCCTCATGGCTGGGGACACGATCGAAACGGCGCGCAACTGGGAATCGCTCGTGCGAACGCGGGCGCAAGCTTCAACGACGTCGTCGACACTTCGTTGACCGATCCGCACAGCGGGAACGCCGCTCTCAACTCGACGATGGTTCACGTCGAGCCACTCGAAACGGCGCAGTAAGTAAGCATACGTAGTAGACGATTGGTAAGCGTGCTTGGTATTTAGCACGTTGAAGCACGGAATACCAGTACCTCGGATCCCAGTACTGGTGCGGGTTGTGGGCTGCGCGCGGCTCACAACCCCGGTTTTTCAAGGTGAATGCTTGACTTGTGCGCGCAAATCTTCTTCTCTTTCTCACTTGTAAGTCGTCGTGCCAGGAGGCAGTCGTGAACAAGACAGAGCTCATCGAGGCAGTTGCTGAAGCAGCTGGCCTCACCAAGACCGATAGTGACAAGGCGGTGAACGCGTTGCTTGACACAGTTCAAGCAGCGGTGCAATCCGGCGACAAGGTCACGATTCCGGGATTCGGTTCGTTCTCGGTATCGGACCGCAAGGCCCGTACCGGTCGCAACCCGCAAACCGGTGCAACTATCAAGATCGCCGCGTCGAAGAGTCCGAAGTTTACAGCCGGCTCCGGATTCAAGGCTGCGGTTAACAGCAAAGGCAAAGCGAAGGCCGCCAAGGCTCCTGCAAAGAAGGGGAAGTAACCACATGGCAACGAAGAAAGCAGCAGCTCCCGCGAAGAAGGCTCCGGCCAAGAAAGCGGCAGCAAAGAAGGCAGCTCCGGCCAAGAAGGCTCCGGCCAAGAAGGCAGCGGCAAAGAAGGCAGCTCCGGCCAAGAAGGCTCCGGCCAAGAAGGCAGCAGCAAAGAAGTAGCCCTTGCGGCGACACGGTCGAGGGACGTTGTGTGCCTTTGACCGGGCCGATCTGTCGGTCGAGTGATCGGCCTACAACGAAGTCAACAACGCAAACGCCTCGCCGGTTTCACAACTGGCGAGGCGTCCTGCATTGCGTGCTTGATGGAACACCGCAGCGCGGAATTGCGTGACGGGGTCGTTTTCGCCGGAAGCCGTCGGTTCTGCTCCGATGCGCATGGTGGTCTCATACTGGCTTTCGTGGTGCAGCAGCGCAGCCACCTTTGCCTCTAGGGCGATCTCGTCGCAGGACTCGACATGGTTCACTTCATCGGCCTCCCACAGCAGTAGCGCCGACGGACGATGGGGCGCAACGCGCTGCTCCGGGAAGAACTTCGGATCTCGGGCGGCGACGATCCCTTCGCATGCGAGGAGGCCGGCATGACGATGGTCTGGGTGAATGCGGTAGCGACGCCATGGATCGTGTCCGAGGACCACGTCGGGCGTGAACGTTCGAATCCAATGACAAACCTCCCACCGCTGTCGGATCCCGGAATCGAGCTCACCGTCGATCCACCCGAGAAACACCACACTTGCGTCACTGGTGCCCCCCAGTGCTCGTGCCGCCGCTCGCTGCTCTCTCTGACGCGTGACGACCAGTTCGGCAGGATCGAGCGTCGGATCCCATGTGCCCTTCGAGCCGTCGGTCAGAACAAGATGGAAGATCTCGCATCCTTGGCTCGCCCATTTCGCCAACGTCGCTCCACAACCGAACTCGACATCGTCGGGGTGGGCGGCGATCGCAAGCGCCCGTTTCGGTGTGGGGATGTTCAAGGAGATCTTCTGCGCTCCGGTCGTGCGGAGATGGTACGAATCGGGAATGCTCATCGGCCACTGCCTCGGTGTCGATTGCCATTCATGATCTCGTCGAGGTCTTCGGGGAGGTCGACGTCGTGGTTGAGGTCGGGATCATGCGACACCGTGGTGGCGATACCGGTGGCGATGCCGAGCGCGAGCGCCTGATCGAGATGCTTGCGAAACGAACCGATGCCGTAGCTGAATTCGAACCGCTCGAGCACTGCGGCGCGTAGCGGGATCGACATCGCGTTTGTCCCATCAAGCCTATGGTCAGGCACGAGCACGATGCCCGTGGCCTCGGCAAGCCAACGCAGGTCGCGCGCCAGCGGAAGGTCGCTATGCACGATCACCGCTCGCTCCACGCCAGCGGCGCTGAGTTCGCGCACCGCTAGGTGAACTGCTGCGTTCAATCCGTGGCCCTCCTCACGAAGCACGGAGAGGCTCCGCGACTGCGCCCAGCGAGCAACCCCTTCGTCATCGCACACGATCGCCACAGGGAGCTCGTGGGCGGCATCGACGACCGTGTTAGCGAAGCGTTGCGCAAGAACGGCGCGCGCTTCCTCGCTCAAACTGGAAGAGAGGCGTCGTTTCGCCTCCCCGAAGGACTTGACCGGGATGAGGACGACCGCAGGGCCGAGATCGTGCGGCGTCGACATGGAGGGTCGAACCTAATGCCCGGGCGAGACGATGCAAAGAGCGGGGCCCGAGATGGTGTCAGGCCTGATCGAGCTTTGCGACGGCGGCGGCCGAGGCCTTGCTTGCGACCACCCCTGGACTCGCCTCATCGGTGAGGACCAGTTGGCTCCACTGCTCGTCGGCGGCGAACGGCATCGCCTTTGGTGCGCGGCCCAACACGCCGAGGCTGAGCACAAGCCCTTCCTTGACGCCCCAGAGCTGATACGTCCGCCCGATCGGAAGGGTCGGCAGGGTGTCGCCGACGATGTAGCCCTCGCCGTCGGCGGCCAGCAGGACATGGCCGACTGAGCGCCCGCTGGTGCTGACGAGCTGCACGTTTCGAGCAGTGGGGTCGTTTTCCAACTGCGCAAGGCGAATTGCGACCGGCGAGGTTGTTCGGAGCGTATCGATCTGCCCGAGCAGTTGAGAGGATCTCGCCCGTTCGATAGCGACGTAGGAGCGAAGATCCAGGTTCTTCGACTTCGCGGATTGCAGCGCAGAATTCCGGTTGAGAGCGAACCCGGAGGATGCAACCGCGACAACGAGCGCAGCGGCCGTCGCGGCAGCCCATGGCCGCGCTGTTGTTGCGCCGCGCTGTCCGGCAACGGCCATCCCTCCGCCGAACGATGGCCTCGAACGGCGAGAACGAGGGCGACCAAATCGGACCTTCGCGTCGGAAGTCAGGTCCGGTGTCGCGTTGTTCGGCTCTGCGACGAGTGGCGGTCTCTCTTCAGAACGCGAGTCACCAAGCCGGTCGGCGATGCGGGCCCACAAGTCGTTCGGTGCGGCAATCACTGCGTTCCCGATGGCGCTGGCCACATGGCGATGACTGTCGAGCTCGGCTCGGGCGCGGGGAGAACGGGCGACGTAAGCCTCGACGGCGGCGCGCTCGGCCGGGTCATCGATGGCGTCAAGCGCATGGACACCGAGCAGCTCGTCGAGCTCCGCGTCGGTCCAACGGCGGAGGTGAACGGGATTCTCTCGGTCGGTTCGGTTGCTGTCACTGTGGTCGTTGGTCATGTCCCCCACCCGGGCGTCGCTGTGCCGGTTCTTCGTTGCCGGGCCACCTGTGGATCGTCGTGGTGTTCAAAATGGGCCAGATCGTGGAGGTGGCGGCGCATCGACTTGAGGCCGGTCCGGATCCTGCTTTTCACTGTGCCCTCGGGCTGATTGAGGATCTCGGCGACCTCGCGGTAGCTGTAACCGCCGAAGTAGGCCAGCTCGATGGCGCGGCGTTCACCGTCGGACAGCGATCGCATGGCGTGCTGCACCTGGTCGGCGACCGCTAGGTCCCATACCTGAAGCTCGAGGTCATACGGTTCGGACAGACGCTCGTTGAGCTCACGATTCTCCCGAATTGTCCGGGAGGACATGGAACGCACGGCGTCGACAGCTTTCGTATGCGTCTTCATCATGAGCCACGAGCGCAGCGCGCCACGGTCGGGGTCGAAGCGTTGGGGCTCGTTCCACAACACCAGGAACACCTCCTGGACGACGTCTTGGGCGACAGCTCGGTCGTTGAGCAATCGAGCGGCCAACGCCAGCGTGGCTCCGCCGTGGCGCCGATAGAGCTCAGCGAGCGCTGACTGGTCGGAGCGGGCAACGGCAACGACGAGCTGGGCATCGCTCGCATCGGTGTACTCGGCTGAGGTCACAGAGGTTCTCCGGAGTGGGGGGACGCTTTGGATGGCACTGGCGGAAAAAACAGGTCAGCCCGGTTGCCACCACAGCTTTTAACGTCGTTTAGCGCAAGTTTCTTCCCTGGGCTTCCCTGGCACCGCTTCCGAATTCGACGCGGTCACGAGATTCGTCATCCGATCGCATCACGCGCTCCGGAGAGCACGTGTCAGGCGGCTCCGGCTGCGAACCAGATAAAAGGACCCCGCGATGAATAAAAACAAGAGGCTGGCTGCAGTCCTCCTGGTCGGGACGCTCGGCATCACCGCCGCCGTCATCCCGGCCACCGCAGCAACGAAGAAGAAGGCACCGACCAAGACGACCAAGGCGAAAGACATCGTCGACACAGCAGTTGGCGCTGGTTCGTTCAAGACGTTGGCCGCGGCGCTGACGGCTGCTGATTTGATCTCGACGTTGAAGGGTGCGGGTCCGTTCACGGTGTTCGCCCCGACTGATGCGGCGTTTGCGAAGATCCCGAAGGCTGATCTCGATGCGATTTTGGCTGACAAGAAGAAGCTGACCGAGAT
>JANOHI010000492.1:0-1175 GCA_031406385.1 Acidimicrobiia bacterium
TGGGTGATCAGAACGATAGTAAGTCCACGTTCTACCTGGAGTGTGCGCAGTACCTGCAGGATCTGGGCCTGGATGGTGACGTCGAGCGCGGTTGTCGGCTCGTCGGCGATCAGGATGTCCGGGTCGTTTGCCAGCGCCATGGCAATCATCACTCGCTGACGCATGCCGCCGGACAGTTCGTGCGGGAACGCGCGAACCCGATTCTTGGCGTCGGGCAACGTGACCGTTTCGAGCAGCTCAACTGCCTTGGCCTCGGCCTGCTTCGGTGAGACCTTCTGATGGGTGATGACGGCTTCGGCGATCTGGCGGCCGATGGTGAGCACGGGGTTGAGCGACGTCATCGGATCCTGGAAGATCATTCCGATCCGTCCTCCTCGCACACCTCGAAGGACTGATCCGGGTGCACCGATCATCTCGATGCCGTCGAACCGAACGGACCCCTGAACGCTGGCGTTGGGATCGAGGAGACCGAGCGCGGCGAGCATCGTTGCGCTCTTCCCCGAGCCTGACTCGCCGACGACGGCAGCAACCTCTCCCCGGTGGACAGAGAGGTCGAGGCCGCGCACAGCGTGTACAGAACCGCCGCTCACGTGGAATCGGACATCGAGTCCCCGAACGTCGAGGAGCGGCCCGCCCTTCGCGTCGCTCATCGGCGACCCCGCACGTCGAACGCGTCGCGGAGTCCATCACCGAGGAAGTTCAGCGCCAGACCGATCGTCAGGATGGCGAGGCCGGGCGCGACAGCCACCCACCATTGGTAGAAGTACTTTGCGCCATCGGTGATCATTGCCCCCCATTCAGGCGATGGTGGTTTCGCACCGAGGCCGAGGAAGCTCAGCGTGGCGGTCAGGATCACCACCTGTCCGAGGTCGAGTGTGGCGTTGATCAGAGCGGGAGTGAACGACAGGGGGATGACGTGCTTGCGCAGAATTCGGCTCGGCTTCGCTCCGATCGAAACGGCCGCTTGGATGTGGTCGCGATGCTTTATCGAGAGCACTTGTCCTCGAAGTAAGCGCGCGTAGATTGGCCACCACACGATCACCATCGCGATGAACGCATTTCGGAGACCGGGTCCCAGCGCGGCGGCCACCGCCATGGCAAGGAAGATCGGAGGGAAGGCGACGGTGACATCGACAATCCGCATGAGGACCGTGTCGAGCCATCCACCGACGTAG
>JANOHI010000021.1:0-3403 GCA_031406385.1 Acidimicrobiia bacterium
CCGCACCGAACCCCTTCATCCAGCGAGTTGATGCGGTGTCCATGGGTTGACGATACGGGAACGGAGGGGGTCCGGGAAGTGGCGGGCCCGGCGCAATCCGGTGAACTTCTCGTCTGCGTGATGTGGATCACAGACACGTCCGCAGACATCCCGGATGCTGCTTCGTAGGCGTCGCGGTGACGCCCTCGACATAGGGAGAGCACATGTACATCCTCACCACCTGGAAGACCCGGCCCCTTTCGCCGGAGCAGACGAATCGAATGATGGCCACCTGGGGACGACAGGAAGCCAACCTGGCGGCCGATGCGTCGAGCGAGCGGGTGTGCTGGTTCATGAACGTCGACGGCAGCGGTGGGATCACCATTGTCAAGGTGAAGGACGCTGACGCGGCGATCGCTCAAGGGCTCGTGCAGTCCCTCGCCCTCGCCGAATTCCTCGAACTGCACTCCGAGATCGTCCTCGACCTCGACAGCGCGATGCCCTCGATCATCAAGGGCGTTGAGGAAATCAACGCCAAGTAGGCGTTGGCCGGTCACCGCGTTGGGGGGTTGACGCTGCGTTGTCTTCGGCGTCAACTCCCAAGCGTGGGATGGGCCTCGGTGCGAACCGGGTCAGAGTTCGTCGGTGTTGAACGTGTCGCACTGCGTGGGTTCGCCCGACTCGAAGCCCCGGAGGAACCATCGTTGGCGTTGCTCCGACGATCCGTGGGTCCACGACTCCGGGGTTACGCGGCCCTGCATCTTGCGCTGGATGCGGTCGTCGCCCACGGCCGACGCGGCATCAAGGCCGATACGGATGTCCTCGTCGGTCAGCTCGACGATGAGCGGGTCCGGACCGCGGGTGGCGTTGTAGGCCCACGCGCCGGCGTAGCAATCGGCCTGGAGCTCGAGACGCACGGCGCTGCTCTTCGGACCTTGGCGGTCTCCAGACTTCTGCACCTGCTCGGACGTTCCGAGCAGATTCTGTACGTGATGGCCGTACTCGTGGGCGATGACATATGCCTCGGCGAACGGTCCGCCCTCGGCACCGAATCGGGTCTCCAGTTCCGCGAAGAACGACAGGTCGACATAGACCTGCGAGTCGGCCGGACAGTAGAAGGGACCGACATCGCTTGTCGCGCTGCCGCATCCGGTCTGCGTCTCGCCGGTGAAGAAGTTGGTGATCGACTTCGTGTACTCCAGGTTCGATCGGGCGAACTCGTCGGCCCAGTAGGCCTGCACGCTGTTCACAACTGCGACGTTTCGGCAGTCCTGGCGTCGGTTCGCGTCGGCCCCGGTCTGGCACTCGGTCGCGAGGTTGGTGTTGCCACCCGAGGAACCGGCCGGCGACGCCGAACTGGGGTCGATACCCGACTGGGTCGGCGACGGGAAGGCGCCGTCGATCCCGCCGTTCCCTCCGCCGCCGCACATCTGCAGGGCGACGACCACGATGATGGCAATGAGACCGAGGCCACCACCTCCGGCCTTGCCCATCGGGAAGCCTCCGCCCCCGCTGCCCATGCCCCGTCCGAGGCCGCCGAGCCCCCCGCCTCCGCCTCGGGCGCGCCCGCGTTCGTCATCGACCTGCGTCGTGTCGAGTTTGGCGTCGTCATCAAAGCGCATGGGGGATGTTCCTTCCGGCCCGCGAGGTCGCAGGGGAGACTATCGGCCTGTTATCCCGTAGACGGCAGGGTGAAACGGCTGCCCGCCTCCGTCGTCCACTGCGACGACGTCACCGACTCGAATGAGCTCGTTGAGATGGGCGAGGACGCTTCGTCCGGCCGCCTTCACCAGCCTCGGATCGATACCGACGTACATCGCCGTCACGAGCGAGTCGATCGTGGCGTCGCCCGTTCGGAGGACGGCGATGATCTGCTCAGTCCGTCGATTGCGGTGATGGATCAGCCCGGCGACGAACTCCTCGGGACCCGTGATGACGGTGCCGTGTGTCGGCCAATAGCGGGCGTCGCCGGCACCCTGGAGGAGACGAAGCGATTCGAGGTAGTTCCGCAGATCACCGTGAGGAGGAGAGATCACACTGGTCGACCACCCCATCACGTGGTCGCCGGAGAAGAGGATCTGCTCGTTGGGAGCGGCCGTGAACCTGACGCGAAAGCACAGGTGGTTGCTGATGTGGCCCGGCGTGTGGACGGCCTCGGCGCGCCAACCGGCGCCCTTGACGAAGTCGCCGTGGCGCAGCACGCCGTCCGGAACGAACGTCCGATCGCCCGACTCCTCGGCGTTCGGGGTCGGTCCGTCAGCGGACGGGTCCTCGCCGGTCCCCTTTGGTGCCGCCGGTTCGACGCGGTCTTCGGCGGGCGGGTCTTCCGGGTGAGGCCCGAACCCGAAGGTGGACGCATCCGTATATGCGCGTAGTGGGGCGCATCCCGGCGAGTGATCGGGATGCGTATGGGTCACCAGCACATGCGTGATTGTCTCGCCGTGGAGTTGGCGCATGAGCATAGCGATGTGGCGTTCGTCGTTCGGGCCGGGATCGATCACCGCGACCTCGCCACGCCCGATCACATACGTTCCCGTCCCGCGGAAGGTGAAGGGTCCGGGGTTCGCCGCGACGATCCGACGGATTCCCGGAGCGACATCTTCGAGAGTTCCGAGAGCGGGATCGAAGCTGGTTGTGAAACGCGGGCCGACACTCATGACATCGCATCCTCGCCGGTCTTGGAACGTCCCGGCCAGTTCGTGATCTTCGGGAGCAACGCTCCGATGCTACGTGTACGTATCGAACCGATCCAGACTCCGATCCCGTATGCCGCATCATCACACGAGCGAAGCGCGACAAACACCGGCAGGGTCAGCGTCGGCCGCTTTCGCCGGTGCTCGCGCCAGCCTTGAACGACGATGCCCGCGACGAGTAGGAGCCGGCAACGCCGACTGACGAGAGCAAGAGCGAATGTCACCGGGAACCACGTTCGCGCCGCTGCATCCGCTATCTGCTCGCCTGCCGCGACGTGACCGCGGAGAGCAAGCCTCCTTGCGTCGGATCGGGCAAGCTGCGGCAGTCGCGTGGTGAGCTTTTCCGCCGTCATGAACGCAACGCCCGCGCCAAGGAGCACTCCGATCGGATGAAGCAGGGCAAGACCCCAGGAGAGCGCGCTCCACGGCGAGAGCACCGCTGGAGGCACGAAGCCCGGATGTCGCCGATCGAGGGCGCCGGCCGAGGTGCCGTATTGCATCCGGCGCTGCAGCAGTGCGGTGAGAGCGGTGCGATGGTCGTGCGTGACCTCGGCCGCCGGTTCGTACCGCATCACTACGCCGGCGGCGTGGAGCCGCCACAACAGATCCACGTCTTCGCCCACGTGAAGAGCGGGGTCGAAACCCTGTATCGAACGGAACGCCGCAATACGCATCACAAGGGCGGCCGCGGGGACGTACGCCACCTTGGTCAGCGGAGCGATCAATGAAGG
>JANOHI010000037.1:0-11413 GCA_031406385.1 Acidimicrobiia bacterium
GAACGCTTCGCTCGAGATACTTGGAAACCGAGATGCTGTCGTAGCTTGAACAGGTACGAGCGAATCGACTGTGGTGGCTCGTTGTCGCGGTGGCCGGTGCGCTCGTGGCTGGGTGCTCCTCTACCTCCGAAAGAAGCGCAGCGATCGACGATGTCGAATCGTCGACCAGTTCGGCCTTTCGCGGCGAGCCGACCACCTCCGTGTTCCGTGGAGTTCTCGCTGGGCATGAATTGCAGAGCCAGGTGTTGCTCCGCGTCGCCGGGAAGTTCACGGAGATTGGCCGGGGCGCCGATGGTCGTTTGGTGGTTGGTCTTCGAGCAAACGAGCGTGCTTTGGCCGATGAACTTGCCGCGGCGTACGGCGACCGGCTCGCGCTGAGACTTGGATTCCTTACGTATCGCGATGCGAAGGCGGAGCTCCCGAATGCTCGACCGCCATGCGGTGACTCTGTTCTGCCGGTCAGAGCGAACGAGGAGGCAACGCTCGCTTGGCGGAGTGCGCCGTCCGCTTTCCTGGTGAAGTCGGGCGAGCGCTTCGAGGGGCTCATAACGTTCACCAATGTCGGCATGCCGCGACCTCCGCGTGACGCGCTCACCGAGGTTGTAGCCCCAGTCGCTCCGGAAGCGACTGAGATACCAATCACGCGGGTGAATCAGATCGGCGAGCCCTATCGCTTGGCGCGTTCGTCCTCGTAGGCGGCGATGGCGGTGAGTTGGGCGCCGAGGGTGGCATCGACCCATCTCGTGCCGGCCCCGCAGACCATGTCGTAGCTCGTCTGCGGCGCGGCGAGGTGACCGGTGAAGTGGGGCATGACCTGCTCGGCGATGAGCTCGTAGCTGCGGAGTGTTGCCGGGAAATCGGCAAGGTCGGCGCCGAGTGTCATGAAGCAGCCGAATCCACCGGTCTTCTCGATGAGTCGTTCGATCTGCTCGATCGCCATCTCCGGCGTGCCGATCGCCATGCGCCCGGACTCGTTGGCGAAGTCGACGAAGTCGTCGTAGTCCGACGGTGGCGGCGGGTCATTGGGATCGCCGATGGGGATGATGTGGCTGAGATAGTTGAACACCCACTGCAGGCCGTAGCGGCAGTTCGCCTTGGCCTGCTCGACCGTCTCGGCGATGTGCATCGGACCCATCAGCCGCCACGACGAACGCGGGGCCTGGTGGCCGTTGAGTCGGGCCTCTTCCTGCCAGACGTTGTAGTTGTAGTCGAGGACCGAGAATCCGGCCGGCTCCGTTGCGGCGATTGAGATGAGGCCGGTCCCGTAGCGTCCGGCGAGTTTAGAACCCGACGGCGAGATGCTGCTGGCAACCGCGATGTCGAAGTTCGAATACGGACGGATCTGGAGCACCGCGTTGTCGCACGTGAACCACTCGTTTCGTTCGGTGACCGTTTCGCCCTGGAAGAGCCGCATCATCACGTCGAAGGCCAGTTCCATGATCGGCCGCTGCTGCATCGGATCGATGCCCAGCATCGCGGCGTCGGTTGTGAGCTGCCCGGGGCCGGCGCCGAACATCATCCGCCCGCGCGTGAGGTGATCGAGCATCACGATCCGATCGGCGAGGATGAACGGGTGGTGGTAAGGAAGTGAGTTCACCCCGGTACCCAGTTTGATGTGCGTGGTGCGCTGAGCTGCCGCGGCGATGAACACCTCGGGGCTGGCGATCAGCTCGCTTCCCGCTGAGTGGTGTTCGCCGATCCACGCTTCGTGGAAGCCGAGCCGGTCGAGATGCTCGATCAACTGCAGATCGCGATGGAGCGCGAGCGTTGGATTCACTCCGGTCTTGTGCATCGGCGGCAGGAAGATGCCGAAGCGCAGCGGGTCGACGAAGGGCTGGAGCTGGACCATCAGCTCATCGTGGCACAGCAGCCCCGGCGACGAGATTTCGACGACCTCGTTTCATCGGTGGCAGGATCACGGCATGTGCCACCCCGATGAGCTCGGCCGCACGAAGCACAGCGAGAGCAGCAAGCCCACGCGGGTGGACGGGCCGGTGGACGTATGGTGACGTGGCCGGTTGGCCGCAGCGTCGATGGCGGCATCGACGAGATCCCGTTGCCGATTCGACCCGGCCGTCTGTGGCTCTGCGGCAAGCACCACATCGGGCCCGATGTCGACAGGGCGCTCACTGCGGTCGGGGCGTCGGGCGTCGTGTGCCTCAACGAACGCCACGAACTCGAAGACCGCTATCCCGCGTATGTCCGGTGGCTCGACGAGTCCGGTCCCGAGCGGGTCCTCTGGTATCCCATTCCCGACCTCCACGCCCCTCGGCTCGACGCAGCCATCGAACTCGTCGGTGCCATCGTCGGTCGGCTCGCTACCGGTGAGCGTCTGGTGATGCACTGCGGTGCCGGTATCGGTCGGGCAGGAACGATCGGGGCGGCGGTGTTGCTGATGCTGGACGTGCCTCTTGACGACGCGCTGGACACGATCGCTCGACACCGTCCGATGGCCGGCCCCGAAGCAGGTGAGCAGCAGGCGCTCCTCCTGGCCCTGGCTGGTTCGCCGAAGCTGACGATGGTCAGCGATCGCTCGAATTTGCCGTCGGCATCTCCAGCGACTTGACCGCGTCCATCGTGCACATCCCAATCGACAGACAGTCGAACATCAGGTTCACCTGATCCTCGGCCGGCGGCCACGGCATTTCGGGATGGGCGATACGCAGCGACACGATGCCGTGGACCTGCGACCACAGCATGACGGACAGTTCGAGAGCTGAGGCGGCGGGCCGAATGAGCCCGGCGGCAATGGCGTCCTCGACGGCTTGGACCAGGTTCACCAGTCCCTTCATCTTCGACACGGCCATGTCGAAAGAGTGCGCGTCGACCATGTCGGGGTGCTTGTGGCTGCCGGGGGTCATGAACAGCACCCGGTACTGCCCGGGGTTGGCCAACCCGAAGTGCACGTAGGCCACGGCACGGGCCATGATCGCGCCGAGCGGACCGTCGCCGTCGGCTGCCTTCTCTTCGAGGAAGTCGCCGAACCGGTCATAGGCCCGCTCGCACACGGCGAGCACGAGGGCGTCCTTGTCCTCGAAGTGCCGGTAGATCGACGGTGCGGTGACGCCGACGGTCTGGCTGATGGCACGGATCGACACGGCATCGGCGTCGGCCGTTTCGACGAGGAGCCTCTCGGCGGCGTCGAGGATTTCCTCACGAAGCCGCTCGCCTTCGCCGCGACGCGCACGAACACGTTTCACCGGGGTGCTCGGGTTCGCGAGTGCAGAGGGAGTCGGCATGGGCAGTGTCCTGAAGGTGAGACGAACGTCACTACCGTAGCGCCGTCACGCCAACAGGACCCTGCTGTCATGTCGATCTTCCTCAGGCGACCATCGCCGGGCGCTCGACCGGGAGGTCAGCGGCGAGCGACGGGGGAAATTCCTCGAGATCGACGTGTTCGCTCAGACCGATCCTCTGCTGGAGACGACGCAGCGGAGCAGGCGCCCACCAGTTCGCTTCACCGGCGAGGCGCATGAACGCAGGCACCAGGGTGGCCCGGATCACGAAGGCGTCGATGAGTACGGCGAGAGCGAGCCCGAGGCCAAACAGCTTGATGAAGCTGATCCCGGAGGTGGCGAAGGCGACAAAGACGATGGCGATGAGCAGGGCCGCGGCGGTGACGATCCGGCCCGTGCGTTCAAGACCCAATGCGACCGACTTCGTGTTGTCGCCCGTTCGGTCGTGTTCCTCCTTGATGCGTGACAGGAGAAACACCTCGTAGTCCATGGAGAGACCGAACGCGATGCAGAACATCAGGATCGGCGTGGTGGCATCGAGGCTCCCTGTCGCCGTGAAGTCGAGAACGCCCGAGAGGTGACCCTCCTGGAAGATCCAGACCATGGCTCCGAACGTGGCACTCAGGCTGAGGATGTTGAGCAGCAGCGCCTTGAGGGGGACGAGAAGTCCGCCGAACATCAGGAACAAGAGGATGAACGTGACGACGGCGATGATGCCGCCGGCCCAGGGAAGCCGGGCGAAAAGCGACGCCTTCGAGTCGACGAGTTCCGCGGAGGGCCCGCCAACTTTGGTATCGAATGGAGCGTCGACGGCGCGGATGGCCTTGACCATTGTCGATCCTGCGTCGGAGACGGGTTCAATGCTCGGGACAACCGAAAGCCACGTGCTCGATGCGGCGACGAATCGTGCGCTCGCCGGGTTCGCCGGCGCGACCTTCTTCCCGGCGACCCAGCTGCCATTGGCTCCGTCCACCCGGGCGACGTCTCGGACCATTGACAGCGAGGCAGCGTAGGTCTCGATGTCAGCGACACGAGCCCGAGGGTCGACCCCGGGGATGATCACTTCGGCGGCGCCGTTCTCACGTGAACCGAAGTCTCTGGCGATGCGGTCGAGCGCTGTCCGCGCCGTAGCGCTCTCGGGCAGGACGCGGTGGTCGGAGAGTGAAAGGTTCACGTGCAGAAACGGAGCACCGAGGAGGAGGAGCACCAACGATGCGCCGACCGCAACGCGTCCCGGCGTGCGCATCACCGCCATGGCCAGTCGGTGCCAAAGGCCGTCACTCGCTTCGGCGGTGGAAACGCGTCGCTGTTTGCGGAACGACAGCGAGTCGACCCGATGTCCGAGCACGGCGAGCAGGGCGGGCAGAACGATGACCGACGACATCGCGGCGATGACCGCAACAGCGATGCCCGCATAGGCGAAGCTGCGGAGGAACGCCTGGTTGAAGACCAGCAGCGACGAGAGCGAGATCCCCACGGTTGCGGCCGAGAACACCACGGTGCGTCCGGCGGTTCGCATCGTTCGCACAACTGCGTCGGCAACGGGCCACCCGGCGTGAAGTTCCTCTCGGTAGCGCGAGACCATGAACAGCGCGTAGTCGATCGCCAAGCCGAGGCCGAGAGCGGTCGTGAGGTTCAGTGCGAAGATCGATACGTCGGTGAACGAATTGATGATCTGCAGCACGGCGAAGGTTCCGAGGACCGTAAGTCCACCTACGAAGAGCGGGAGGCCGGCGGCGATGAGTCCTCCGAAGATGAGGAAGAGCAAGATCAAGGTGATGGGGAGCGCAATCATTTCCGCCCGTTTGAGGTCGGCCTCGATGGTGGAACCGACCTGTCGGAAGACCTCGGCCTCGCCGGTGACCTCGACGGAAAGGGGAGCGCCGTTTTCTGCTCGGGTGAAGCGGGGCGAGAGCTCTTCGATCCGTCCACGGACGGTGTCTTCATCCCCCATGATCCGGGCGAGCACGAGGGCTTCAGCTCCGTTGTTGGACTTCAGGGGCGGCGCCTGGAGCGACCAGTAGCTTGTCGTTCCGGACACACCAGATTCCCCCTGGAGTTCTTTGGTCAGCGCCTGGCCGGCAGCGACGCTGGCCGGGGAATCGACCGACCCGTCCTTGGCGGTCACGAGGAGCACCAGATTCGGTGATCCGGCGCCGAACTGGGTTTCGATGAGCTCCTTGGCGGCGCTCGACTCCGACGTCGGGTCGTCGAAACCGCCATTGGACAGGTTCTTGGCCACCGAGCCCCCGAAGGCACCGGCGAGCGCCGCAAGGACGATCGCGACGACGAGGACGGTGCGTCGCCGGGCGACGATCAGGCGGGCGAAGGATGCGGGCATCGTGGGCCTCAGCCGGCGATCGCGGTGCGGGTCGACGGGACGCCGGCGGACGTTCCGGGGCGTGACTTCTGCTCGCGGCGGAGCGTCCGGGTGGCGCGGCGAGCACGACGGACCTCGGCGCCGAAGGTCGCTTCGGCCTCGAGGGTACGAAACCGTGATGCGGCATCCCGGGGTGTAAAGACGGCGAGATCAGCGATCGGGGCGAAGGCGGAGTGGTTTCCGTAGTTCGAGAACATGGGGGCCTTTCGTGGTCCTTCTCGATTCGAGAAGGTAGCGTTGTTACTAGAACAGGACTACCGTACCTGTGTCAACGTAACAAACGTCACCTTTGGTTCGTGTCGAGGGACGACACCGCCGGTCACCCCGGTTCCGGCCGCGGACAGCAGTTCGAATCTCGACGAGCACGGTGCGGAAGGATCTCGTCCGGAGTGGCTCGAGCGGCGGTTCGGTGTTGATGGACCCGCAGTGGAAAGATCGCCTGATGAACGACACGAACGGCGTCGGCCTGTCCGAGCTTCTCGACCTCGACCCCCGGGCGGTGGCCTGTCCGCACGACGTCTTCCGGCCGATGCGCGATGCCGGGCCGGTGCACTACATCGAGGAGACCGGCTGCTATGCCGTCACCCGTTTTGACGACGTGCTCGAGATCGTCCGCGACCCCGTGCGATTCTCCTCGCGCATGCCGACCGGTCCGCACGCGGGAGCGGCGTTGATGGCGCGAGTCGGCGAGGTTGCCGCAAGCTCGCCGGAGATGGCGGCGATGGTCGGCAAGGCGTTCTCCAGGAGTTCCGCGGTGCTGCTCTCCGCCGATCCGCCGGACCACGGCCGACAGCGGCGCCTCGTCAACACTGCGTTCGGCCCCAAGCGCGTCGGTGCCATGGAGGCGGAGATCGCGTCGATCGCGAACGCGTTGATCGATTCCTTTGCGGACCGCGGTGAGGTCGAGCTCGTCAAGGAGTTCGCCGTCGGCCTGCCCCTCACCGTGATCGCGAAGGCACTGGGCGTGGAGGACCGGGACCTCGCGACGTTCAAGCAGTGGAGCGATGTTCTCGTGGTGCTCGTCGGCAACCACAAGCCGAGCATGGAGCAGATCGCCGAGTACGTGCGGGTCCAGGTCGAGTTCGCCGACTACTTCACCGAGAAGATCGAACAGCGGTGCACCGATCCGAAGGACGATCTGATCACCGACGTGGTGCAGTCGCGCATCAAGGAGGCCGATGGAACCGAGACCGAGCTGTCCGTCCCGGAAATGCTGTCGATGTTTGCGCAGTTCCTCGTGGCGGGGAACGAGACCACCACCAAGCTCATCGCCTCGATGGTGCGCCTCCTCGTTGACAACCCGTCGGCGATGGCGGCATTGCGGGCCGACCCGTCGCTTGCGGACCAGAGCGTCGACGAGGCGCTGCGTCTCGAAACCCCGGTGCAGGGTCTCTATCGGCAGGCGAACGTCGACACCGAAGTGGGTGGGTGCCCGATCCCGAAGGGTTCGCATCTCTGGGTGCTCTATGCCAGCGCCAACCGCGACGAGCGGAAGTTCCCCGAGCCCGACTCGATGGATCTCGACCGCGAGAATGCCAAGCAGCACCTGGCGTTCAGCCAGGGACCGCACTACTGCATCGGGGCGACCCTCGCCCGCACCGAGGGCCGTATCGCCGTGCAGACCCTGTTGTCACGCCTCGACGACATCGCCTTCTCGGCCGGCAAGAACACGTTCGACTATGAGCCGAGCTATGTGCTCCACGGTCTGCGCGAGCTCTGGCTCACCTTCACCCCGAAGCGCTGATCACTACCTTCAGCTGTCGCGGAAGGCGCCCGGCCCGCTCATGAGACCGCGCCGCCAGCGGAGCGGTGTGAGCGCGATCCCACGCGGGTAGTCCTCGAAGAGCCATCGGGCGAAGTTCCGTCGGGTCCATTCGGCCGAACCGGAAATGGCGACCGCTGCGTCGGCGATGACGCGAGTACGCATCATTCGCGACAGCGTCGAGGCCATCCGATGGTCGGGGCCTAGGTGATGAAGCACCTCTCGGCGGTAGTCGTCGGCCGCGTCGGTGACGCTCGTGTTGCGGAGGAGTGCGTCGGCTGCCATCGAACCGGTTTGCAGCGCTTGCCCGATGCCTTCGCCGGTGAGTACATCACAAGAGCGCGCGGCATCGCCGACGAAGAGCACGCGACCATCGGTCAGCGCAGCATTGTTCGGCGCGCACGGGATCGGCCAAGCCCGTGGTGTGCCCTCGAAGACCGGGTTCGGACCCAAAACCGGTTGCAGGTAGTCACGGGTGAGGAGGGTCTCCCAGAGACCCTTCATCTCCTTGGTCTTCACGTCGCTCCGACGTTCGACGCCGAAGCCGAGGTTCACGCGTCCATCTGCCAATGGGAAGCACCAGAGGTATCCGGGAAGGATGTCACGGTCGAACCAGACGCACAGGTCTCGAGAAGCGGTCGTGTGCACGTTCGCCACGTATTGCCGGTAGCCGTGCCACTCCCCGAGATAGGGCGTGGTGTGATCGGCGGCCGAGCCGACGTTCAGCAGTTTGCGCGTTTGCGACCACATTCCGTCGGCAGCGATCACCCGGTCGGCGTGCACCTCGGTTGACCCGTCGGGTGTTTCAAACACCAGACGCACGGCATCGTGATGCTGGCGGGCCTCCGTGAGAGCGTGCCCTTCGAGAACGGATGCGTCTGCTTTGCGCGCCAGTTCGACCAACGCCGCATCGAGCTCCACGCGCGTTGCGACCGCCGCGAAGTGCCCTTGGCCGCGGGGGAGTGGGAAGGCCTTTCGGCGTCCGCTCGGCGGGGTGATCTGCACGTTGTCGACCCATGTCCAGCTGGGGATTGCGCTCGGATCGAGTCCGAGCGCGTCGAGACGGCGCAGTGCACCCGTGGTGAGGCCATCTCCGCAGCACTTGTCGCGGGGAAAGGTGGCCTTGTCGAACACCATGACCTCGCGCCCGGCGCGGGCGAGCGTGATCGCCGCGGCGGCACCAGCAGGTCCGGCACCGATGACGGCTACCTCGGTTCGAACGGTCGACGACACGCCTATCGAACGTAGTGGACCTCGCCACGAAGCCGTGAGTGGCGCAGGGCCTCTTTCGAGTGTCCTCGGCCACCAAAGCCGACTGTCCGCGTGGTAGGTCGGCCGCTTCTTTCGGCGGTCTGAGCCTCAACCTGAGCAGAACGGACGCCGAAGAAGTACCCGTGGTGACTCCTCAGCGTCGGAAAACGTCTGCCAAGGCGCGCCCGAACCGTCCGACACCCTCCTATGTCACCGAGCGCATCCGTCTCGCCGAGGACGAGGTCGGTGGCCGCACCAAGACGACGTTCACGCTCATCATCCCGATGTTCCGGGAGGCGGGCCGGATCACCCAGTCCCTCGTGGCCCTGCACGGTGCGGGTCTCGACGGCTACGAACTGCTGCTTGTCGATGACGGATCGAACGACGAGACCGTGAGCGTCGCCACCGCATGTATCGCCGAACTGGGCCTGCGTGATGCCTCGGTGCTGGCCCTGCACACGAACCATGGCAAAGGTGGCGCGGTGCGAGCGGGGGTTCTTACCGCCAAAACCCCCTACGTCGGGTTCGTCGACGCCGATCTGTCGCTCGACCCTCTCGAGATCCGCCGTGCGCTGAACCGGCTCCACCTCACGCGCGGCGACATCGTTGTCGGCGAGCGCGTTGTCGACCCGTTGATGCAGCCCCGCCTGCGGCGGTTCGCCTCGGTCGTCTTTCGCCGCCTGACCGACGTCGTTGCCCCGACCGGCGTCCGAGATCCACAGTGCGCGTTGAAGGTGTTCCGGCGCGATGTGGCGCTCTCGCTCTTCGAGGCCCTCGACACCGACGGCTATTCGTTCGATGTCGAAGTGCTCCTGCGGGCACGTGCCGCGGGATACTCGATCGACGAGATGGCTATTCGCTGGACCCACCAGCCCGGCTCGAAGGTTCGCCCGGTGCGCGATTCCCTGCGGATGTTCCTCGAAGTGCGTCGCATCGGGCGCACTGTCCGTCCTCTCCGCTGACTCCGGGCGGCTGGCGACGCGGCGTGTTGTAGCGGCAGTTCGCCGCGATCGTTGCTACGGGCGTTTCACGAGGAGCACAGCCTGGCGGTCCTCATAAGCAACGCGCCATGAAGCCGTACGCGCACGTAGCTTCGTGACGAGGGGTGCTTCCGGTCGTCCGAGGACCGAACGGACGTCGGCGTTCTCGATGTCCTTCTCCCAACCGGCCCTGGTGTTCCATGTGGCGACATAGCGATCGACGAATGCGTCACCGTACATGTCGGGACGGCCATCGATGCCGATGGGTTGCGGCAGTGACCAGAGGAGATATCCGCCCCAGTCGTATTGGTTGTACAGGTTCGTCGTCGGGTTCGCTCGCAGGTACCTCGATGCCGCGGCGGGGAACTCGTTGGCCTGGGCGGTGGCCGTCGCCTGTGGCGCGAGGTTCACCAGCCCCAGGGCCCCAATAGCGACCGCGCTGATCAGCGCAGCCATCGGCAGAACGGCCGAAACGGCGCCGGGCGACTTCGCCGGACCGGTGCCTGACGACGAGGTCGGCACCCGACCGCCGGCCACGTTCCTGGCCCGAACCGCGCTCGATGCAGCGGTGAGAGACAGCGCGAGGAACGGCGCGGCGAAGAACGAGAACTGGGTGATGTTGCGGACGGACTGGATTCCGAGCGCGCCATAGATCGCCATGCCGACGGCGGCGTAGATCGGCATCGAGCGGCGTTGCTTCCAGAGCGCACCCGCGGCAAGGGCGAGCAAGGCGAAGAACGGCCACCACTGCAGACGGGTGAACGTCGGGGAGAACCACTCCTCGATGTAGCGCGTCGATGCGTTGTCTCCGAGATACGAGAACGGGTAGAGGAATCCGTCGATGCCATTGGGGTTGACGAGGGAGATGGCGATCGTTCCGACAAGGGTGGGGAGGCCGTGTCGAAGGAGGTCCGGCGAAACCGCGTCGGCACCTCGACGCATTGCCGGGAGGACCCTTGCAACGACACGTTCGGCCACGAGACCGCAGACGAAGAGCAGGAGCGAAGCGATCCCGAACATGTAGCCGCCATGCGCGTTGCACCACACCAGCATTATGGGAACGCACCACCACAGCAGCTTCGGTCGGCCCTGCCAGGCACGCACGAACAGGTCTGCGTAGATGGCCCCAAAGAGAAGCGAGAGCATCTGCGGACGCGCCCCCCAGGTGTGCAGGCAGGAGAGCGCGGCGAACAGCGTGATGGCGTTCGTCCAGCCGGCACTCGCACCGAGCCGGCGACAGGTCCCGGCGACGATTGCCCACGAAAGGGTGATCGTGACAACGGCATACGCCACGAGGGCGGGCCACCGACCGACGCCATGGAGGACGGCGAACAGGATCTCGGTGAGCCACTCGTGGGCGATCCACTTCCGGCCGGGGGCGGTCCAGGAGAACGGATCCACCGTGGGGATCTCGCGGGTCCGCAGGATCAACTTGCCGGTGGCGAGATGCCAGAAGGAATCCGGGTCGACGACGGGATCGGCTGCCGCCGATGCGATTGCGGTAAGTACGAGGACGCGCCCGGCAGTTGCCGGCCGGACCTTGGTCAGCCATCCAGGTGTCGTCGCCGGGAGGGCGCGAGTCGGTGGAGTGGCGGCAGGGGCAGCGGACGTCACCTACTGAACATCGGTTCAGCGGCCCCGCACCTTGAGCCGGTGCGTCGCAAGGTCTGCTCGACCGCGTTCGTGTTCCTCGCCGGGCCGGGGCCGCGAGTCAGTCCGGCCTGGCGGGTCCCTTGGCGGCGCCGGCCGGGGACCCGCTTTCGGCGTAGGCCGAGAGCAGCGCGAAAAGCTCGTCGGGCACCTG
>JANOHI010000289.1:0-1720 GCA_031406385.1 Acidimicrobiia bacterium
TGAGACCGTTCTTGGCGGCGATGACGGTCTTGAGGCGCTCGGCCCGGTCACCGTCGGCACCCGACGGAACCGACTCGGTGGCCTTGAGGCCGGTGAACTCGCCTTTGGCCTTGTCGAGGCCGGCGGCTGCCGCGTCGTTGAACGACTTGTCGCCACGACCGGTGAGGTCGAACATCAGGGCGACGGACTTCGGTTCCTGCGAGTGCGCGGCCGGAGCGGCGACCAGTGCGAGCGCACTGGCCATCGCGACGCCGACTACGGCTTTGCGGTTGATCTTCATGGAGTTGGACCCTCCGAGGGTGTGATGTAGGGGCCGCACTCCGCACGAGCGGTGCTGCGGACCGGGTTTGGTCCCCCGTGACGATAACGGGCTGAACAGGGTGCAGCAATCAGAACTTGGCGGTCATTCATGCGATCGCAACAACGATCGGGCGCTGGAGCCCGAGAAGGGCGGTTGGACCGGCGGCCGAGGGACCTCCGAACCCGACGGGACCACGTGCGGGTCCCGCACGGGCGCCAGGCACCCCGAACACGGACGGCGGTGCCCGGTGCTCGCCGCGGTAGGTGGATCGAACCACTACCTTCGTCGGCAGTGTCCACGCAGTCCCGCTCGCGCAAACGCGAGGTTCCCGCCGATTTCGATGTCGTGGCCGGGCACTACGACCTGCTGGTCAAACGCAACCCCGGCTACGTCGAGCACCTGGCGCTGTCGGCCGCCCGCCGGATGCTCTTCGAAGTGTTCGCCCACTCGTTCTTCAACCCCGAGGAGGTCATGTCGGCGGGCGAGATGCTGATGGTGTTCCACCTCTACCTACTTGCGGGTCGGCACCTTCGGTACGACGATCTTGCCGCTGATGATGTCGGCCTTGACCTTCTCGACCTCGGCGATGACGGAGGCCTTCAGCGCCGTGTTGCTCGTGGCGTAGCCCACACCATCCTCCTTGAGTCCGAGCACCGAAGTGCCCGAGGCCGGCTTGCCGCTGTTGTAGGCCTTGATGGCCTCGTAAGTGGCAACGTCGACACGCTTGAGCATCGAGGTGAGGATGTATTCACGGCCGTTGGCCTCGGAGATGGTCTGGTACTGGTCGGAGTCGACACCGATCGCCCAGATCTCGCCCGGCTTCTTGCCGGATTCCTTGGCGGCGATGAACGCGCCGTTGCCGGTGGATCCGGCAGCCACGTAGATCACGTCGATGCCCGACTTGTACATGGCGGCGGCGATGGCCTTGCCCTTCGGCACGTCGGTGAAGCCCGAGAAGTCCGGCGGGGCCGAGGCGTACTTCTGGGTGATCTCGATGTCCTTCCGGGCCGCCTTGGCGCCCGCTTCGAAGCCGGCTTCGAACCGCTTGATCAGGTCGATCTCGACGCCGCCGATGAAGCCGACCTTGCCGGTCTCGGTCGTGAGACCGGCGATGTAGCCGACGAGGTACGAGCCTTCCTGCTCGGAGAACAGATAGCCGGCGGTGTTGGCCAGCGGCGCACCCTTGGTGGCACCTTCATCCTGATCGGAGAGCGCATCGTCGATCGACGCGAACGAGATGGTGGGGTTGGCCTTGGCACCCTTGGAGCAATCGGGCGTCCAGAGGAAGCCGATGCAGATGATGAGACCGTTCTTGGCGGCGATGACGGTCTTGAGGCGCTCGGCCCGGTCACCGTCGGCACCCGACGGAACCGACTCGGTGGCCTTGAGGCCGGTGAACTCGCCTTTGGCCTTGTCGAG
>JANOHI010000084.1:0-12310 GCA_031406385.1 Acidimicrobiia bacterium
GGTGAGTCGAAGCGTGGCGGGCCGTCGTGGTCTGGATCGTCGGGCGGATTTGGTGCGGCGACAGGACGCAAGTGGAACGAGGAGTGGAAGGCCCGTCGTGATCGTGACGGAAGCCTCGACTCCGACGACACCTCCGGCCGCGTGTTCGGAGGGGGTGGTCGTGGCAGCGCGGCGCATCGCGAAGACGTTGTCGACGCCGCGCTTCGAGCGTCGAAGCGAGACACGCCGGCGGCGACGACCGGAGCGGAAACGCTCGGCCTCACTCCAGGCGACACGATCGTCCACAAGCGCTACGGCGAAGGACGCATCGTCGAGTTGCTCGGAAGCGGCGACAAGACCGAAGCGGTGGTGGCGTTTCCGAGCTTCGGCGAGAAGCGCTTCTTGCTCGCGTTTACGCCGCTGAAGAAAGCATGATGACTGCCGCCATGCGTTTCGCGGGGCAACAATGAACCCAGCCGAACAGCGAACGCTCACGATGCCCGCCGAGGGCGTGATCGCACTCCAGACCGTCATCGGAATCATCGACGATCATGCGACCCCGGCCGACCCCTGGGTCTATGCCTCGTTGACCAAGACGCTCCAGGCGAACTCCCCCGTCTCGACCGGTGCCGAAGGCGACGAGATCTCGATCCCGCTCTCGATGCCCGAAGCCGACCTGTTGCTTCGCGGGCTGTCATTCACCGAAGCGATGAGTGTGCAGCTGCCGTGGTACGAGATGGTGATCTTCACCGTGCAATTCGTCGGCGATGCGCTTGTGGAGTTGTGGACCGACGCGGAGTGGCTCGCCTACCGCGACGGTCCGATGTAGGGACCCGTGGCGGTGTAGGCCAGAGCCGGGCCTGCACCGGTGTCTCAGTGACGGGACCCGGCGAGCGCTCCGTGAGCGTCGCCCGACCCGGTTGCCGAAGGACCGCTGGGACCGTCGCCGTTGGCCTTGTTGTGGCGCTGGGATGCGATGATCGCGATCGTAAGTGCACCGAGGATAATGGCCAGTGAGATGAACGTGTTCATGTGATACCAGTGAGCGGCGATCATCTTTGCCCCGACGAACACGAGGATGAACCCAAGGGCATGCGAGAGATAGTGGAATTTCTCCTTCGCATCGGCAAGAAGGAAGTACATCGCCCGCAAACCGAGAATGGCGAACGCGTTCGAGGCGAACACGAGATACGGCTCACGCGACACGGCGAGGATGGCGGGAACCGAGTCGACGGCGAACACGAGGTCGGTCAACTCGACCACGACGAGCGCCACGAACAGCGGTGTGGCCACGCGTTTGGCGTTGACCCGAGTGAAGAACTTGTGTCCGTCAAGACTGTCGGAGACCGGGATGAAGCGTCTCACGAGAGCTAGGCCTTTGGAAGCGTCTCCGGCTTCCTCATCGTTGCGATGGCGGATGATCTTGATGCCGGTGAAGACGAGGAACACCCCGAAGATCAGCAGGACCCACCAGAATTTCGCGATCAAGGCGCTGCCAAGGCCGATGAAGATGGCCCGCATGGCGAGAGCCCCGAAGATGCCCCAGAACAACACCCGGTGCTGATACTTCAACGGCACGGCCATGGCGGTGAAGAGCATCGACCACACGAAGACGTTGTCGACGCTCAGTGCCTTCTCGATCACGTAGCCCGACATGTATTCGCCAAAGGCCCCGCCGCCGAAGGTAGCGAGCATCACTCCGCCGAATGTCAGGCCACACGCAACCCAGCCGAGCGACTCTCGGAGAGCTTCCTTGGGCGTCGGCTCATGATCGTCGCGATGGCGGAAGAGGTCAACCGCCAGCATCAGAGCCAGAAGCGCGACAAGAGCGAACCACGCCCATAGCGGAACGTCGAGGTCGACGAAGTTGGATTTGGCTTCAGACGCAGCGAACAGCACGAAGGGGTCTCCAGGAAATCAGAACAGCGAGGCTCGCCGGAAGGTTTCTCCGCCCGTTGCCGAGCGGGCCGCACCGGATCTGCGCGCAGATCGTGATGACGACGGGCCTTGCGGGATATTGTTCTTCAGGATACAGCGCCTCCAGCCTGTGCAGTGGCCGGTCTCTTCCCTCGAAGCCGGATCTCCCCGCCGGGCTCGGTCCGTTTCGACCAGACTGTGCCCCCTATGGGCATCACCGGACGACTTCGAGCTCGCGCCGCAATGGCGATCTCCGATGACTCGCTCTCGCTCGGAACGCTCTCCGATGGCATCGCCGCGGCCCATGAATCGAAGACGCTCGTCACGACCGTCGACGGTGTTCGATGGACGGCGAACGAGATCGCCGGGTCGGTCGACCAGGCCGCCGAGTTCGTGCGATCGCGCATCACCAAGGGTGATCGGGTACTCGTCGAGTTCCCCAACGGCCCGGAACTCATCCTCGGCTGTCTCGCGGTGTGTCGAGCCGGCGGCGTCGCCGTGCCGCTGAACGACGCTTCGACAGTGGCCGAGCGAGAGCACGTGCGGCGTGATTCGGGGGCCACGCTGACGCTCTCCGACCCGATGATCGTCGCTCCGACGGAGCGCCGGACCGCACATCATCTCGAGGTAGAGGTGAATCCGGCTGATGTCGCCGTGCTGCTCTACACCTCGGGCACCACCGGGAAGCCGAAAGGCGCCGCCCTGACGCATCGAGGGCTGCTCGCAGCTACCCGGCGCCTCGCGCTGATCCCGACCGGGTTGCGCCGGGACGAGGCTGTCATCGCGCTACCGCTGGCCCACGTGATGGGGTTCGCCGGCTTCCTCGGCACGATGGCTGCGGGCGTGCCGGTCTATGTGTTTCGCCGGTTCCGACCCGACGAGGTGCTCGACGCGATCGAGCGTCGCCGTTCGACCATCTTTGTAGGTGTCCCGGCGATGTATCGGATGATGCTCGAAGCCGGGGCGGGCCAACGCGACCTCACCTGCGTGCGGTTGTGGATGTGCGGGGCCGACGCCATGCCCCCAGAGTTGGCGCGCCAGTTCCAACGGATGGGCGCCTCGGCAACGCTCCCGATCCTCGGTTTACCCGTCGGCGAGGCTCTGTTCCTTGAGGGCTACGGCATGGTCGAACTCTCTGGCGCGGCGATTGTGAAGATCACCCCTCCCTATGCCGGCGGGTGGCTGAACAAGGCTCGTGGTGCGACGTTGCCGGGGTATCGAACGCGGGTCGTCAACGGCAGCGATGCGACCGTCAAGATCGGTCAGATCGGCGAGCTGCTGGTCCGGGGACCCGGCGTGCTCGATGGGTATCACGGCGACGAGAAGGCGACGGCGGCGACCCGCACTTCCGATGGGTGGGTGCGGACGGGTGATCTCGTCCGGCGCGGGCTCGGGGGCACTGTCGAGTTCGTTGGACGAGCGAAAGACGTCATCAAGGTCGGCGGCTACTCCGTCTACGCGGCCGAGGTGCAAGCCGCCCTTGAGGCGATTGACGGTGTTGCCGAGGCGGCTGTTGTCGGGCTTCCCGACCCCCGGCGTGGTGAACGGGTCGCGGCCGCGGTGCGGATGATGCCCGGTCGCTCGCTCACTCCTGCGTTCATTCGGACTGCGGCGGGCGAGGCGCTCACCGCCTACAAGGTTCCGTCCGTGGTCGTCGTCGTCGGCGAGCTTCCCCTCACGACCACCGGGAAGATCAAGCGAGAAGACCTTCGGGCCATGCTCGCAGCCACGGACGCTTCGACCTGACCGGTCGGCCGCCGACTCGTCAGGTCGGGCGTGGGCGGTTGGCGCCATGTGGTCCGGTTGGCGACGTTGCGTTGGTGCCATTGCTTCGCCGAACCCCCAACCACCAGAGGACCGGTCCGCCTCGAGGCGGACGGGTCGCGACCGGGGCTGGGTCGGTCAGCTCCTTACGTGGGTGGGCGGGTCTTCAAGGTGTCGGCGTATGCGACGTTGAGGTCGACAATCAGCCGGTCAGCTTCAACGTCGGCCTTCGCCGAGTAGCGCTCCAAGGGTGCGCCGCCGTCGTCTCGGGTGCCATCGGGCGCATAGATCCCCTGGGTGCACGGATCCACGAACACCTTGCGGCCGCCATCCCAGCGCACGGCACAGTCGATGGGCTGACCCTTCGGCAGGGCATTGAGCGCTGCCCACTGCTCGCCGACGTAGATCACGGCGAGGGGGAGGGGGCGATCATCACGTACGAGGTCGTTGAAGAAGAGCGGCCCATCGCTGGCCCGCTGGGTGCGCTTTTCCAGCTGGCGCATGACGAACTGGCGGTTGCCCAGGTTGACCCGTTCCGGTCGGTTGGCGGCGACCCGGGAGAACAGTACGAGCACGATCGCGCTCACGCAGAGCGCCACGCCCACGGCGACGACCATCCGGATCGTGTGATCCCGGCGCCCCGTTGTCGTCGGCGGCCGCCAACCCACCGGCGTGGGTGGTGGGGACGCGGGGGGTCTGCGGGCCACACCTCCAACCTACCGGTTCGCTCTCGGGCCACACCAGCCGTAGGATCACCGTCCGATGTTGCGCCGCTACCGAGTCGTTGTCGCCAAGCCCGGACTCGACGGCCACGACCGTGGAGCGAAGATCATCGCCCGAGCACTTCGTGACGCCGGTTTCGAAGTGATCTACACGGGTCTCTTCCAGTCGGCGGAGATGATCGCCGAGACGGTCATCCAAGAAGACGCCGACGCGGTAGGCCTCTCGGTGCTCTCCGGTGCCCACCGCACGCTGTTCCCGCTGCTGATCGACAAGCTGAAGGATCGCGGCGTCGATGATGTCGTCGTCTTCGGAGGCGGAATCATCCCGGACGCCGACATCGAGTTGCTGAAGGGGATCGGTGTCGCCGAGCTCTTTACTCCGGGCGCGCCGCTCGACACCATCACCAACTGGCTCGAAACCACGCTCGATGAGCGTGAGCGCCAGACCGCGTAAATCCATCCCGCTTCACCGAGGAGTCTTCCGTTGGACCTGTTCGAGTACCAAGGCCGTGCCGAGTTCGCCCGGTTCGGGCTCCCTGTCCCTCCCGGTGGCATCGCCGACGACGTCGAGACCGCCGTCAAGGTGGCCGAGTCGGCCGGTTATCCCGTCGTCATCAAGGCCCAGGTACAGGTTGGCGGCCGTGGCAAGGCCGGAGGTGTCAAGCTCGCGGAAAATGCCGATGAGGTTCGTTTCCATGCCGGGAACATCCTCCACATGGACATCAAGGGCCATATCGTCCATCGCCTGTTTGTGGCGAACGCCGCCGACATTGCCGAGGAGTACTACGCCTCCTACACGCTCGACCGCAGCGCGAAGAAGCATCTCCTCATGCTTTCGGCCGAAGGTGGCGTCGAGATCGAAGTCGTTGCCGTGGAAAACCCCGATGCGCTGATTAAGCGCCATATCGACCCCCGTCGACGGGATTTCGCTGGCCGAAGCCCGCCAGGCCTGTGTCGACGCCAAGCTCAACCCCTTGGCCCTCGACCAGGCGGCCGAGATCCTCGTGAAGCTCTACACGTGCTTCACCGAGGGCGACTGCGATCTCGCCGAGATCAACCCGCTCGTCCTTACCCCGGACGGCAGGGTGCTGTGCCTCGACGCCAAGGTGTCGCTCGACGAGAACGCCATGTACCGTCACGACTGGGCGGAGTACGAGTCGACGGTGCTGCGCGACTCCCGCGAGACCCTCGCCCACGAGAAGGGCCTGCAATACATCGGTCTCGAGGGGTCTGTTGGCATCATCGCCAACGGTGCCGGATTGGCGATGAGCACTCTCGATGTGGTGAATCAGGTTGGCGGCGCCGCCGCAAACTTCCTGGACATCGGTGGCGGTGCAAACGCTGACGTGATGGCGGGGGCGCTCGAAGTGATCAACACCGACCCGGCGGTGAAGAGCATCCTCATCAACATCTTCGGCGGCATCACGCGAGGCGAGGAAGTGGCGAAGGGAATCGTCGAAGCCATGGGCCGGGTCAATCTCAACGCACCGATCGTCATCCGCCTCGACGGAACCAATGCCGAAGAGGGTCGCGCCATCATCGCCGGTGCGGGCATTCCGGCCGACAAGCTGATCTCCAAGGCGACGATGCTCGAAGCGGCTCGTGCCGCCGTTGAGCTCGCAAAGTAAGTCAACGTAACAATCTCAGAGATAGAAAGCACACATATAAGATGAGCATCTTCGTTGACGAGAACACCAAGGTCATCGTGCAGGGCCTCACGGGTGGTCAGGGCAAATACCACGGTCTGCGGAACAAGGCCTATGGGACCCAGATCGTCGGAGGCGTGACGCCGGGCAAAGGCGGAACCGACGTTGAGGGCGTGCCGGTGTTCAACACCGTCGCAGAAGCCGTCGCCGCCACGGGCGCAACGGCGTCGTTCATCGCCGTTCCTCCGAAGGCCGCCTCCGCCGCCATCGTCGAAGCCGCGGCTGCGGGCATTGCGTTCATTGTGTGCATCACGGAAGGTATCCCCGCCCAGGACGAGGCCAAGACCTTCAATCGGTTGAAGCGCGAGTATCCCAACACCCGGCTGCTCGGTCCGAACTGTCCGGGCATCATCAGCCCAGGCCGGTGCAACATCGGGATCACCTCCGGTGACATTGCGCTCCCTCCTCAGCCCGGCAAGCCGGCGGTCGGTATCGTGAGCCGCTCCGGCACGCTCACCTATCAAGCGCTCTACGAGCTCAAGCAGTTGGGTATCGGGGTGTCCACGTGTGTCGGCATCGGAGGCGACCCAGTGCCGGGAACGTCCTTCGTCGATGTGCTTGCCGAATTCCAGAAGGACCCCGAGACCAAGGCGATCATCATGATCGGCGAGATCGGCGGGAGTGCCGAGGAAGAGGCGGCGGAGTTCATCAAGGCCAACGTCACGAAGCCGATGAGCGCCTATATCGCCGGCGTCACCGCTCCCGCCGGCAAGAAGATGGGACATGCCGGGGCCATTGTCTCGGGTGGCAAGGGAACGGCGCAGGGCAAGATGGATGCGCTTGCCTCTGCCGGCGTTCGCGTCGGTCTCAACCCGACCGAGGCCGGGGAACTCATGGCGGAGATCGTCCGGGGCTTGTAACGACCTTGCACGGGCGCAGCGCTCCCGAGGGGCGCTCGGCGTACGCTCCGGGTGTGGAACGCATCTCGACCAAGTTCATTGTGGGGTGGCTGGCCCTCACCCTCGTCCTCGCCTCGGGTGTGGTCGGATGCGGAGCAATCACGCATCACGATGGTGATCGCAAGAGTCCGCGCCGCGGACCTGGCTTGCTGGAGGAATGCGAACTGGCCACCGGACAGCAGGGGCTGCTGTACGACAACCTTTGTTTGTCTGCCCCTCCAGCGGGGTGGACCGGTCCGAAGCTCCAAGTTGCGAAGGTCTCGTTCCTGCACCGTCAGGAATCCGGGGACTGCCGAAGGAATCAGAGCGTCGGAGTGTTCGTCGAAGTCTGAATCCGACCAAGCCGAGTTGCTGCTGGTTCTACACTCGGGTCACCCCTGGAAGGGTGACAGAGCGGCCGAATGTAGCAGTCTTGAAAACTGCCGGGTGATGAGCCCCGTGGGTTCAAATCCCACCCCTTCCGCCATACGTCGTTCGTTTGATAGCGGGAGTTGTTGCGCCGGGTCGCTCCAGGAGCGACTGAGCGCGACAGATGGCGCCGAAGGTGCGGGTCACTGCCTTCTAGTGACGGCGCGGCGTGGCGTTCGCTCCCCGGTCGATGTTGGGTCGGCCGCAATCTTCGCAACAACGATCCTGGTGGTCTCGATGAAACGGTCGAGTGCAAAGGATCGGGTTCGTTCGGCCGACCAGGTGAGGTTGATGATCCGCGAGAGATCCTCCTCGATCGGGATCATCACCGCGCCGTTCGGCAGTCCCGGTTCAACCGTCAGTCCGGGAAGTACCGCGCATCCGAGCCCGGCGTCCACGAGGCGTTGGCGTGTCGGGTTGTCCTCCGTGCGGAACACGACGTTGGTTTCGATGCCGGCGGCGCGTAAGGCGTGGGCCCCTTTCGTCGTGCACGTGTCGCCGAGTGAGCCGTCGACCATGTCCTCCCCGGCGAAGTCGACCAGCGAGACCGTCGCTCGGTCGGCGAGACGGTGGCCCGGAGGAACGAGCGCGACATAGCGATCGACCATCAACTCCATCTGTTCGAAGTCGTCGCCTAAGGACCCTTCGGCCAGGAACGCTGCATCGATTGCGCCGGACCGAATCAGATCCGGGAGCTCACCGTCGTCCATTTCGTTGTGGATCGACACGCGAAGATCGGGCCATGTGGCTCGGAACGCAGCAAGGACCTGGGGCAGGAGTCGGGCGCCGGCAGACTGGAAGGTGCCGATGGCGATGCTTCCGACTTGGCCGGCGGAGAGCCGCTCAAGATCTCGTCGGGCCATTTCGAGACGATCGAGCACCCAGTTCGTGTGACCGAGCAGCGTCTCGCCGGCCGCCGTGAGCATCACCGGCCGTGGGCCGGTGCCACGGTCGACGAGTCGGTGCCCGACGATCCGCTCCAGGGCGGCGAGCTGCTGGGACACGGCGCTCTGTCCGTAGCCGAGTTCGTGAGCGGCCCGACTGACCGATCGCGTTCTCGCGATTGCCTCCAGCGCGGCGAGGTGCCGCGTGTCGAGTCCCCAGGGTTCATTCGATTCCTGCATGATACTCATCGAGCTTATTTGTTGGACAGATCAATGTCTATTCACGATAATTAATGGACAGTTGACCACGAAATGAGATCATCATGGGAATCGCTCTTGCCACGCTCGTCGTTGTGGCCTTCGAAATTGCTTCGCTCCGCTTCGGGGCCGATAGCCGTGAGCCGGGCGACTGGCATTGCGTCGAACACGAAGGAAGACCGTCATGAACTCCCAGCACCCAAGCGACGCCCTGTTCGTCGCCAACGTCCACCTCGAGGCGGTTCGCGCCTCGGCCCGAGCACGCGAGTCGGCAAACGATGCCGTCCGACGCCGTCCAGAGGGAAACCTTCGATCGGCGTTCGGTGTCTGGCGGCGTCGGACGCGTCCGACCCGCGGCGTGCGGCAAAACACCTCCGAGCGCTCGACGGAGGTGTTTTGCCCCAACATTTAGGGGCAACCTCTCTCCCAGCGGTTTCCGGCGGGTGTGTTGCGAGCAGTCGGTGCCAGCAGTTTCGGCCACGGGGCGGCGGTTGTCGGCGAGTAGGTTCGGTGCGTGAGCGGAGCACCCGTCTTTGTCACCCGTCTGATCGGGTTGGAGATCCTGACGAGCGACGGCGCTCCCGTCGGTCGACTCGTCGACGTTGTGCTCGGGTACCCAGCGGCTGACACCCCGCCTCCGGTCCTCGGCCTCGTGGCCCTCGTCCAGCGCCGCCATATCTTCGTCAACGCCAATCGGGTCGCGGAAATCGATTCGGGCGGCGTCCGCCTGCACTCCGGCACGGTCGATCTCCGCCGTTTCAAGCTCCGCCAGGGCGAGAAGCTTGTTGTCGCCGACTTCTTGGATCGTCGGGTTGGACGCGAGCTCATCAACGACCTTGCGCTCCGCCCGTCGCCGAATGGCACGCGCGCGTGGGATGTGTCCGGCGTGTCGCTCGCAGCAACTGGCATGCTCCGTCGCCGACGCACCGGGCGGCTGGTCGGCTGGGAGATGCTGCGTGAGTTCTTCGGTGGCGCCAACCTTGTGACCCAGCAGGTTTCCGAACTCCGGGAAATGCACCCGGCCGACGCCGCCACCCAGATCGCCGGTCTCGAGGAAAGCGAGCGTCACGCCGTCGTCGACGCGATGAATGATGAGGACCTCGCCGACCTCCTCGTCGAGCTCCCCGAGGACGAGGCGGCGGCCATGATCGAGCATCTCGACATCGAGCGCGCCGCCGACGTGCTTGAGGAGATGGACATCGACGACGCGGTCGACGTGCTCGCTGAGCTCGAACCGGCCAAGCGCGAAGAGGTCCTCGCCGACATGGACCCCGAGGAGTCCGAGGAGATGCGACGACTGCTCGCGTATCTTCCCGATACCGCCGGTGGTCTGATGAACCCCGACCCCCTCATCTTCGGCGCCGACGCCACGGTCGCTGAGGCGCTCGCGCGTATCCGCAATCCCGATCTGCCGGCGGCCGAGGCCGCTCACGTTTTCGTCTGCGAAGCGCCGCATGAGACGCCTACGGGCCGATACCTCGGTCCAGTCGGCTACCAACGATTGCTGCGAGAGCCGCCGTCCACGTCGCTCGGACGCTGCCTCGACGCCCAACCCGAATCTGTCGCCCCGGACCTTGCGACCGCGCAGATTGCCCGTCGCCTTGCGTCCTATGACGTGGTCGCCGTGCCGGTGTGCGATGCCCAGGGACGTCTCCTCGGTGCGGTGTCCGTCGACGACGTGCTCGACCATCTTCTTCCTGATGGCTGGAGGCGGCGGTGACGCGCCGCAAGGGGCGGGTGCCGCGCAACGAAGGACCGGGGTTCTTCGGTCGTCGCACGCCACTCGATCTCTCCCAGCCGCGTCGTCGGGGTATTCGCCTCGGTGTCCACTACGACCCCGATGCCTTCGGCAACTTTTCCGAAGGCATTGCCCGCTTCATCGGAACAGCACGCTTCCTCGTGTATCAGACGGCGTTCGTAACTGCGTGGGTGCTCGTCAACATCGTCGTGCCGGAAGCCAACCGGTTCGACGAGTACCCGTTCCAGTTCCTGACGCTGATCCTGTCGTTGCAGGCCGCGTACGCCGCGCCGCTGATCCTCCTCGCCCAGAACCGGCAGGCCGATCGCGATCGAGTGAGCACCGAACGCGATCGCGACACTGCCTCGCGCACGCAGGCCGACACGGAGTTTTTGGCGCGCGAACTCGTTTCCATTCGACTCTCGCTCTCCGATGTCGTCACCACCGACGAGCTCGAGAAGGCCATCGACAAGGCCGTCGACCGCGCCGTTCTCCGCTACGCCGAACTCCGCCGCGCCCAGGGCGAACCCTCCTAGGACTCCACGACGTGTGTGTTTGCTTCCGTGAGCGGAACGGCCCTACGTTCGGGGGCGATGTCCGTACTCACGACCCGACTCGATCCGCGGTCGTCGGAGTTCCGGGCCAACGCCGACGCCATGCAGATTCTGCTCGACGTGGTCCTTGCCCAGCAGCGTGAGGCCCTCGTTGCCGGTGGCGAGCGCTACATCGAGCGCCACCGCAGCCGCGGCAAAATGCTGGTGCGCGAGCGGATCGAACTGCTGATTGATCGTGACTCACCGCTACTCGAACTTCACGCACTGGCGGCATGGGGAACAGGTGACCCGGTCGGTGCGGGCGGAGTCAATGCCATCGGTCTGATCAATGGCGTCGAATGCTTCATTCAGGGCACCGACATGACGGTGAAGGGCGGCGCGTCGAATCCCTCGTCGGTGACCAAGAGCCTGCGCGGCATGGAGATCGCGCTCAAGAATCGGCTGCCGTACATCACGCTCACCGAGTCGGCCGGCGCTGATCTTCCGCGGCAGGCCGACATCTTCGTGCCCGGGGGTGCGTCGTTCAAGAACCTCACCCGGATGAGCGCGGCGGGCATCCCGACCATCTCGCTCGTCTTCGGCCCATCGACGGCCGGCGGCGCGTACACGCCGGGCATGAGCGACTACGTGGTGATGGTGAAAGACCGTGCCCAGGTGTTCCTCGGCGGTCCGCCGCTCGTCAAGATGGCCATCAACGAGGACGCCAACGAAGAAGATCTCGGTGGTGCCGACATGCATGCACGGGTCAGCGGTCTCGCTGACTATCTCGCCGTGGACGAACTCGACGCGTTGCGGATCGGGCGCGACATCGTCGGCCACCTGAACTGGCGTAAGCACGGTCCCGGTCCCACGATGCCAGCTGATGCACCGGTACACGATCCGGCCGAACTGCTCGGCGCCGCTCCGGCCGATGTACGCAAACCCATCGACGTGCGCGAGATCATCGCCCGGGTCGTCGACGGCTCACGGTTCGAGGAGTTCAAGCCGCTCTACGGGACCCAACTCGTCACCGGTTGGGCGTCGCTGTGCGGCTTCCCGATCGGCATCCTCGCCAACAACGGCATCCTGTTCTCGGAGGAGTCGCAGAAGGGGGCGCAGTTCATCCAGCTCTGCAACCGCACCGACACGCCGATCATGTTCGTCCAGAACATCACCGGTTTCATGGTCGGCACCCGATACGAGCAGGGCGGCATCATCAAAGACGGCGCGAAGCTCATCAACGCCGTGTCGAACTCCACCGTGCCACATCTCACGCTGATGGTCGGTGCGTCTTACGGTGCGGGGAACTACGGCATGAGCGGCAAGGCGTATGACCCTCGGTTCATCTTCACCTGGCCGAACCATCGCATTGCTGTGATGGGACCCAAGCAGCTGGCCGGAGTGATGAACATCATCACCAAAGGGCGAGACCCCGACGGAGTGATCGCGTTGGAGAAACAGGTCGAGGCCGAGTCGACCGCGCTGTACGCGACCGGACGGAT
>JANOHI010000106.1:0-12427 GCA_031406385.1 Acidimicrobiia bacterium
CCATCGATCTTGGTGTCGAGCTGGAGTGCGGTGACGAATTCCGATGTCCCGGCGACCTTGAAGTCCATGTCGCCGAACGCATCCTCGGAGCCGAGGATGTCGGTCAACGTCGTGTACTTGCCGTCGTCGAAGATGAGGCCCATGGCGATACCGGCCACGGCGGCCTTGATCGGCACACCGGCATCCATCAGAGAAAGCGAGGCCGAACAGACCGAGCCCATCGACGTGGAACCGTTCGACGCCAGAACCTCGGACACGAGGCGCAGCGCATAGCTGAACTCCTCCTGGCTCGGGACGACCGGCAGGAGTGCGCGCTCGGCGAGCTTGCCGTGGCCAATCTCGCGGCGCTTCGGCGAACCGACCCGACCGGTCTCGCCGTTGGCCGAGGGCGGCATGTTGTAGTGATGCATGAAGTACTTCTTGGTGACCGGCTCGAGCGTGTCGAGCATCTGGTTCATCTTCGGCATCGCCAGCGTGCAGACGTTCAAGACCTGCGTCTCACCGCGCTGGAAGAGGCCGGTGCCATGGGCGGTCGGGATGATGCCGACTTCGGCACTGACCGGACGAAGGTCTCTCGGGCCGCGGCCGTCCATACGCTCACCGGACTTGACGACCCGAGCACGGACCATCTTCTTCGTAAGCGAACGTACGGCTTCCTTGATCTCCTTCTCGCGTCCCGGGAAGTCGCCCGATACCTTTGCGAGGATCTCGGCAGTCGCAGCATCAGTTGCGGCGTTGCGCTCGGCCTTGATGATGATCTTGGTGACCGGCTCGAGGATCTTCTTGCCGATTTTCTCGACCGCAGCGAAGACGTCGTCGCCGTAGTCGAAGACCGGGGTGTAGCTCATCATGGGCCGTGAACCGGCGAGGGCGACGAGCTCCTTTTGCAGGGCAATCGACTCCTTGATCCAGGTCTTCGCGGCCATCAGGCCGTCGGCGACCACCGCCTCGGTGACTTTCGGGGCGCCGTCTTCATAGGACGCCCAGGCAGTCTCCGTGCCGCCGGCCTCGACCATCATGATGGCCACATCACCGGCGTACTCGCCGTCCTCGACGAGGCGACCGGCGACGACGAGTTCGAATGTGCTCGCCGCACCTTCCTCGAACGTCGGGTGGGGAATCCACTCGCCCTCGGTCGAATAGGCGATGCGCACGGCGCCGATCGGACCCTCGAACGGGATGCCCGAGATCATCAGTGCAGCCGACGCCGAGTTGATCGACAGCACGTCGTGGGGGTTGATCTGGTCGGCGCCGATGACGGTGATGACAACCTGGGTCTCGTTGCGGAACCCGGCAGGAAATGCCGGGCGCAGCGGCCGGTCGGTGAGGCGGCAGGTGAGGATCGCCGCATCGGTCGGGCGACCTTCACGACGGAAGAACGAGCCGGGGATCTTGCCGGCCGCATAGGCCCGCTCCTCGACATCGATGGTGAGTGGGAAGAAATCGATACCGTCGCGCACGCCCTTGGCGGCGTTGGCGGTGGTCAGCACCGTCGTGCCGCCGAGCGTGGCGACAACGGCGCCCTGGCTCTGCTGGGCAAGTTTGCCCGTGGAGAAGGTGAGGACCTTGTCGGTCCCGGTGACCGTCGTTGAGACGGATTTGGCGTCAGCCATTGAGATGTACTCCTTGAGTGGTGCACGCCACCGCGTCCCCGCCTCTGGCGGAGCATTTCTTGGGTGGTGCCGTGCGTGGAGCACCCCAGGCGGGTGGGCCGGTTCCCAGTTGTCGACGCCCCGCCTGGGCGGGGGATCCACAACTGGCAGCCGACCCCATCGTGAGGATTGCTGGGCTTGGGGTGCTACCGGTTGATGTGGGTTTCGGCGTGAAGTTTCCCGTACGCCGACAACGGGATGGTGGACCCTGGGGCCCGGCAGTGCGCCCCCGGAATTGGGTCGCAATGCGCATCGGGCGGCCGTTGGCCGCCCGAAGAACGAAAAAATCAGCGACGCAGGCCGTGAACGGCGAGAATTCCGCGGTAACGCTCGACGTCGTTCTTGCGAACGTAGTCGAGGAGCCGACGACGCTGACCGACCATCATGAGCAGACCACGGCGAGTGTGGTGGTCGTGCTTGTGGGCCTTAAGGTGGTCGTTGAGATAGGTGATCCGCGCGGTGAGGATGGCGATCTGCACTTCAGGAGACCCGGTATCGGATTCGCTGGTGCGGTGCGCGGCGATGACGGCGGCTTTGTCGATCATGGGAAAAAGGGAATGCTTTCGTTGAGAGACACCGGATGGCTCGCAATGAGACCAGTCAGGCGGGCGGCCGGAGCCACTCCACGTGCTGGGTGCCAGCCAAGGGACCCACGTACATTACCAGTGAGCGGAGGATGGGCCGACCGGATGGCCTGACATCGCCGAAACCGCCGAGAGACGACACGGGACCGTAGCCGGTCAGGCGCCGACCAAGGTCGACCAGACTCGTCTTTGGGGCGATAGGGCCATCCGCTCGTCCACCCGACGACGAAGTTCCGCGCTGTACTCGAACAACGCATTCGCCTCACTGGCGAGGTGGCCGGCCATCGCCGTGCCGGCGAGCGACCCCGACTCCAGAGCGACCCCGATCCCCTCACCGCTCAACGGATCGACGAGCCCAGCCGCATCGCCGCAGACTGCGATGCCCCGATCGTCATGCCAAGTCGTCTGCGATCCCGTCCACAATGGTGCGGCACCGGTTCGCACCCTCCCAAACGGCGTCCACCCTCGATCGACCGCGAAGGACGCAAGCAGATTCGTGAGTGGTCGACGAGTCGCCCCGAGCGAGCAGACGCCGAGGTTCGCGGTGAGATCATCGACCGGGAAGACCCAGGCATAGCCGGAAAGGTCGGCCACACCGAAGTGGAAATCGATTGACTTCCCACACCGAGACAACCGACGGTCGTCCATGCCCGCGCCGGCACGGCGAGCGTAGACCGTGGCCGATGTTCCGAAGTCAGCGTGCAAGGCAAAGCCGACCGAGTGCGCAAGTCGCGTCGCCGAGCCCGTTGCCAGAACGATCCCGTCACACCGAAGCGTGTTCAATGCACCTCGGCGACCCCCCGCTGTCGACCGAACCGAAACACGCCATGCACCTTCGCGTCGTTCCACCGATCGAACAACCTGGTCATACACCACCGCAGCGCGTTCGGCGACCCGGTCACGCAACAGCTGATCGATGATCGCCCGTGGAGCCACCCACCCCGGGGACGGCAGTCCCACTCGCCACAGCCGACGATCTCCTTGCCGCAGTTCAACCCCATCGAACGGTCTGACGACTGAATCCGTCGCGTCGGCAGAAACACCGAGCCGACGGAGTTGATCCACGGCGTCCGGCAGGAACGCATCGCCGCACGGTTTGTCCTTTCCTCTGCGGCCCCGCTCGAGAACGACAACGTCGACTCCGCACGCCGAGAGGGCCGCGGCCGCGGCGCAGCCAGCCGGCCCGGCGCCGACGACCAAACACTTCATGGTGTTCGTGCTCGGCCACCGGCGAGAGTCCAGGCGACCGGACAAAGCGCCCGGGCGTTCATGCCGCACGCTTGGAATCAAAGAGGCAGGCGTCGGCCATGTCCGAAAGGGCGAGAAGCACGCCGGATGTATCAGATCCGAGAATGGTCAGCGACTGCGAAATGTGCTTCAGTTGTTCGGCTCCGATCGACGCAATCCGCGCATGCACCATCGTCGAGCACAACGCCTTGGCAACCACTGAGCGCGAGTCCCGACCGAGCTCATTCGCCGACCGAGGGCCGATCCCCAGATAGATCTCGAGAGTCACGAGGCTCCATCGACCAGCGTGCAGGTCTTCGGCCACATCGACCACATCGTCGATCCAACCACCGAAAGCTCCGATGGAGCGCGCCAGACCTTCGAATGCGAAAGGATCGATTCCCGTCGGCCAGCCGTGCTCACACGCAGGAATCAGGGCACCGGCCCAAATAGGTGCCGTCGACTTCGCCAGGATGGAGTCGCGCAAGTCATCGGGCGGCGGTCCATCACCCATCGTCGCAAGCGCAACGCTATGCAGTTCGGCCGCGAACGCGCTGACCGTGGCCGAGGAGAACTGCTCACGAACGACCTCGTCGCGCCAACCTCGTGAGGCGCTCACCGTGTCGACGATCGATTTGGTCAGCCAGCACAACGCGTCGGTGACCGGGAGCTCCCGACAACGGAACTCCTCGATTCCGGACCCGCCCCACTGTTGCGGATTCATGGCGTAGCGAAGCCATTTGCTGGCGATCGCAAGATCCGCGGGCACCTCATCGAGCAGGCCGTCGAGGAGCAGCGTGAACATGCCCATCTGAAGAGCGAGTTCAGCGACCGCGTCGGATCGCGAGCCGAAGAGCGCTTCCTCGAGCGCGACTGCGCGGCTCAGAGCAAGAACGGGGCCGTCTGGAATGGCGTTGAGGAACCGGTAGCGGCTGTCCTCCGCAGCAAGCCGCGAAAGGTCCTCGACCAGGGGTAGGAGCCAATCGGCGCGGAGCGACAACCGATCCAAGATCGCGAGCGCGTCGACGGTGGCGGCGCGTATTCGTCGATTCCGTCCGATCGAGCCATCGGGGACGACCGACTGCAGCGCGTCAAGTTGTCGGCGGCCGAGGGCCGCCGCCGACATCGCGAGGAGATCCACCGAGGGACTCAGTGGGAGCTTGTCTTGTTGTGCACGACAAAGCCGTCGGCGACGTACGCGTGGTCGCCGTCGAGCACGAGGTTGTACAACTGCGTTGCCGGGTCTGCCTCGACCGAGGCCAGCGACCGAAGCTCGGCGAGCGAGTACGACACATCCAGCTGCGCTCCGGCACTCGACGTCAACACCCCGACGGAGGCGGCACGCAAGAGGCGATCGCCGGATCGCAGCGCTCCTACCTCCAACAGGCATCCCTCGGCTCGAAGGGCAGAGGGGTCGGCGCTGCACCATCCTCTTTCGGTCATGAACGGATGCTCGGCCGTGACGAAGGGATCGGAGTCGTTGAACGAGTAGAGCCGGCGGGACCCGAGCCGTGGCTTCTCGATCGCCACGACCGTGTTGACCGTCCCTTCCATGCCGGCCACTCGATCGCCGACCATCACCCTGGCGATCTGTCGCTCTTCGCCATCGGCCAAGAGAACCTTGGTCGGCCCGGTGAAGCAGGAGTTCGGTGGCGGCGGAGCCGCGATCAGCTCGACAACTTTCCAGTACCCGTACGACTGATAATCCGGGTACCAGACGATGTCGGACTGCACGTAGTTCACGACCCCCGGGTTGAATCCCGAGGCCGAGTGAGTCACGCTGATTCCCTCGTACCCCCAAAGCGCGTTCCAGATACCATTACTATCTGCGCTTACTACATTGCTGAAGCTTCCGCCAGTCGGCATCGCGCTCGCCGTCCAGATCGGGTTGTGATTCGCGGCGTTTCGGATGACGCCTCCAATGAGTGCCATGACAAGTCCTTAGTGTTCGGTTGCGGTGACGGGGATGGGCGGACCAGCCGGGGGCGTCAGCCCCGGGCTCAGAGCAACACCGACTGCGTTTTGAGGCCTGGAACCGCCGAACATCCCGAGCGGACCTTGGCTGCGAAGCACTCGGCGGGCGCCGTTCTCGGATTCGACATCGACCCCCAGGTGAGGCGGCACCAGTCGCATCACCTCCCCGAGTCGTTCGACGAGGCCGCTCAACGACGTGACCGGGAAGGCGATTGGAGGGACCAGATGGCCAAGCGACCGGAGGTCGAAGTCGCTGTCCCGAAACCGCAGCGAGCGATCTCCAACTTGGGCGTCGAGATGTTTGAACGACTCGATGGGCAGGTACTTCTCCAGTTGTCGCGCAAGCTCGAGCAGATCCCGAGCGTCGTCGATCTGGTCGATGACCAAATCGCGTAGGTCTTCGTTCTTGGAATTCATCACGTCTCTCTTCTTTGGCCGGTTCGGATGAGTCAGGTGATCGGCGTGATCACCACGGTGTAGCCCCCAAGCACGATCTCGCCGACGCGCTGGGCAAGTTCGACGACGAGGATCTCGTCGTCGGCGAGCTTCTCTGGAACGACCAGAGCAACGGCCGTCGTCGCGTAGCTGCTCGGTCGCAGATCGGTGGTGAGCAACTCCAACGCTTTGATTGGTGAACGATGGAGTGTGTTCTGGGCGGCGTACCGGGAGAAGTCCGCCGCGAACGCCGCCCCGTCGCTCGACTGCAGCCTCCCGGCATTCTCCGTGAGCACGGCGTTGATTTCGACGGAACCGCGGCCATCAAGAAGTTCGAAGTCCTCCGTGGCCAAGAGATCGGGGTGTCGTTCGGCACGGCGACTCGCCGATCGACCGATTCGATGCCCAACGGAACCTTTGGGGTAACGCTCGATGAGTGCTGCCGGTCGACATTCCTCGCGCAGGAGAAACGACGCTGCCGCTCCCGCGACAGCCGCCGGGTCAAGCTCCGCTCGCAGCCGAAGGTGACGGATCGAAACGTCAACTGCTGCGGTGACAAGGAACGGAAATGCATTCGTCAACCGAAGGTCGAACACCGCTTTGGTTCCCGGAGCTGCCGCGAGTACATGCAGATTGCGTTGGGCCACGTGCCGATCGGCCACGGGGTTAAAAGGATGCGTGATGGGATCGAGGATCCAATTGCTGCATTGAGCGATGACGCACTCGTGGCCACCGTTCACCAAGACGGGAACCCACGGCGTCGAACAGGCCACAACGGCGCTCGTCAAGCTCGGGATGTCGACCCATTCGGTGCCGACGTGATGCATCGAGGCAGGCACGAGACCGAGGGACGGATCGGCCCAGTAGAAGTCGACTTGTACCGGTGCGGCCTGGAATGAGCCGAGATTGAGGACCCTCGCCTTGAGGACGTTGGGTTCGCCGGCGACGGGATTTCCGAACGGATCACTCGAATCGACCCAGATGTCGGGTGACGACCAGAAGTTGAAACCAGGAGGAGTTGGACGAGCACCGAGATCCGTCAATGCATTTCGGATCACGAGAAACGGGCTGATAGGCGGAAGGCGCCCTCCTTCGTTCCCATCCTGTCCACGCAGGCCGCTCTTCGCGAGCCGGCGGAGGTACACGTCGTATTCGCGCCGCCGTCGCTCAGTTGCCTCGTCGCGAGCTCGGTCGACCGCTTCGACGATGTCGCCGTCGCCTTTCGCCCCGTGGGCCGCGTCAGGGGTTCGCGATTTGCGTGGCTTCGTCGAGGCTTTCATGACTCACCCGCCACGGCCATCGGGTCCGAAATCGTCGGACCGACGTGTTGCCAGGTGAGCCAGGCCATGCCGCGGTCGCCGTCGAGATTCCAGTCAGGAACGGCTGACCCTGCGGCGCCAATGAGGTCGACCGCGTTGTCGACGGCGTTGGCGAACGTGACCGGGACGAGCGTCCCGGGGAGATGGCGCTCACCCGGTGGCCAAGACGTGCCTGTACGGACGTCGCTCGTCGATGAGAGCGGGTTGCCGATGTCGTCGGCCACGGCGAAGGACAGGTATTCCGCAACCAGATATGCCGCGGTCTCAGGGGCCTCGACACCCGGGCTGCTCGCCGTCGGCGTCTGCGTCCACGTGCCGAGCCCGCCGTCCCACGCCTTGGTCGGATACGAGCCAACCGGTTCACGATGCAGCGCACCTGTGAGTTCCTTCGGAAAAAGCGGCCTCGACTTCGCCAACCGTTTTCCGGAATCGAAGGTGTACGGGATACCGAGGAGAGTGATCGTCGTCGTGTCGAGTGCAAGCTCGCTCGGATACGGATGAGTGAAGCCGCCCAAGGTGAGCAAGTCATGCAGCGCCTTGAGTCCGTTGTTCAGGTACATCCGTAGCCAGAAGATGTCGCAGGCGAGCTTGTCCCAGTCGATCTGAATCGCGCCATCGACCATCAGACCTACGCCCGCTGCGAGAAGAGCCGCACCAATCGCGGCACCACCGAAAATGAATGAAGCGACGCCCAGAATCGCAAGAATCGCGCCCGAGATGATCTCGCCGATGTCCGGATCGGACTCGGGCTCGGGAACTTTTGGCCCGGTACCTGATCCATTGTCACCGGGCACATTCGGGTCGACCCACGGAGGTGCCGAACCGCATGTGGAGGGCGGTGCACCCAACGATTTCGCGGGGCAACCGACCACCAGCCCGCTCGTTTGGAACCACAGCTTCATCCAGGTCATCACGTATGCGCCGTTGAGCGCCCCTGCACGAAAGCGACTCGTGAGCGGTGGCGGCCCATAGGCGTCTTCCCAAGCGCTCATCCAGAACTTCGAAAAGTCCGCTGGCAGGACCGAAGGAAATGCCGCTGACTGACGCAGGCCGGTCATCACCGCAACGGGGTCGATCGATCCAAGGGAGATCCGGTCGTGAAGCGCGGCATCACACAACCCCGTCCATTGCGGGTACGGCGGGTTCGGCGTGTCCCCAGCCATCACCGTGGGCCTTGCGTAGAAGCCATGGACCCACGTGTCGGCATAGTTCCCGACCCATCGCGTTCTCCACCACTGCTGACGATGACCGGACCCGACGACCGAATTCAAGAAGGGATTGATCGACGCGCAGCCGGAGAAGGACGACAGATAGCCATAGGCATACGCGAGAAAACGTGGGTCTCCGGATGCCTGAGCTCGAGACACGAGCGACTGCGCGAACCGACCCGGATGCTTCCAGAACATCCACTCCCGAGCTGACCACGCCTGCGGTGGTGGTGGCGGCGAACCCGGAGCTACGTTCACCGCCGGTTTCATCGCCGTGGTGATCGCCGCGCCGATCCCGGCCACCCGAGGCAGCATTCCATCGACGATGACCTTCAGTTGATCGGCCACCTGCTCGATGACCGCCACTTCTCCGGAATCACGCAGGTCTTTCAATGCTCCGAGGTCCTGCGCTACAACGATTCCTTCGATCTTGTCGAGAAGTCGTTTGAACTCGTTGATGACGTACAGAATCCCGGGATCTGTGGGTGTTCCGTCTCCGCCGGCGATGCCGAGCACGATCGCCCACAACGACGCATACGGGCTTGCCGGCGTCGAGGGCCCGGTGCCGACAGGCGGATCCGCCGGGATGAAGTCGGCCAGCGAAGGACCCACCGCACCCAGGTAGGCGAAGGCACTGTTGGCCTTCATGAGTTGAGCGATTCCCTCCAGCATCGGATTCCCGGAGGCTCCGAGCTTATCGATCGTCCGTTCGAGGACGACAAACTGCGTCGCAATACCAGGCATTACAGCCTCCAGCGGATACACATTCAGCCGAATTGCGGAAACACCGAGGGGAAGAGCGCGGTGGGTGAGCACAGCCGAGAGCCTGCACCCAGGACTCTGCTGAGCTCGTTCGAGAGGAGTTGTTCTCACGTGGGGAGAGTGGAACTACCCAGACTCGATACCTGCGAGATGTGTGTCTCGCCTCAAGTACGGTCACTGTAAGTGAAATGCCACCAGTGGTCAAGCAATATTTGAGTAAAAAAGTGCTTAGCCAGCTTGCCTTCATTCCAAGTCTCTCAAGGCACACAATTCGCTCAGTAATGAACAAAGAACCAGCGACTGATTACCGATTCAGGAAACGTCACGCCCCGCGTAACTCAGGTACCGAAAGAGACCTCGCCACCACGAGTGGCAGCGTTCGGCGTCACCGCCGCTGTCTGTCCGGTCGCGTGCTACGGGCCGACGAACTCGCCGAGAACCTGGAGGACCAGTTCGTGGTCGGCCCGCTGCGGCAACCCCGACACCGTCACCACGCCGACGACGCCGGCCCCGCGGACGGTGATCGGGAACGCTCCCCCGTGCGGCGCAAAGAGCGAACCATCGAGCAGGAAGGCCTCTTCGATCGACTTGCCGAGGCGCCGGAGCGTGCATCCCACGCGAAACGAGCTCTGCTCGAAGCGGCGGACGACGCGAACCTTGCGTTCGACCCACTCGTCGTTGTCGGCCGTGGTGCCGGGAAGCGCGGCATGGAACACCTGCTGCTCACCACGGCGCACATCGACCGTGACAGCGAGTTGCTCGGCCCGGGCCGCATTCACCAGGGCCAAACCAAGGGCAATGGCGTCATCGTTGGTGAACGACTCGAACACCAGTCGCGCCTCTTGGGCGGCGAGCTCCGCGTCGGTAGGGTCGGGCGTGCTCAACGCACGCCCAGGATCTCTCGGGCATGCAACACATCAGCGTTCATCTGATCGATGAGGGCCTCGAGCGACTCGAACTTCATCTCGGCCCGCAAGCGCTGCACGAACTGAACACGCGCCACCTCACCGTAGAGATCGCCGGAGAAGTCGAGGATGAACGCTTCGAGGAGGGAATGTGGGTGAGCGTCGTAGAACGTCGGACGACGGCCGAGATTGATCGCCGCAGGAAGACGTGCACCGTCCGGGCGGAAGTACCAACCGGCATACACGCCATCGGCGGGCAGGCAGAGCTCCGGGTCAACAGCGACGTTGGCCGTGGGGAAGCCGAGTTGGCGCCCGCGTGCATCGCCGTGGACGACGACACCACGAGCCCCGTGCGGGCGGCCGAGCAGCTCGCCGGCGCGCACAACGTCGCCCGCCCGAAGGACCTGGCGGATCTGGGTACTCGACACCTTCATCCCCGTGGTGGGGTGACCGTCGCTGCCGACGAGGTCGATGCCGACGACGTCGAAGCCGAGCTCGTTCCCGAGAGTGGTGAGCAGTTCGACGTTGCCCTTGCGCTCCCGGCCGAAGTGGAAATCGTCGCCGACGACAACGGCCCGCACGTTCAATGCTCCGACGAGGACCTCACGCACGAACTCCTCGGGTGACTCGCTCGCCCGAGCCTGATCGAATTCGATGACCACCGTGGCATCGACGCCGGTCGTCCCGAGGAGCTCGATCCGCTCATCGAGGGACGTGAGGAGGGCGGGCGCCGACTCGGGACGCACGATCTTCGCCGGGTGCTTGTCGAACGTGACGACGACACTCCTGAGGCCTCGCTCGGCGGCGATCCGGCAGACCTCGGCTATCACGAGCCGATGACCGAGGTGCACCCCGTCGTAGAAGCCGATCGATACGACCGCACCCCCGTCGAGTCCGGACACGGCTTCAAGATCACGAATCACCTGCACGCCGACCACGCTACCTGCGGTCGTACGACAGTCGAGGGGTCAGCGGTCACAATCACGACCGGGCTTCCACTTCAGGCGGGCGAGCGGGAACCACGATCGACGCCTTGGCCAAGCCGTCCCCGGCCAGTTCGTAGACCGCGATCAACTCGCCGTCGGGCCCGACGACACCCCACCTCGGAACTCCAGCCCCCGGAAGTCGTTGGTTCGCCCGGCTTGCATTGACCGAGCCGCCAACTGCAGCCGCGGCAAAAGCGATGGCCGGGAGCATCCTTCCGTTGGCGACCATGGACGCCGTTGCCGCGTCGGCCGTGACGATCGGATAGTCCCGGAGGGCCTCTCGCGGCGAGAGGAGCGTGGCGTCGCGAAGTGAGTCGTCGACGAGAATCCCCTCGTTGACCAGGAAGGACCCGATCGCCGTGCGACGAAGACTGCGGAGGTGAGCGCCGCCGCCCAACGCCGCACCAAGGTCCGCAGCGAGGGTGCGGACGTAGGTTCCCGATGAGCACTCGACCTCGACGGCGAACACACCGGTCTCGACTTCGCAGTGGATCTCGTAGCGGTACACCGTGACAGGACGCGGCGGCCTATCGATCTCGATGCCCTGGCGTGCCAGTTCATGGAGCCGCTTGCCACCGATTTGCACGGCCGAGACCATCGGCGGGATCTGCTCGATGTCACCGAGGAACCGCAGCGATGCCGCACGGACTTCCTCGATCGTGAGTCCAGACATGTCGTGGGTCCGCAGCACATCCCCCGAGGAATCGAGCGTCGAGGTCTCGGTGCCCATGACGAACTCCGCGGTGTAGGTCTTGGGCAGAGCTGTCAGCAGTGGCAGCAGCTTCGTGACGCAGCCGAACCCGACGAGGAGAACCCCCGTGGCGTCAGGATCGAGCGTCCCCGAATGACCGGCACGTTTCTGGCGCAACGCCCCCCGGCACTTGGCCACAACGTCGTGGCTCGTCCAGCCGGAGGGCTTGTCGACGATGAGGAGCCCGTCGACGCCAGAGTCCTTGGTCTTTCGTCCCACGTCAGTCGGATCAGAGAACGGCGTCGAGGGCGCGAAGCAGCACGGAGTGCACAGCATCGATCGGCAAGGCCGTGGTGAACCCAGCCGCCCGCACATGGCCGCCCCCGCCGAGGGTTCCGGCGACGGCTCCGACATCAACCTTGTTGAGGCTTCGCATCGAGACGCGCACCCCGTCGGACGCCTCCTTGTAGATCACGGCGACCTCAGCCTCGGAGGCCGTGCGCACCCAGTCGATCATTCCTTCGACTTCGTCGTATTCCACCCCGAACTCGGCGAGGTCGGCCTGAGTCACCCGGCTGTAGATCAGTCCGCGACCCTCGTCGAGAACCGCTCGCGCCAGCACACGCGAAGCAAGCTGTAAGTACGCGTAGCTATGTTCGTCGAAGAGCTCCCGATTGAGACGTG
>JANOHI010000137.1:0-1234 GCA_031406385.1 Acidimicrobiia bacterium
CCTTCATCGCATCGTAGAGCTCGACCAGCGTGTGTTGCGCTACCGCGGCATCGGCCACCTCGAGGATGCGCGGCGCATCCCAAGCCACGGTGTAGCTGCCACCCGCGGCGCTCCTTGACTGACCCGGGTGCTACTCGACCGGGGCGAAGTTCGGTGCTTCGGTCCTCGTGCGCTTCAGCTCCCAGAAGGCGTCGATGCCGGCCATGGCGATGATGCCGTCCCACATCTGGAGTGCGTCGTAGTGCTTCAGCCGTCGGCTGATGACGGGCCCGAAGAAGCCGACCTTCTTGCCGATGTCGTTCTCGAAACCGAGGATCGGTGTGCCGACGTTGTCGCCGGTGAGCGCGAGCCCTTCGTCCATCGATGAACGGATCGTGGTGTCGAACGATTCGTCGGTCATCGCCGCGGCGTGGTGGACCGGAAGACCGCACGCTTCGAGCGAGGGCGCCGGATCGATCAGACCCTCGCCCTTGTCGTGGATCCTCTCGCCGAACGAGAAGTAGAGCTTGGCCACGGCGTCCTCACCATGTTCGGCCCTCACGGACTCGAGCACCCGCAGGAGCTGGTGGTTGTGGAAGCTGCGCTCGTGCCACGGTGAATCGGGCTGCACGTTGTTCTTGAAGTACAGGCTGATCGGTCGCCAGCGGATGACGAGCTTGCGATGCGGTGCGACGTCGACGACCCACCTGGCCGTCAGCCAACACCACGGTCAAACAGGGTCGATCCAGAAGTCCAGTTCCATACCTCGTGTCTAGCCGAGCAGCATGCGTTTCAGCGCCACGCTCCTCTGCGGGAGTAGAACGTTCCCTATGGACAGCCCTGCCCACTCGACCCGTCCGCACCTCGCCATCCACGAATTGCGTGAGGGTGTGGAGCGAAACGAGATCGACACCGTGCTCGTGGTCTTCCCCGACCTTGCCGGATCCTGGAAGGGCAAGCGCATGACCGGCCGATTCTTCCTCGACGACACCGTGCTCCACGGCATCGAGGCGTGCAACTACCTGATCGCCACCGACGTCGAGATGAACGTCCTCCCCGGCTTCCGCTTCGCCAACTGGGAGCTGGGGTACGGCGACATGCGGGCGATGCCCGACCTGGCCACGCTGCGGCGCATCCCTTGGTTGGAGAAGACGGCCTTGGTGTTGTGCGACCTGGTCGACGGCGAGTCGAAGCCGATCGAGGTCTCACCGCGCCAGGTGCTCAAGCGCCAGCTCGAGCGGGCGGCGGCGCTGGG